>JBMSYB010000008.1:0-57367 GCA_049426285.1 Burkholderiaceae bacterium
TGCCCTAGACCTATGGGTTCGCAGGCACCTGCTTGGTGTTTCGGTCGGCGACCAACAACTGCCCCCGCCTTCCTTTTAACTCTTTTTTTTCTGCGCCACGAGGCCCACTATGGACACCCAGCCGAACCCTTCCGATGCATCCACTCAGATTACCGTCATGGAGAAGATACTCATGGCGCATTTGGAGGAGCAGCGTCGCACGCGACGCTGGGCGATGCTGCGGCGGTTTATCACTCTGGGGGTTTTGGTCGCAATTGCCGTCATCCTCAGCCAGTCACTGTCAGGTGTGTCTGCTCCTGGAGGCCCCGAGGAGCGTCACACTGCGGTCATTAGCATCAATGGGACGATTGAAATTGATGGTGAGGTGGATGCGGTACTGGTGAACGAATCGTTGCGAGCGGCTTTCGATGAGCCAATGGCTGCCGGCATTATTCTGCGCATGAACACCCCCGGGGGAAGCCCCGTGCAGTCCTCTCTCATCTACGAGGAGATCCTTCGGCTGCGTGCCCTGCACCCTGAGAAGAAGCTGATTGCTGTGGTCGAAGATGTCTGCGCCTCAGGCGGCTACTTTATTGCCTCGGCCGCAGACCAGATTGTCGTGAATCGATCTAGTCTGGTGGGGTCGATCGGGGTTCTGATGAACGGTTTTGGCGCGCAGGGGCTGATTAACAAGCTGGGCATTGAGCGCCGGCTTCTTACCGCTGGCGAGAACAAGGCCATGCTTGATCCCTTTCTGCCAGTGAATCCCGCCCACCAGAAGGCCACCCAGGCGCTGATCGATGAGGTGCATCAGCATTTTATTGCCTCGGTGAAGCAGGGCCGTGGCGACCGCTTAAAGCCTGACCCAGAGATTTTTTCGGGAATGGTCTATAGCGGCGAAGGCAGCGTTGCCATAGGGCTGGCGGATGGTCTGGGCTCCGTCGAGAGTGTTGCCCGTGAGGTCTTCCAGGCCGAAGAGCTGATTGACTACACCTACCGGGCCACAGTTCTGGAGATCTTTGCCCGCAGACTAGGGGCCTCTATTGCCCAGACCCTTGCCCAGTCTATGGGCTCGGCCCCAGCGGGTCTAGCCCCAATGCGATAAGGCCGTCGGTCACCGCGATAAGCGGCAGGCCGATAAGGGCTGTCGGGTCGTCTGAGTCAATCGAGGCAATCAGCGCAAGCCCTAGGCCTTCGGCCTTGGCGGCACCAGCGCAGTCAATTGGATTTTCCAGGGCCAGATAACGCGTGAGTCTTTCTGGGCGTAGTTCTTGGGCAGAACGCCAGGTAACCGTAGTGCTGACCGTAGTGATTCGAAGGTCTTGGATCTGTCCTATCTGTTCCTTCTGCGCTTGCCCTGCCCGCGTTTCGGCAGAGAACGTCCGGGTGATGCAGACCGCGGTATGAAAGACCGTGGTCTTGCCCGCCTGAAACTGCAACTGATCCAGGGCCTTTTCGGTGCTACCCGGTTTGCCTAGCCGTCTTCCCGCGCAGACGGCTACCTGGTCAGACCCAATAACAATCGCTCCGGGATGACGGTGCGCAACGGCCAGGGCCTTCTCTCTGGCAAGCCGTTCGGCCATTGCGGGGGCTTGCTCTCCGGCCATCGGGGTTTCTTCCACTCCCGGTGCCTCGGTGGTAAAGGGCAGGCCCAGTCGCGAGAGCAGCATCCTTCGGTAGGCGCTGGTCGACGCCAGAATGACTGTTGGATGGGCGACAGAAGCACTGGGGGGCGGTGTGTGGTGCACAACCATGGCGGGGGAGTCGCGGTCAGTGGCCATGCCGTTATCATCGCATTCATGCAGAACCCCGCCAAACCCGACCCCCTTCAGCCCCTAGCCAAGAAACGTCTGCAGGCTGACTTTCCGTCGGGTTTTACGATAGACACAAAGATTGCCGCCGATGACTTTCGGCGTCTCGCCCCGGCGGGCATCGCTCTGTGCGGATTGCTTCGGGTGACGGCACAATTCAACGGCAGAGATCGCCTTGCAATCCAGCTTACAGGGGAGGCAACAGTCGCCTGTGCCCGGTGTCTAGCGCCGGTCGGCCAGCGGATCTCGGCCGACTGTCGATTCCGCCTCTTCGAGACAGAGGCCCAGGCAGACCAGGCCCTGTCTGCCTTAGATCCAGAAGAGCCCGTATGTGATGCCGATAGTCAGAGCCTTGTGGACCTGATCGAAGATGAGGTCTTGATGCAGCTGGCTGAACCGGTGTTGCATACCGACTGCGCGATACCAAGCAGTGCCGCGACTGCACCGGGCGTGCTGTCCGGCGCTGCGGCCATCCCAGGGGGCGATGGTCAGGCCGACGACCGTCAGCGGCCCTTCGCCGGGCTCGACCAACTGCTGGCCCAGACAAGACCAAGCAAAAGGTCGTAAGTACCGCTATAATCGAAGGATTTTTCCAAGCCCTTGGAGCAGAAAACCCATGGCCGTTCAGCAAAACAAGAAATCTCCTTCGAAGCGTGGCATGCATCGCGCCCACGACTTTCTCAGCAACCCTCCAGTGGCCGTAGAGCCCACCACGGGTGAGGTGCACCGTCGACATCACATTAGCCCATCGGGCTTTTACCGCGGCAAAAAGGTAGTTAAGACCCCTGGCACTGACGCGTAATCGCGCGTTCTGCTTTTCGAAGTCTCCTTTCGTTTTCGGCTTTAGCCAGTCGCAATGTCGGTCTGCGTTGCCGTAGACTGCATGGGGGGTGACCATGGCCTCTCGGTCACGCTACCCGCTTCGGCGGATTTTCTTGCCAGGCATCCTCAGGCAAAGCTTATTCTGGTAGGGCAGCAGCAGGCGGTGCTGGCCGAGGTTGCGCGCCTGGTAAGCAAGTCAGGCAGGCAGTTCGGGGTCTTGCAGGATCCCGCCCGGGTGACCATCGTGCATGCAGAGCAGGTGGTCGGAATGGACGACCCCCCGGCGGTGGCATTAAAGTCGAAACGGCAGTCTTCCATGCGCCACGCCTTTCAGGCAGTTGCCGATGGCAGAGCCGATGCGGCGGTAAGCGCCGGAAATACCGGTGCCCTTATGGCAATTTCTCGTTATGTGTTGAAGACCCTCGAGGGTATTGACAGGCCGGCTATTGCCACCGCTATTCCTAATCGTCAGGGGGGTTCCACCTTAATGCTCGACCTTGGGGCCAATGTCGACTGCGGGCCGGAACATCTTTTCCAGTTTGCGGTGATGGGTGCGGCCTTGGTTGCGGTAACTCAGGACAAGCCTGCCCCTTCTGTCGCACTTCTCAATGTGGGCGAAGAGGCCATTAAGGGTAATGAAGTGGTGAAACAGGCTGCTGATCTTCTGCGGGCCAGTGGACTGCGGTTTACCGGCAATGTCGAGGGTAATGATGTCTACAAGGGCGGCACCGATGTCGTGGTCTGCGATGGCTTTGTGGGCAATGTGGCCCTTAAGAGCTCCGAGGGCGTTGCCCAGATGCTTGGCGCATTCCTGCGCGAGGAGTTCAAGCGTAACTGGGCAACCAAGCTTGCCGCGGTGGTGGCCAGCCCAGTATTGCGGGCATTTGCCGCACGCGTTGATCCGCGCCGTTATAACGGCGCGGTTCTGTTGGGGCTGCGCGGTGTCGTGGTCAAGAGCCATGGTTCGGCCGATGCCTATGCCTTTCGGCATGCACTGGAACGGGCGGCCGATGCAGCCGAACATGGCCTGATTTCCCGCATCTCGGGGGCCCTGCAGGCAGGCTAAACTCTGTGGCTATGGCCAAGTCAGAACTGCAGGGTGGGGCACCCTTCTCGAGGATTGTAGGAACCGGCCGGTTTCTGCCCGGTGAACCGGTTACCAACGATGCGCTTGCCCAGCGGCTCGCGGGCCATGGGGTTGAGACCAGCGACGCCTGGATTCAAGAGCGCACTGGCATTACGCAGCGGTATCTGGCCTCGGTAGAAGTCTCTTCCAGCGACCTTGCGGTGAACGCGGCCCGTATCGCAATGGCAGATGCGGGCATTGGGGCCGACCAGATCGACATGATTCTGGTGGCAACATCTACGCCCGACATGATCTTTCCCTCTACTGCCTGCCTGGTTCAGAAAAAGCTGGGTATTACCCAGGGGGCGGCGTTTGATGTGCAGGCGGTCTGCAGTGGCTTTGTCTATGCCCTGGCAACTGCCGACCTTTTTATTCGTGCCGGAAAGGCAGCCAATGCCCTGGTGATTGGCGCCGAGGTTTTTTCGCGCATTCTCGACTGGAATGACCGCGGCACCTGTGTTCTCTTTGGCGATGGTGCCGGAGCTGTAGTGCTTCAGGCAAGCCAGACCCCCGGGGTTCTTGCCCATCGCCTGCATGCCCGAGGTGAGTACGAAGGCATTCTTCGCACGCCGGGGCAGATCAGCCATGGCAATGCCACGGGACATCCGTTTCTTACCATGGATGGACAGGCCGTCTTTAAGCTCGCGGTGCAGGTGCTCGAATCGTCTGCGCGCGAGGTTTTGTCCGACGCACAGATGCAGCCAGGCCAGGTCGACTGGCTCATTCCGCATCAGGCCAACGTGCGCATTCTGCAGTTCACGGCCAAGCGGTTGGGGCTTCCGCTATCGAAGCTAGTCGTCACGGTAGATCAACATGGCAACACCTCTGCCGCTTCGGTACCGATGGCCTTAGATGTCGCGCGCCGCGATGGACGTGTCCAGCCTGGCCACCATGTTCTGCTGCAAGGCGTTGGCGGCGGCTTTACCTGGGGTGCTGCCCTGGTGCGTATGTAGCCTACCGCCGCGTTCTGAATGAATAGTTTCTGGCTGATAGAGAAGGGCAATACCAGTGAATAGACAAGACATGGCATTTCTATTTCCGGGTCAGGGATCCCAGGCCGTTGGCATGCTTGCCGGATTCGGGGCGAATCCGGCAGTCGCTGAGGCGGTGGCAGCCGCCTCCGGCGCAATCGGGCTTGATATCGCCAGCCTCGTGGCAGAGGGTCCCGCAGAGACGCTTAACCTCACAGTGAACACGCAGCCCGTGATGCTCGCCTGCGCGGTGGGGTTCTTTCAGGCCTATCGCGCTGCCGGTGGCCCCATGCCCTCTGCCATGGCGGGCCACAGCCTGGGGGAATACTCCGCTTTGGTGGCCGCCGGCGCTCTGCCGCTTTCTGAGGCAGCCTCGCTAGTGCGGTTTCGGGCCGAGGCCATGCAGCAGGCCGTTCCCGTAGGTCAGGGGGGTATGGCGGCGGTTCTGGGTCTTGCTGCCCAGAAGGTAGACGAGGTCTGCCGCGGTCTGTCCCAGCCGCAGGGCGTTGTTGAGGCGGTCAACTTCAACGCGCCCGACCAGACCGTGATTGCCGGCCATCTGGTGGCAGTTGAGGCGGCCTGTGCGGCCCTCAAGGCGGCAGGCGCCAAGCGCGCCTTGATGCTGCCGGTGTCTGCCCCCTTTCATTCGTCACTTCTTGTACCGGCCGCCCAGGCGCTGTCCGACCGACTCGCACAGGTGGATTTTTCGCCCGTGCAGGTGCCTGTCTGGCACAACCTCACTGCCCAGCCCTGTGGTGATGCAGCCGCAATTCGGCAGGCGCTGGCGGCTCAGGCCAGAAACCCCGTGCTCTGGACGCAGACGATCGAGGGTCTTGCCAAGGCCGGAATTGCCACCTTCGTAGAGTGTGGTCCGGGCAAGGTGTTAGCGGGCCTGGTCAAGCGAATCACCCCCGAGGCACAGGTACTGAACATTTTCGATCAGGCCTCACTGGATGCCTGTCTGGAAGCTCTCCAATGACCCGCGTCGCGCTTGTTACCGGGGCCAGTCGGGGAATTGGCCAGGCCATCGCATTGGCGCTGGGCCAGTCGGGTTGCCAGGTGATCGGCACGGCCACCACCGATGCCGGTGCCCAGGCGATTGGCGACTTTCTCGGGCAGTCGGGTGTGCAGGGAAAGGGCATGCGTTTACAGGTAACCGAGCCCGGCGCCTGTGAGGCGCTGATTGAAGCCATTCTGAAAGACTATGGCCGGCTCGACATTCTCGTAAACAATGCTGGGATCACCCGCGACAACCTCGCCATGCGCATGAAAGATGAGGAATGGGATGCGGTATTACAAACCAACCTTACCGCGGTATTCAAGTTGAACCGCGCGGTCTTGCGCCCGATGATGAAAGCCCGATGGGGGCGGATTATTCAGATCACCTCAGTGGTGGGCGTGAGCGGCAACCCTGGGCAGGCAAACTACGCGGCTGCCAAGGCGGGGGTCGCGGGCATGAGCCGGGCCCTTGCCCGCGAGATTGCGAGCCGTGGCATCACGGTAAACTGCATTGCGCCGGGATTTATCGACACTGACATGACCCGGGCCCTCAGCCAGGACCAGATCAGCGCGCTCACTGCGCAGATCCCCGCGCAACGTCTGGGAAAACCCTCTGATATTGCCGCTTCTGTCGTTTTTTTGGCTTCTGAGGATGCCGGCTACATTACCGGCATTACCCTGAATGTCAACGGCGGCATGGTGATGAACTGATACAATCGATCGTCTTAACTCCCTTTGGTGACGAGAGGAAATAAACCATGGATGATATCGAGAAGCGCGTCAAGGCGATCGTCTCTGAGCAACTTGGCGTGAAGCTAGAGGACATCAAAAACGAGTCCAAATTCGTTGATGACCTCGGCGCCGATTCGCTCGACACCGTTGAGCTGGTAATGGCCCTGGAAGATGCTTTTGAGTGTGAAATTCCCGACGAAGAGGCCGAGAAGATCACCACCGTCCAGCAGGCAATTGACTACGTCAACGCCAACCTCAAAAAGTAGCAGCAGCGGGTGATGGTAGCGGCCCCGTCGCTCCGACGCGGGCGCGCCTCTAGGCCATCCCCCTTCCACAGCAGCATATGGCCCCTTCTTACTCCGGTCTTAGGCGCAGGGTAGTTGTTACCGGCCTTGGCTGTGTCTCTCCGGTTGGAAACACCCCGGCGACTGCCTGGCAGGCGCTGCTTGCGGGTTCCTCCGGAATTCAAACGGTCACCCGTTTTGACCATTCCGGTCTGCCTGTGCACTTCGCCGGTGAGGTCAAGGGGTTTTCGATTGAGGACTACATCCCTGCTAAGGAAGCCCGTCATATGGATACCTTTATCCACTATGGCATTGCCGCGGGCTTACAGGCGCTCGACGATTCTGGACTGGTCGTTACCGATGCCAATACCGAGCGCATTGGTGTGATGGTGGGGTCTGGAATCGGCGGGCTGCCGATGATCGAGGATACCCACTCCGAATACACCAATCGCGGGGCGCGGCGTATTTCGCCGTTTTTTGTTCCCGGGTCGATCATCAACATGATCTCCGGACACCTCAGTATCTTGCGCAATCTGCAGGGGCCAAACCTGGCTGCCGTAACGGCCTGTACCACCGGCCTGCATAGCATTGGTCTAGCGGCCCGTCTCATCCAGTATGGCGATGCCGATGTCATGGTGGCAGGCGGGGCCGAGTCCACTATTTCGCCGCTTGGTATCGGGGGGTTTGCGGCGGCAAGGGCGCTTTCGACGCGTAACGACGACCCTGCCACTGCGTCTCGGCCCTGGGACAAAGACCGTGACGGATTTGTGCTTGGCGAGGGCGCGGGGGTGCTAGTGCTCGAGGAATATGAGCATGCCAAGGCCCGTGGCGCCAATATCTATGCGGAGCTTCGCGGGGTTGGCTTCTCCGGCGATGCATTCCACATGACAGCGCCAGACCGCGAGGGGCCCCGTCGGTGCATGGTCAACGCCCTGAAAGATGCGGCAGTGTCTGCCGAAGAGATTCACTACGTGAACGCCCATGGAACCTCA
Organism: Burkholderiaceae bacterium; assembly: GCA_049426285.1. Taxonomy (GTDB): domain Bacteria; phylum Pseudomonadota; class Gammaproteobacteria; order Burkholderiales; family Burkholderiaceae_A; genus Hahnella. The sequence goes on from JBMSYB010000008.1 coordinate 7,717, forward strand.
ACGCCTCTGGGCGATAAGAACGAAACCGAGGCCATCAAGCTCGCCTTAGGCGATCAGGCGCGAAAACTGGTGGTCAATTCCACCAAGTCAATGACAGGTCATCTGTTGGGGGGTGCGGGAGGCCTTGAGTCCGTCTTTACCGTTATGGCCGTGCACCAGCAGGTCAGCCCGCCGACCATCAATATTTTCAATCAAGACCCTGAGTGTGATCTTGACTACTGCGCCAATCAGGCGCGATCGATGCCGATATCGGTGGCAGTAAAAAACAATTTCGGTTTTGGGGGAACCAACGGCACTCTGGTCTTTTCGCGTATCTAAAGGTCTATGGAACGCGAGGCCGACCAGGTCCTAGTCCGCCGTGTTCAGGCTGGAGACCAGGCCGCCTTTAACCTGCTGGTTCTGAAGTATCAGCGTAAGGTGCTTCGACTGGTGTCACGAATCGTGCGCGACCCCGCTGAGGTGGAAGACGTGGTGCAAGAGGCCTTTGTGAAGGCCTACCGGGCCTTGCCCCAGTTTCGCGGCGAAAGCGCCTTTTACACCTGGCTTTACCGAATAGCGGTAAACACTGCCAAAAACCATTTGGTGTCTCTGGGCAAGCAGCCGATTCCCATGACAGACCTTACCCCAGACGAGGATGATACGGAATCTTTTGAGGCCAGGGCTGTCGTAACAGACAATCAGACGCCGGAGTCGCTCCTGCTAAGTCGCCAGATTGCCGAAACAGTAAATCAGTCGATTGAGTCTCTTCCGGCCGAGCTTCGCACGGCAATAACTTTGCGGGAAATTGAGGGTTTATCGTATGAAGAAATTGCGGAAGCTATGAACTGCCCCATTGGTACCGTTCGGTCACGTATCTTTCGTGCCCGGGAAGTCATTTCTGCCGCCCTGCGGCCTTTGCTCGACACCCCTGACCATAAACGCTGGTGATGCCTATGTCCCAATCCCACCAATATCCCCCCGCACAATCTCAAGCGCATCCTGAGAACTCACCCCGGGATTCTGCACTCGGCTCAGGCTCCCCCGCCGCAGATGCCCCGCGCGGCGATCTTGAAGCCGGGGCGGCCGAAGCCATTTCTGCGTTTATCGACAATAGCCTTTCCGAGGCTGAGGCGATTCGGGCTGCCGAGCAGCTTTCTCGGTCTGAAGCCCACCGGGCCACTGCGTTACGGTACTGGCTAATCTCCGATGCGCTCAGTTCCGTGGGTCCATCCAACCACCGTCCCGACCTCTGCGCCAAGATTGCAGACCGCATCGCTAAAGAGCCTGTGTTCCTGTCGCAGCCGGTTCGGTCAGCAAATGCCAGGCCTTCAGGCCGTTCTCTCGGTCCTGGGCTTAGGCTTGCTGCGTCGGTTGCCGGCCTCGTGTTCGTAGGGGCTGGGGCCTTTTTTGTCCTCAGTCTTCCCACAGCGCCAGACTCTGAAACTCTAATGGCTGGAACGGCTAGCCCACCGGGCGTGAGTGCTGCCCCGGCAATTGATCCGCGGGTGATGCGTGCCTCTTTTGACAGCCCTCAGGCCCGGGCCCTGCTCGATGCCCATGGCGCCTCCCATGTCCGGCTTAGAATGGATGACCGGTAACTTTCACCATGCACTCTGCAATTTCACTGCGACTCGGTGACCTCTCTATACGGGGTCTATTGCCCCTGTTTGCCTCCGCGCTTATTGGGGGCGGGGGCGCCCTTTCGGGTGCCGCCTGGGCTGAGTCTAATGCCGAACTGGTGCAGAAGATCAGCCGTTCCGTTCAGACGCTTAACTTCGAGGGCACCTACGTGCATCAGCAAGACGGGGGGCTTTATACCGCCCGCGTCTACCAGCGTGTCTCTGCCAACGGAGAGCGCGTTATGCGCGTGCAGTCGCTCGATGGTCCAAGCCGTGAGGTAATTCGTTCTTCGCGGGAAATGCGGGCATACCTTCCTGAGCAGAAGGTCATTCGTATCTACAAGGGGCCCTTGGTGCGGCCCGATTTCCCTGCCATGTTTGTAGCCAACCCGTCCTGGGTGCTTGAGCACTACCAGATTGAGCGGTTTGTCGGTAAGCGCATTGCGGATCAAGAAACCGAGCTGCTGGTCTTTGTTCCCAGGGACCAGTTTCGGTGGCGTGTCCACTGCTGGGTGGAAAAACGCCATCATCTGCCGGTGAAGCTCCAGCTGCTCGACCCCCAGGGACTGGTGCTCGAAGAGTACGCATTCTCCGAAGTTAAGATCAATCCGTCACAGTCACCCCAGGTCTCCCCGTCGTTCCAGGGGGTGTCCGACTGGAAACGGGTCTTTGCACCCATGGTGCCCAAAGAGGTTTCTCAGTCGATTGCCGCGGCCGCGCCTATGATCGGGTTTCGGCCTGTGGCCTCAGCCATGGTGTCTGAGCCATCGATCAGGTCCGTTGAGCAGCATGTCCTGTCTGATGGTCTGGCCGTGGTCTCTATTTTTGTTGGCCCCGTGGTGGGGGCTGATGCACAGCCCGCAGGGGTATCGCGTAAGGGGTCCATGAGTATGGTCGTGCGCCAGAAGGGCAGCCATTCCATCACTGCTATTGGCGAGGTTCCCACTGAAACCGTACAAGACCTCGTGGAGCGGTTTGCTCCCCAGTAGCGCAATGTTCTATTTCCGCCTTGCGCGGGGCACCGATAATTTTTATGGCCAGGTTTTCCTGGCCTCGTTTTTTAGAAAGAGGAAGGCACTATGCGCTTGAATAGACGTTTTTTTGTCACCGGTCTGGTATCGATGATTCTGGGGGTATCGCTGTCTCTTAGCGTGTCCCCGGTTTTCGCCCAGCGAGGGCTTCCCGATTTCACCGATCTCGTGGAGAAGGCCGGCCCGGCAGTGGTCAATATTCGCACTCTTGAGCGGGCGAAGTCCCGTGGTCAGGGCTCTGGCCCGTCGGTTCCGCGCGGAATGCCACCGGGCATGGACGAAAACGATCCGTTTTATGAGTTCTTTCGCCGTTTCTTTCCCCCAGGCCATCCGGGCGCCCCCGGCGCGCCCCGAGGCGGCCGGGGCCCCCATAGTCCGGCCCCCGGAGGCCCAGACTCGGGGGCCCAGCGCCCGCGGGGGGTTGGTAGCGGTTTTATCATCTCCGCTGACGGCTATATTCTCTCCAACCATCATGTTGTCGAGGGGGCCGATGAGGTAATCGTGACCCTTGCCGATCAGCGGGAGTTCAAGGCCCGGGTGGTGGGTTCAGACCAGCGCACCGATGTTGCCTTGCTCAAAATCGATGCCTCCAGCCTGCCCACGCTGCCGCTGGGTGACCCCTCCAAAATAAAGGTGGGTGCCTGGGTGCTGGCCATTGGGTCTCCGTTTGGCCTGGAAAACACCGTTACGGCCGGTATTGTCAGTGCCAAAGGCCGTGAAACAGGGGACTATCTGCCGTTTATCCAGACCGATGTTGCCGTGAACCCGGGCAATTCGGGGGGGCCGCTGTTGAACATGGATGGTGAGGTAATTGGTATCAACTCGCAGATCTACAGCCGAACTGGGGGCTTTATGGGTATCTCGTTTGCGATTCCCATCGATGAGGCCCGTCGGGTAGCTGATCAGCTGCGTCAGTCGGGTCGGGTGGTGCGTGGCCGTATCGGGGTGGCCATTGGTGAGGTTACCCGCGAGGTGGCCGAGGCCTTGGGCCTGAAGGGCAGTAATGGCGCCCTGGTGCGCAATGTCGATCCGGATGGCCCGGCGGCAAAGGCCGGAATTGAGCCGGGAGACATCGTATTGTCCTTTGCCGGGCGGCCGGTTAATCGCATGTCAGACCTTCCCCGGCTGGTGGGCAATACCGTTCCAGGCCGCACTGAGAGCATTGAGGTCTGGCGCCGCGGGGAGCGCAAGCAGCTGCGCATCCAGGTGGTGGAGCTGGAACCTGAGGCCCGGGCGCAGGCGGCTCCTGCCTCCAACGCCCAAAAGCCCGCTGCGGTGAATTGGCTGGGCCTGGGGGTGTCCGAGCTGTCCGATGCCCAGAAAAGCCAGCTGCGCCTAACCCAGGGTGTATTTGTTTCGGCAGCCTCGGGCCTGTCGGAACGGGCAGGAATTCGCCAGGGTGACATAATCCTGTCCGTGGACAGGACTTCGGTGGTCTCGGTCGCTCAGTTTTCTACCTTAGTTGACCGGCTAGACCGGAAGCGGCCCGTGGCACTGCTGGTGCATCGGGACAACGCATCTTCCTGGATTGTAGTAAAACCGTAGTCAAGTCAATGACTTGGCGTATATAAGCCTGTGTTGTTAATTTGCAGAATATTCGTAACTTTTCGATCATTGCCCATATCGACCATGGAAAGAGCACCCTGGCCGACCGCATCATCCAGATCTGTGGCGGCCTGTCCGACCGCGAGATGGAGGCGCAGGTGCTCGACTCCATGGAGCTCGAACGCGAGCGGGGCATTACCATCAAGGCCCAGACGGCCGCGCTGAAATACAGAGCCCGTGACGGCCAGGTGTATGCCCTCAATCTCATCGACACCCCAGGGCATGTTGACTTTTCCTATGAGGTAAGCCGGTCGCTTTCTGCCTGCGAAGGGGCGCTTCTGGTGGTAGATGCCTCCCAGGGGGTGGAGGCCCAGACAGTAGCAAACTGTTACACCGCTATAGAACTGGGGGTAGAGGTCTGTCCGGTTCTCAACAAGATCGACCTGCCTGCTGCCGATCCCGATCAAGCGATTCAAGAAATCGAAGACGTCATTGGTATTCAGGCCTCCGATGCCATCCGCGCGAGTGCCAAAACGGGTGAGGGTGTCGAAGACATTCTTGAGATGATTGTGGCGAAGATTCCGCCCCCCAAAGGCGATCCTGCCGCCCCCCTGCAGGCGCTCATTATCGACTCCTGGTTCGATAATTATGTAGGCGTGGTCATGCTGGTGCGGGTGGTCAATGGCACCTTAAAGGCCCGCGACAAGATCCTGCTGATGGCCACCGGAAGCACCCATCCGGCAGAGCAGCTGGGCGTGTTTACGCCCAAGTCGGTGGCCCGAGAGTCGCTCAGTGCAGGCGAGGTGGGCTTTGTGATTACCGGCATTAAAGAACTAAAGGCAGCCAAGGTGGGCGATACCCTTACCCTGGCAGGCCGGCCCGCAGCCGCGCCGCTACCGGGGTTTAAAGAGGTAAAGCCGCAGGTATTTGCTGGGCTGTATCCGGTGGAATCAAGCGAGTACGACATCATGCGCGATGCCCTAGAGAAGCTGCAGCTCAACGATGCGGCCTTGCAGTTTGAGCCCGAGGTCTCGCAGGCCTTGGGCTTTGGGTTTCGCTGCGGGTTTCTTGGGCTGCTGCACATGGACATTGTGCAGGAGCGGCTTGAGCGCGAGTACAACATCGACCTGATTACGACTGCACCCACGGTTGTGTATCAGGTGCTCATGAAGGACGGTACGGTCATTGATGTGGATAACCCGTCCAAGATGCCAGAGCCATCGCGCATTGAAGAGATTCGCGAGCCCATTGTTACCGTGTCTTTGTTTATGCCCCAAGACTATGTGGGTGTCGTTATGAGCCTGTGCACTGGCAAGCGGGGCGTTCAAACTGGCATGACCTATGCCGGCCGCCAGGTAAATCTCACCTACGAGATTCCCATGAACGAGATCGTGCTCGACTTCTTTGACAAGCTAAAGTCAATATCACGCGGCTATGCCTCGATGGACTATGAGTTCAAAGAGTATCGTGCCTCAGATGTGGTGAAGATGGATATTCTTATTAATGGTGATAGGGTCGACACCCTGTCGGTAATCGTGCATCGCGGCGGGGCCCAGGCGCGCGGGCGGGAGCTCGCGGCTAAGCTGCGCGAGCTTATTCCCCGGCAGATGTTCGATGTCGCCGTTCAGGCGGCAATCGGCGTGAATATTCTGGCCCGCGAGAATATCAAGGCCTTGCGCAAAAATGTGCTCGCCAAATGCTATGGCGGCGACATTACCCGCAAGCGAAAGCTTCTCGAAAAACAAAAGGCAGGTAAAAAGCGTATGAAGCAGGTCGGAACGGTAGAGATACCGCAGGAGGCCTTTCTTGCCATATTAAAGGTGGACGGCTAGCACCATGAACTTCGCGCTTATTCTCTTGGTGCTCTGCCTGGTAACCGGCGTGCTCTGGTTCGCTGATCGTCTGGTCTGGAGAAAGTCCCGCCCAGCCGGCGCGCCGCGTCCCGCTCTTTTGGAGTACACGGCAGGTTTCTTTCCGGTCATCTTTATCGTCTTTGTCATTCGATCTTTCTTATTTGAGCCGTTTAATATTCCCTCGGGATCGATGATTCCCACCCTGCGTATTGGCGATCTTATTCTTGTGAAGAAGTACAGCTACGGGGTGCGGCTGCCGGTATCGCACACGCTGGTATTTGCAACCGGTCTGCCACAGCGTGGCGACGTGGCGGTCTTTCGCTATCCGCTTGATACCTCTGTGGACTACATCAAGCGCATTGTGGGCGTACCGGGCGATACGGTGGCCTATGAGAATAAGCAGCTCACAATCAACGGAGTAGCCGTTACTAAGACGGCTCAGGGTAGTTTTGTTGATGGCGCCACGGCAAGGGTGTCGCGTCAGTATGGCGAGACCATTGGCAGCCGCAGTTACAGTACCTTAAACGACAATGGCTCTGGCGATTTTTATCTTTTAGAGTCATTTCCTCACCAAGATGCCTGCCAACGCACTGCGCTTGGGCTGCGGTGCACTGTGCCTGCGGGGCACTACTTCGCCATGGGGGACAACCGCGACAATTCTGCCGACAGCCGTGTCTGGGGTTTTGTGCCCGAGGCCAATCTGGTGGGGCAGGCCTTTATGGTCTGGTTTAATGCCGGCGAGGTCTTCTCCGGGCAGTTCGACCGACTGGGATTTTTCGAGTAACCGGTTATGCCCACAGCCGATGACAATTTTCTCTCTGGTCTTGAGGGCCTGCAGGAGAAGATCCAGTATCGCTTCAATGATCCCGAACGTGCCCGGCTGGCCCTTACCCATCGCAGCTATAGCGCCCAGCATTATGAGCGGCTGGAGTTCCTTGGCGATAGTGTTCTAAATCTTGCGGTTTCAAGCCTCCTGTATCGAGAGCTGCATGGGTTTACCGAGGGCGACTTAAGTCGCGTGCGGTCGAACCTCGTGCGTCAGCAGGCCCTGCACGATATTGCCCAGACCCTGTCTCTGCACCAGCACCTTTTTCTTGGAGATGGCGAGCGCAAGAGCGGCGGGCTGCGACGCCCTTCTATTCTTGCCGATGCCCTCGAGGCATTGATCGGGGCCGTCTTTATCGACGGTGGCTACGATGCAGCTGCCCAGGTGGTGGAGCGGTTTTATCGTCCGATTCTCAATCAGGTAGATCCCAAGACTCTGGGTAAAGATGCCAAGACGCTTCTGCAAGAGTTTTTGCAGGGCCATGGCATGCCCTTGCCGATTTACCAGGTGGTGGCCACCCATGGCGCAGCCCATAACCAGGTGTTTGAAGTGGAATGCCTGGTAAGCAAGCTTGCCATCACCGTGCTGGGTTCTGGCGCATCACGCCGCGCCGCAGAGCAGGTGGCGGCTACGAAAGCCCTGGAGGCCGTGCGTCGCGCGCTCACTGAGGCGCCGAAAAAAGGACGGCGGTCTAAAAAGGCAGAGCCGGCCCCTCAGGGCAAGCTCGAGTTCTCCTTGCCAAAGCAGACCACGAGGCTCGAAGAAGGCTAGTATGGATCACCGGGTTGGGTTTGTTGCGCTTGTTGGGCGGCCCAATGTGGGGAAGTCGAGCCTTCTAAATGCCTTGGTGGGCATGAACCTGGCCATCACTTCGCGCAAGGCGCAGACCACGCGGCATCGTATTCTTGGGGTGCGTACTACAGAGTCGCACCAGATTTTTTTTGTGGATACCCCTGGCATTCAGCATAGTCATACGGCAGCGCTTAATCGGCAGTTGAATCGCACCGCCCTGTCGGCACTGCAAGAGGTGTCGGCAGTGGCCTGGGTTATTGAGGCGCATAAACTGCGCCCCGAAGACGAAGCGGTTCTGGCCCGTATTCCGCCTGCCATGCCGGTGGTGGTGGCGATGAATAAGGCCGACCGTCTGACTACTGAGGCTGACAAGGCAAAGGCATTTGCCCTTGGATCACATCTGCAATCGCTAAGGCCAGACCAGCGCTTCCAGGCGATTGTTCCCGTATCGGCGGTTACGGGCTTTCAGGTGGATGTTCTTGCCCAGGCGCTGGCCGCCTGTCTCCCTGAAGGCCCTGCCCAGGTGGATGCCGATACGGTCACCGATCGCGGCACCCGTTTCTTTGTGGCCGAGATCATTCGCGAAAAACTCTTTCGGTTTCTGGGTGATGAACTTCCCTACGAGGCCACTGTGGTGATCGATCAGTTCTCCGAAGAACAGGCCCAGGCGGGCAGAACTGCCAAGCTTGCGGTGGCGGCCACCATTATTGTGGGAAGAGACTCACACAAGCCCATGGTACTGGGCGAGGGCGGGGCTAGGCTGCGGCAGATTGGCTCGCAGGCCCGCCAAGACATCGCAGCCTTTTGTGATGCGCAGGTGCGGCTTGACCTTTGGGTGAAGGTGAAGGAAAACTGGGCTGATTCTGAGTCGCTGGTGCGCAGCTTTGGTTACGAGTAGGGCATAGGGCGAGGCGCAAGACATGGTTCAGGGCTATGTGCTGCACAGTCTGGCCTGGCGAGAAACGAGCCTGATCGTAGAGGCGTTTACCCGGGAAGAGGGACGACTAGGCCTGGTTGCCCGTGGAGCCCGACGCCCCCGTTCCCCTTTGCGGGGCCTGCTTCAGCCTTTTCAGCCGCTTGGTCTGCGATACTCTGCCAAAGGAGAGCTGCGTAGTCTCATGGGGGCGGAGTGGCTGGGCGGGATGGGCACGCCTTCGGGGGACAGCCTGCTGGCAGGGTTCTACCTCAATGAGCTTCTGATGCGGCTGATGCCCCGGGAGGACCCGCACCCATTGCTCTTTGATGCCTACGAGGCGGCCATGCAGCGTCTGTCCGAGTCAGAGCCAGAGGTGGGTACGGTTTTGCGCTGGTTTGAATGCCGGCTGCTGCGGGAAATGGGGGTTGCGCCTGAATTCGATACCGTTGAGGGAATGGCAGTAGAGGCGGCAGGCCAGTATGCGCTGGTGTTTGGCGAGCCAGTCGTCTTGGCAAACGGGCAGGCGATTGCAGAGTCCACGGGCATGCTGGTCTCAGGTCATACCTTGCTGGCCTTGTCGCGATACGATGCGTCTGCAAACGGTCAGGCGCTAGATGACATGCATGCAGAGGTCGGGCTTGAGGCAAAGCGTCTGCTTCGGGGCCTGATTCGGCATCAGCTCGGGGAGTCTGGTCTGCAGTCGCGGCAGGCCATGATGGGGCTCGCCCGACTGCGCCAGCAGCTGCTCGGTATCGGGTCAGAGGCGTCTCATTAGGTGGTTGGGACGATACGGGTTGCCCGCTTTGCAGACCATAGCGATTAGAGTTACAAAGCCAAAAGAAGAATAGGACAAAGACCACCATGATTGAGCTTGGCGTGAACATCGACCATGTTGCAACGCTTCGGCAGGCCCGGCGCAGCTATGACCCCGACCCGATATGGGCCGCGGTGGAGGCCCATCTGGGGGGTGCCGATGGCATTACAGTACACCTGCGCGAAGACCGCCGTCATATCCAAGACGAAGACGTGCGCCGCCTGCGAGACCTGACTCAGATTAAGCTGAATCTTGAAATGGCGGCAACAAAGGAGATGGTAGAGATAGCCGTACGGCTAAAGCCCGAAATGGCCATGCTGGTGCCTGAAGGGCGTCAGGAGGTGACTACTGAAGGAGGCCTTGATCTCATTGGGCAGCAGGCCTCGCTGCGGTCTACGGTGGATCGGCTGAAGTCGGCGGGCATTACCGTAAGTGCCTTCATTGATGCTGACTTGGCACAGATCGATATGGCTGCCGCCCTGGGCGTGGAGGTCTGCGAGGTGCACACCGGCCCGTATGCCGAGGTGTTCTATGCGCAGGGGCGTGATGCCGAGCAGCCAGGGGTACGTGCGGAACTCGAGAAGATTCGCACTGCTGGCCGGGCGATTCAAGAACGCAGCATGCGGTTTAACGCGGGCCATGCCCTGAACTACTTTAACGTGCAGCCGGTGGCGGCGATTGCCGGGGTGCGTGAATTACATATTGGACATGCCATTGTCTCGCGTGCGGTGTTCGTGGGACTGCGCGAAGCGGTGCGCGACATGAAGCGGCTGATGCGTGAGGCTGCTGGTATGGGCCATCAATGATTGCCGGCGTTGGTACTGATCGGGTGCTCATCAGCCGAATTCAGTCGATTCTCATGCGCTGGGGCGACCGGTTTGTTACCCGGGTGCTGGGCCCCTTGGAGCAGTCAGAGTTTTATCGCCGTCAGGCACAGTCTGAACTGCGTGCGGCCTCTTACCTGGCCAAACGATTCGCCGCTAAAGAGGCCTTTGGTAAGGCGCTTGGTTGTGGACTAGCGCACCCCATGAGTCTGCATAGTCTCGAGGTACTTAATAATCCCAAGGGGGCGCCGTATCCGGTGTTTCACAAGGCATTGGCCGAACATATGCAGCGGCAGCAGCTTCGGGGGTTCGTGTCCCTGTCTGACGAGCAGGATGCCGCTATTGCCTTTGCCCTTATTGAACATGCATCGGTCCAAAACCATTAGGGGGTAAGTCTTACTGTGTCTGGTCCTTTTATTATTGATGTGCAAGGCCTCACTGCTACTGCCGAGGAGCTTGAGATTCTCGCTCACCCCTGGGTGGGCGGCGTCATTCTCTTTACCCGGAACTTCTCCGATCGTGATCAATTGCGTGGTCTTACGCAGCAGATCCGTCAGGTGCGGCGGGCCGATGGGGTGCCGCTGCTTATTTCTGTGGACCATGAAGGCGGTCGGATACAACGCTTTCGTGAGGGGTTCACCGCACTGCCTGCGTTCGGCACCTTGGGTACCCGCCTGGCTGAGGCGTTGGCAGATGCCGATGGGGAATCGCGACCGGAGGCGGTAGAGGCGGCCTTGGCGCTCGCCCGGCAGGCAGGCCAAGACCTAGCCTTTGAGCTCAAGGCGGTGGGCGTAGACTTCAGCTACACCCCTGTGCTTGACCTCGACTATGGCCGTAGTGCGGTGATTGGTAACCGGTCGTTTGGCAGGCTTCCGCAGATGGTCACGCTGGCGGCTACTGCCGTATTACAGGGTCTGGCCCAGGCGGGATTCCGTTCCTGCGGAAAGCATTTCCCAGGGCACGGCTGGGCCGAGGCCGATTCACACCATGCGTTACCAATAGATGACCGGCCACTGGAACAGATTCTCGCCCAGGACATCTGGCCGTATCAGCGTCTCTGTGCGGGGCCCTTCGCGCGTGCGCTGGTGCAGGCGGTAATGCCCGCCCATGTCGTCTATAGCCAGGTCGATAGCCAGCCTGCGGGGTTTTCTTCCCGCTGGATTCGTGACGTTCTGCGCGGCCATGTTGGATTCGAGGGCGTGGTAATTAGCGATGATCTCTCTATGGCGGGCGCTGCCGTCTATGCCGATGTGCCCGACCGCGCCCAGGCTGCCTTTGAGGCAGGGTGCGATGCGACCCTTATTTGTAACCGGCCAGACCTGGCCATTGAGGCGCTTGACGCGGTGCCAGCACGCATGCCTGGCTTTCTGGGGGATCCCACCCGCCGGCATTTATCGCTTCTTATGCCCCGTGCGGTGTAGCCTCAATGAACCCTCTGGGTCTATCGGCAGTTTAGGCCGTGACGCATCGCATTAGGCCATGACGCATCTCATGCAGCCGATGCCCCAGAGATACGACCCTGACTGCCGGCGCTGCCCGAGGCTAGTGGCTTTTCTTGGCAAAGTACAGCAGAAGCACCCTGGCTACTTTTGCAGGCCGGTGCCCCCCTTTGGCGACCCGCAGGCAGCTTTGTTGGTGGTGGGGCTGGCGCCAGGCATGCACGGGGCCAACGCTACCGGGCGGCCCTTTACTGGCGATGCCTGTAGCGATCTGCTCTATGGCAGTCTATACGATCAGGGGTTCTGCTCCGCGCCGCGGTCGGTGCATGCTGAGGATGATCTTACGATGATGAACTGCCGCGTGACCAATGCAGTGAAATGCCTCCCGCCGGATAACAAGCCATTACCGATCGAGGCGGGTAACTGCCGTCCGTTTCTTCAGGCAGAGATCGCGGCAGTTTCGCCGCGTGTCATTCTTTGTCTGGGTGCTGTCTCGCATGATGCGGTGGTGCGGTGTTTTGATCTCAAACGCCTAGGGGCTAAACGGGCAGATCTTGCCTTTGCCCATGGTGCCGAGCACCGGTTAGCTAGGCTTGTGCTTATCGATAGCTATCACCCCAGCCGATACAACATCAACACGGGGCGACTCACTGAGGCGATGTTTAAGGCGGTTGTTGGCCGCGCCAGGGCGCTCGTAGACGCGGCGGCCTAGAAGTAATCAAAATGACGTAATCGTAATGTCGACCACGCCATCGCCAATCGATACCAAACAGGAAGCCTTCGACCCCAAGGCTTTTATGGCGAGCCTGCCTGGCCTGCCTGGTGTTTATCGTTTCTTAAATAACCAGGGCCAACTGCTCTACGTGGGTAAGGCCAAGGACCTCAAAAAGCGGGTGTCTTCGTACTTTCAAAAGACCGGCCATAGCCCCCGTATTGCGCATATGGTCTCGCAGGTTGCCGCCGCCGAATTCACCGTGGTGCGGTCAGAGGCTGAGGCCTTGCTGCTTGAGAATAACCTGATTAAGACGCAGGCCCCTCGCTACAACATTCTTTTTCGCGACGACAAGTCGTATCCGTTTCTGCGTATTAGCCGGCATCGGTATCCGCGTATCTCCTACTATCGCGGCGCAGTAGATAAGAATGCCGATTACTTTGGCCCCTTTCCCAATGCCTGGGCAGTAAAAGAGAGCATTCAGATTCTGCAAAAGGTGTTTCGCCTGCGCAGCTGCACCGACAACGTTCTGGCCAATCGGTCGCGGCCATGTCTGCTGCATCAGATCCATCGGTGTAGCGCACCCTGTGTGCAAGAGATTTCCAACGAAGACTATGCCCGTGATGTGGGCAGGGCCCTGTCGTTTCTACGTGGTGGTCATGAAGAGGTGCTAACGGCATTGCAGGCCGATATGCAGAAGGCATCCGACCAGCTCGACTTTGAAGAGGCAGCGGTCTACCGTGATCAGATCGGGGCGCTTTCGCGCGTGTTGCAGCAGCACTCTATGGAAACGGAGTCGGTACAGGACTGCGACATTCTTGCCGTAGTGGGAGACGGTCAGCGGGCCGTGGTAAACCTCGCCCTGGTGCGTGGGGGAAGGCATCTGGGTGACCGGCCGTATTTTTCCGCAGCCATTCAGGGGCCTGAATCGGACGACACACTTGATGAGGCGCTTTTGGCATTTGCCAGCCAGCATTACCTGGATACGCCGCCAGCCACTACCCTCGTGGTTAACCGTGAGTCGGCTGTTTCGGCGCTACTCGATTGGTTTGCGACGGGACAGGCTAAGGGGGTGCGAGTGCTCCATGCACCGCAGGGCAAGCGGCGTGACTGGCTGCGGCTGGCCGAAGACAATGCCCGGCTGGCGCTGGTGCGGCGGGCCCAGGAGCAAGGCGGGGCAGAGGCCCGCACGCGGCTGCTTGCTGAGACCCTGGGCTTGGCCAGTGACACGGAAGACCTGGCGCGACTGCGAATCGAGTGTTTTGATATTAGCCACACCAGTGGAGAGGCAACCCAGGCCTCCTGCGTGGTCTACCACCACCATGCTATGCAGTCATCTGAATATCGTCGTTTCAATATTCGCGATATCACCGCAGGCGACGACTATGCCGCCATGCGCCAGGCGCTGACGCGTCGCTACGAGCAGGCTGAGACCCTTCCAGACCTGGTGCTGATCGATGGCGGAAAGGGCCAGCTGTCGGTAGCCATGGATGTCTTTGCAGGCCTAGGCCACGACACTGGCATTTTGTTGGGCGTCGCTAAAGGCGAAGGGCGCAAGGTGGGGCTGGAGCGGCTGATATTTCCTGACGGCAGAGAGCTTGCGCTAGGCCGTGACCACGGGGCACTTATGCTGATCGCTGAGATACGCGATGAGGCCCATCGGTTTGCCATTACCGGAATGCGCGCGAAGCGGGCCAAGGCGCGTATAGGGTCGGTGTTGGATGAGATTGAGGGTGTCGGCCCGAAGCGCCGGCAGCGGCTGTTGGCCCGGTTTGGTGGGCTTCATGGGCTAAAAAAGGCGTCGGTCGATGACCTGGTCACTGTAGAGGGGGTATCGCACGGCCTTGCCCAAGAGATCTACAGACGGCTGCATTAGGGCCGGAATTACTGGGGGCTGCGCTACGGTTCTTTGTCTTCGGGAGCAAACCCCTTCTCCAAACCCAGGCTGGTGAGAATGGACCACAAGGACGAGCCGCGGGCGGCCTCTGCCTGAGCGATTTCGGCTAGGGACAGGCCCGCCCAGTCGACGGCCCTTGCCAATAAGAGCGGTGCGGGACTGTGGGGGTCGAGCTTCTCCAGGCGTTCGGTCAGCCGTGCCAGTTCCAGATAAGCCTGACGCCGGTCCGGATCTCGGGACTGCCGGTTCCCGTTATCGGTCGCCGCAGAATGTGTTGCCTCCTCAGTCATTTGCACGGGCTCGTCCAAGGATTCATCAGGATTGAAATCTTTGCACAGTCGGCCACAGGCCGTTGCGGTCTGCGCCAGCAGGGTATCGAGTGTTGAAAAGCTGGGATCCCGGGAAGGTGCGAGTTCCTGCAATAGTGCGGAGAGCGCCGTGAGATGGCCCCGGGTTGTATCGACAAGACTCTTGACCGCAAGAAGCGGCTCCTGGTCTGACTGCGATAGGCTTGTCCGAAGGCCCTCTGCGGTGGGCTTTAACGGTAGTCTGCTCGCCTGCCCCCCCGCTATACGCTCCCAGTCATCCAGCGAAACGCAATACGGTCGACTGGCGGTCTGGGGCAGGAGAATGAGCTTCTGTCGAAGGGTGGCCGGCAGTTTTTGATTGAGCCAAAGAAAAGGGGCAAGCCGCGGTGAGTTGTCCTCCTGATCATCGGCTGGCCAGAGATGCGGCCAGAATCTGCGGCAGAGTTCGGTCAGCAGAATCAGCCCCTGATCAAGCCCAACAAGCCCGTGTCGGTGAACCCAGGCTTCGCAGAGCCAGACCACCAGGTTGAGGTCCTTGCTTTGCTGCTCCAAAATAACACTGATCTTTTGTTCGATCGCCTCCCAGTCAGCGCTGAGTAGAGGCCGACTCCACTCCCCCATGGGCAGCGTGGGGTCCTCTTGAATGCGCATGCGGGCGATCTGCTGGTAGACCTCTGAATATCGAAGCCAGTCCCCACACGGCTGGTCCGCGCAAATAGGCGCATAGAAACGGCCAAGGGAGTCAGTCACGGGATTCGCCCGCTCGCGGCGGGAGGCTCGGCGCTCGTAGGGCAAAGTTCCTGGGCCAGGCCAGAGGCGTTTGGCTGCCCGGGGCTGAAAAGCTCAGTCCGACGAAGACAGTAGCCGCCTGGGTTGGCAGGGCATTGGGCTGGTCGGCAGGCACCAGAGGAATAGTGAAGGCGAGGGTGAGCTTGCCGGGATCGGATTCCTCAATAAGAGAGGATTTGAAGACCTCCACCATATCGAAAATAGACCAGGGACCTCCCAAGCGCAGGCTGACGGTCCGGCCAGCAACCCGCATCAGCGCAGGCGGTTTGACTGCCGAGGGAATGAGCGGGGACTGGTCTGCAAATCGAAGCTCTAGGCGGGTGTCGTCTCCGGGGCGCCAGATCAGGGGTTTTTCAGAGCGGCCAGTGGTCTGTACCGACTGACGGCCAACTCCAAAGGTCCAACTGGCGATCTTATTGCCTTCGGTCTCTTGCTGTGGATGGTCACGCAGCGTAACTGTAACTGCCAGTCCTGGCACCTGACCGGTCTCTGGGCTGTAGAGCGGCAGAAGAAGCCGACGTATTCCTTCCCATTGGGCGAGGAAGCCCTGTATGGCGTCTCGCTGACCAGAGGGCAGGCCCTCTAGAGAGAGCTTGCCATTGAGCACTGGGGTTGATTCCAATAGCCGTTTCATGGCTGCCCGGTCCGCTGCTAAGGGCTGACCGGATTCATTGGCCAGCATCTCAGCAGTTAGCACAGCCAAGGGACGGCGATTGGCCAGGGTGCGGTTAAAGTCTTGGGAGAAGACGGACCATCGCTGGGCAAATCCCTCGAGAGTTTCCATCTGACAGTTTGCGAGAAGTGATCGGTGCAGCTCTGCATACCGCTGGTCGAAAAACCCAACAGGACGCATTGGCGCTGGCGCCGCCGAGAGGCGTGCTGCGCAGCTTCTTGGGCTAGTGCTGTCGGTGACCATCGTCAGAAAGCCCTCGAGCCGAGAAAGCCCAGAGCGCGGGTCCTTCGCCCGGTACTGGTCCATGTCTTTGATAAAGCTTGCCCAGAAGTCTCGGTCTACGCGTGCGTTTGCAGGCAGCGCACGCCGGTAGGCCGAGGCACGAACATAAAAGGCATCCATACGCTCTCTCTGGGCACCAAGGTAGTCTTGCAGGGCGGCGGCATCAAAGGGCAGCAGCGCTGTGCCCAGGTTCTCGCCCAACTGAGGAAGCCCGATAAGGCTATAGGCTGACAGCTGCAGAAAAGATCCCTGAAGACCCATAAGGCGGGTTCGCGCATCAGAGGCCAGCATGGCGATAATGGTTGCCGAGGCCTCTGAATCTCCCATGGCGTTGAGGTCATTCGCCAGGCCAACAAGCCGGGTTCGCATCGCCTCATAATCCTCAATAGCTATGGGGGGCTCTGAGGAATCAGGTGCCCTTGATCGATAAGAGACCTCCAGAATATCGTCCACTTTTCGGCTGGCCTGAAGGGCAACGATTCTTTGTATGGGCTCTTGAAAGGCATCTGGAAACTTGTGCAGCTCGTCTGCAAGAAAGCGCTTGTATGCACCGACGATCGACGAAGCTCTAGACAGTCCTGCCGCATCCCATGCGATAAGCTCAGCCTCGGGAGGGGAGACTAATACCCCTGTATTCACCGGTACCATAAAGGGCTGCAGTCGCAGCGCCTCTACGCTTGCAGCAAGTAATTTCCTTGCCCCATTTTGCACAGGCGCAACGCCGGTCTCCTGACTGATTACAAGGCCTGGGAATCCGGGAGCAGGTACAAGGTCTCTAATCGCGCCGGCGAGCTGACTCGCAGCACGCGAAGTGTTGACCTGGATCTGATCAGTAGCGCTTGGCCCAAGAATACCAAGCGTTCTTGCAAGTCGGGTCTGTGACTCAAGGGCCTGGCCAATCGATGGCTGTGGCCCAGACATCCATTCGCCCCCGCCCGCCTGCAGAAGTCTTTGCTGCTCGGTTAGGCTATGGTGAAACGACGCAATGAGTGCAAGAATTTCAGCCGAGGTCTGCTCCGATTTATCAAGCAGGTCCTCCTCGATTTTTCTAACCTCTGTTTCGGAAACCAATAAGGGATTCTGTTCCACCAGTTGGGTGAGAAGCGCCTGGTGTACCTTTACCAGCCCGCACTGGCTGACTTGGCTAATCAGTGTGGCGTCAATCAGCTGGGGAACAGCCTGGATACTGGCCTGAAAAAGTGCCGTGCTATCGGTCAGGGGACCAAGAAATTCCTTGTCAAGGGCGTAGCGTAGAACGAGCCTCAGGTCCTCTTCTGCGGTTGGTGATTTGGCCTGCAGTCGCTTTAGGGCAGAGAGGCTTTTGTCAAGCGCAGCGAGTTCGCGCAGGTAATGCGCTAGCCGCAGGTATTCGGGCTGCTGATCAATGGCAAGCGTACGCAGTGCACTTGTATTCCCTCCAGAAACCTGTGCGAGGGGCGGTCGGCATTCCGACGGCGCGTAGATTAGCTCATCGGTCCGACGGTCAAAACCGACCCCGGTTAACTCAGCGGTCTTACGGTAGATGGACCGTCGAATGGTTTCAAGGGCGACCTGTTTGAATTCTTCTTCTAGCCTGAGCTGCAGCTGACTAAGCAAAGGATCGAATAGGGGAGAGCTTCCAGGTAAAAACAGGTTGATCCTAACCCCAGTTCTGTCTACACCAACCTCGGAGACGCGATTCATCTGCAGCTGCTCTAGGCCCAGAACCAGAGAGACAGCCGTCTTTTTGCGCCAGTCGAGCCCGAAGGCGGCATCGTCTGTCTGACTCGCAGCCCGATACTCTGCGTCTCGGTTAAGCCCCTCAATGCCCTCTGCCAATGTTGGAAAGACCTTCCCAATCTGAAACGATGCGTAGGAGAGACCAATGGCCCATAGGCCAATAAACCCGATGGCGACAGCCCGAAGCACCTTGCCCTGGATCGGCCGGGCAAGCTGGCTTGATCGGGCCGCGCGGCTTAGCCCAAACTCGGCAAAGACTTTCTGCGTAAAGAGATCTTTGACAAAGACCGGCCTCTCATGATGACCGGTGAAATAAACTCCTCGAAAGAAACAGGGCTCATGAAAGGCCTGACTGCTCATGAGCTGCTGGGCAAAGGTCTTGAGTCCCCAAGACATTGATTCGAGCTGCTTGGGCAGAAGGAGCAGAGCACTCTGGGTCTGAGGCGGATAGCCGCAGGCCAGTTCGGTCGATAGCAGCAGAAGGCTAGCCTGTAGGCTCGAAACAGCCTCATCGATCCAGTGGGCGTGAAACCTTTGCGTGGGGTCGTACGGGGACGACCAGCCCAGCATGGAGTCACGCATATCCTGAGGAAGGCAGTTCAGTGCCTGAAAGCCAGGCAGTTCCTCCATACCAGTGACTACGAGATAGACCGTCAGCCTCATTCCATAGCGATTCTGTGCAAGGCCGATACGACGGGATGCTCGGCTGGCCCGCAGCTCTAGCGCAGCCCGGCCCTCGGTCGTCTGCCCCTGCAGAATCAGCGAGGCGGGAAGGCTAACGACGATTGAGTCAATCGGCCGATAGGGCCGGTAGCGGCCTGCAAGACCTACGAAGTCTTCCCAGCGCTTTTCATCTGTGGGTCTATGACTTGCGCCGAGACTGTCTGCGGAAAAGCCGATAACCACACCCTGATCGAAGATCATGGCCAGAGGCTGATGGGGGTCACGTGGGTTATCCTCTGAGACCTGCTGTCTGCCAGGCAATGGCGTCTGAGAGAGCAGCAGGGCATCGGCTCTGTCTTCTGAGAGCACGACGATCCAGGGCACGTCATAGCGCTTTTTCTCCGGCCCGAGCTGTTGGTCCACACGACCAGATAGCCTCTGGAAAAGCGCGGCAATCGCCGCCTGTGGCAGCAGCTTGACGGCATCGGCCTGCTCGCCTCGTCGAAGTGCTGCGGCGACAGCCAGCCAGAGTATTACCAGCAGTAAGGCGATGAGAAGAACGATGGCCCAGATGGGCAGCCCACTAAACATCGGCATGCCCTAGGGGTGAAGGGTAGAGCAGTCGGGACTGGGGACGATCCATCAGGGCATCACGCACAGGGTAAGAGACCGCTAGCCAGATGATCTGTGAGGCAGCGAGCAGGAATAGGCAGGCCGCCACAAACAGTGCCACCCCTCGTGTTATGCGAAACACCCGTACTGGAACCAGATGCGAGAGCACGTGTCGGTAGGCCTGTTCGCTCACCACTCGGCGCTGGGCGGATGCGATTCGGGAATGGGCCGAAAGCGGCTCAGGTTCGCGCCGATAGGCGCGGCGAAACAGGCCATGGCGCAGCATCTGATGGGCCTGCGAAGCGAGTACCTGTGTGCCGTTCCGCAGTCGACCCTCGAACCCCGCGTTTAAGGCCAGTAGGTACACTGCAGCCAATGCGTCTGCGTGGACTGAAGGGTCTGAGAGCAGCGCCTCTACCCTGTCGATGATATGGTCTCCCGAGAAGCTTGAGCCATACAACTGCCGTTCAACTAGGTAGCGAAAAAATATCTCTCGGCCAGGCCAGGGACGGTGTAGTAAGAGTTCGTCTGCAACGGCTGCCTTCAAGAATCTCACTTCGTCAGCGATCTCGCGGTCTGACTGCTGCCCTAGGGATGCGAGCTCCAGGTCTTGGGCTGACAGCAGTCTGATGACCTCGGCACTGGCCTGACTTGCCGCGGCACTTGGCTCATTCTCACCAGAGCCAGCGGTTAAAGGAGGGTCTGAGGCATCACCATCTGCGCGCATCGGCCGCTGGGTAGGGTTCGTCAGGCTCTCGAGAACAGCCAGAAGATCGAGCAGATGGCGTACGTGAATCGGGTAGGCCTGTGCCTGATGGGACCCCGCCACTGGCTCAAGAGAAAAGGCGTTATTGCGCATGTCAGAGGCGTGCAGCGGAGCGAAATCTACAGGGCTTAACGGTCATCTGCCAGGCCGTTCGGTGTTGGCAACGTAGAGAACCACCGCCTTTGGCGGCTGCATCTGGGCAGACCGTGTCGTGGGGGCGATAACAAGTCGGGCCTCGGGCTCATTTAGCTCTTCTGAGGGAATCAGTTCATAGAAGACTGTTCCGGGTAAGGGTTTGAGCGAGAGCTCTTCGGCAGCCGCAATTCTTGCCCGGCGCAGTCCCAATACCCGCCGTTCCTGAAGCTCGGCATAACGGCTTGCTGGTCCAATGACTGCGGTCTCCATAAATAAGACCAGGTTTTCAGTCGAGGGTCCTTGCACCCCAACCACCAGCCGACCATCAATCCAGTTTGGCTGCATGTCGAGCGTGAAGACTCCCTCACGAAAGCCAAAGCGGATCTCTCGGTAGCTCTGGCTGATTTCATGGACCGCCTGTTCAATCTGACCGAGCAGCCGGTCGAACGCCGAATAGGGGTCATCATGCTGGTAAGCCGGAGTCGGTGGGGGGACGTTCGCTAAATGCAACTGACTGAGCTGAGCAGACATTCCCACCAATGCCATATAGGCAGTCCAGGGGTGAATCTCGGTGGACTGGGAAATCGCCTCTGCTGCTGGCAGGGCCAAGACCATGCAGCTGAGCTGCTGCTGGACCAGTAGTTTTTCCTGCAGCCGTGATGGGTCGGTCATGCCCGCGACCTGCCGTGCCACAAAACTTGCCTTTGAACGCAGTTCTGCTGCGAGGCTACGAAGCCTTCCAACAAGGGCAGGTGCAGCAGAAAATCGCAGTAAGGCTGGTAGGGTCTGGGTGAGTCGCAGCGTGCCCCCTTCGTTGCGCAAAGCGCCTAAGCGCAGGTGGGTGAAAGACCCCGAGGGGGGTGGCCCGAGGGCCAGAGACAGGTTGAGCTTTAGTCGAGGTACGTCAATCGGCATAGCCTCGGAGACAAGGTCTGCTACCGGTGGCTCGTGGGCTGATAGGAACCGACCCGGACGGCCATCTGACTCGACGGCCCGCGCTGTCGGCAGACGCAAAAAAAGATCAAGCGGTTCATCTGTGGTTTGGCTGAGTGCATCTGCTGCATCGAGCTCAAGCGGGGGATCTTCCTCGGCCTCGTACCAGACCGGGGTTCCATCCGGGAAGACGGCACGAAGAGACAGTACCCGTATCCTGCCACCACCAAGCAGCGCGTTATCGAACGCAAGCCTCTCCACTCCCCAGCTCATTGGCTCGGACAGATAGGCCTTGAGCGCGGACTCAGTGGCTTGATGGATGGCATCTTGTTGAAAGTGCTGGGGGCTTAGAAGCATCCCTTCATGCCATTGCACCGGCAGGCTGGGTCGTTGAATGGTCATCGGGGGACTCCTTGACGAACGGCCTGGCTCGGGCCGAAATCGATAAGCACCCTTGGGGCCAAGGGGTCGAGCGTGAGGCGGTGATCTCCGGGGGAGCGATAGCCGGTGAACAGAAAGACCCGCAGAGCCCGCTCGCTAGGTAGATGCTTTTGTAGCACCCTGAGGCTGTCGCCCGGGGTCAGCTCCCAGCTGCGAACAACCAGGTCATCAGGCGCTGCCTGCTGGAGAGAGGCCTTTTGAAAGAACCATTGCTGGGCCGTTAGTTTGTCCAGTCGGGCTACCAGAAGCGCATCTCGTACCAGAACCAGGTCAACGGCCACCGGCGAGTTCTCGTTGATCAGGGGTTCCACTAGAAATCCAAGCTCAGACCAGTTGAGCTTCTCTCCGGGTGGGAAGAGAAAATTTTTGGCCGACTGATAGGTGCTGCAACTGGCGAGCCCCGCTACTGCGGCAGCGCATAGAAGCCTGGTCAGAAGCCTGCGTAAACGGACTATGCAGAGCCGGCCGTGCTGCATCTGTTTGAGGGGCTGGTGCGGGTTCATGGGCCTGGTGCTTAGTTCTTTGGCTGGCCTGGCTGGCCAGCCTCACTATTGGGAGCCTTTGGCTGGGGACTGGCCTGATCAACCGGCGCTGAGACCGTAGTCTTGGGCTGCAGCTCTTTACGGGCCAGTTCGCGTCCGTGGTCCAGCCCAAGACGGTAGCCGAGCAGACCAATGAGCAAGAGTAAGACCACAGACCCAAGCAGCAGAATGCTGCGCAGTCGGGTAGTGATAGAAAGACGAAGCTCTGTGGCTGCCATGGCCTAGGGCTCACTCACCGTCTGTTGACCGGGCTGGCTCACCGAGATCACCCCGGCCCACAGGCAGTTTAGTTTGGAGCTATCCTGCAGGGCAGGCATTCCACCCAGGGTTACGGTCGGACTTCCCGGGATCCATGGTGCGGGCGTGGCAGGGATACAGGGCATGGGCGTGAGCACCCCCAGGGCGGCGGCTGTTGCGGCAGCCACGGTTGGGTTGGCCAGCGACTGGCACATTCCAAAAGGGGGGATATTGAGCATGGGAATGTGGTCCATGATGTTGGCCGCGGGCGTGCCGGTATTCACCCGGTTCAGGGGTAGAACCACCATGGCCGCGGGGGCCATTCCCATGGAGCATTCCAGCAAGGCGCCTGCGCAGACTTGTTTGGCCATAGCCTAGTCTCCTCTGAGCAGGCGGGTGAGCCGCGATGGCTGCGCCTGGGCGTCGGGCGAGTCGGTCTGGTTAAGGGGTTCGCCCTTCTCGTTGAACTGTTCGGGCGGTCCCTTGGCCAGACCCTTGTCGAACTGCTGACGTTGCATGAGCGCACCGCTTGGCCAAAACAAAAGACGCTGTCCGTGCAGAAGACCCTGTTCATAGTCGGCCTGTTGCACGAGGCTATTGGTGGCAGAGAAGTCTTCTGCTCTGCCATGCAGATCCCCATGCCGAAACTGCGCCCGGCGGATAAGCTGCCCCTGCAAGAAATACTCTGCAGGGCCGTGCAGTACCCCCTCTTCATACTGCAGCCGGCTCGATACCTGGCCTGCCGTATCAAAACTGGTGGTCTGCCCGTGGGCAAGGTCATTACGCATCTCTTGGCGTAGTAGGGGCCTGCCGGACTGAAAATACTCACTCGGGCCCGAACGTTTTCCATGTTCAAACAGGCAACGGGCGGTAAGCTGGCCTTTGGCATCGAAGGTCTCGACCAGCCCATGCACACCCTGCGGGCTGCGGTGGCCCTTTTCGCGCAGCTGCTGTTGATCGTCGTAACGGGAGAATGCAGTCACTGCCAACGGGTCGTTGGTCTGGACTGAGGCGGCGTTGTTCTGAGGCATGGTCGATGGCAGGGGCTAGTTGATATTGACCATTCCGCCCTTGATGGCAAGCGTGGCGCCCCCATCGATCAGGCCCTGGGTTGCGGCCTTGGCTGTTAACGCGGTGCCGGCCTGAATCTCAAAGTCGGTTCCCGATTTGGCGCTCACTGCCGTGGCAGCTTTTAGGCTCAGGGCGTCGGCGGTCTCCGCGCTCAGTGCGCCAGTGGACTTAAGCAGGAAAGCGCCCCCGACCTCAATAGTCAGGTCTCCATCAATCTTCAAAGTGTAGTTTTTGGCCACGGTGTGGCTAAAGTCGTCTTTGTTCTCATGGGTTTCCGCGCCCTCTACGGAGACAGAACGTTCAGCCTTGACAAAGTGCGTCTCCTTGCCCTTCTCCACGGTAATCGTGCGGTCGCCCTTTTTGAGCAGATGCTCTTCGGAGCCCTCGTAGAGGGTGGTCGACAGGCTGTCTTCGATATCGACGGTCATGTCTTTCTGGGCATGAAAATAAAGCTCTTCATCTCCCTTGGCATCCTCAAACCGAATCTGATTGCCATGGCAGCGCCCCTCTTTTCCCGCAACGAGGCTGTCGATCAGTGACCGCGCGCCCGCCTTCACCGAATCGGTTAGGGCCACCACTGCAGCCTTCTTGAGCGCATCGAAAAGTGAGCTGGACTGTTTGACGGACTTCGATCCAATAACACTTTGGGTTTTTGAGCCAGGAAGGTCGACAGGCGGCGCCATAGCCGCGTTGTAGACAGAACCCGTGACCACAGGGCGGTCCGGATCACCGTCAATGTACGAGACCAGTACCTCGTGGCCTACGCGAGGAATAAATAGGGCCCCCCAGCCATTACCGGCCCATGACTGGCTCACCCGAATCCAGCAGGAACTGGTCTCGTCTGTGGGGGCGTACTGGTCCCAGAAAAAGCGCACCCGAATCCGCCCCAGGGAATCGGTCCAGATCGACTCGCCCTCGGGTCCGACGACAACTGCTGAGTGGCTTCCAGTGACTCGTGGCCGAGGTGACTTACGGGCGGGGCGGTAGGCCTGGCTCGTGGGTAGGGCATGAAACTGGTTACGGTAGCCCTCGGCGCTAAGATCATGGACCACGCGACAGAGGGTGTAGTCCTTGTTCAGGCCTGCCTGGGGGTGTTCTGTGACCGAGACGGTAGACCCTGCCCATAGGCCGCAGTTCACGCTGTCACCTGAGATCTCGGTTGCTCTGGCCTGGGCCGCCTGCATCGCACGACGGTTGATGTCCGCTGCCCGGCTCGCTGTGTCATGCGGGCCAGGATAGGTAAACCAGCGCCCCTTGCCCAGTTCTCCGCTGGCCTGCGAATCCAGTGCGGTAAGGGGTGTGTTCATATTGTAGTCGGCGCTTGCCCATGTCTTGGTGATCAACTGCTCAGTTTGTTCCAGTCGCAGCAGGCTGTCGTCATATTCCATCTGCGCCTGACGCCCGCGAAAGACCAGCGGCCCTTTGGCGCCGCTTGGCTTGTGAGCGTTCTGCCCATCGGCAAGCACTAGCCGGTGGCTATTGGCTGCGTGCTCAAAGAAATACCAGATGCCTTCTTCTTCCATCAGCCGGGTAATAAAAGCCAGAGGCGTCTCATCGTATTGCACGCAGTAGTCGCGAACCGGGCAGGTTTCGGTGAGACGTTTGTCCACCACCACGGGGTAACGGGCCAAATGGGCTTCGATGATCTGTAGGGCTGACATAGACTGAAAGATCCGTCGCTCTTGATCGAGCCCCATCAGCCATAGGCTCGGAACCAACTCGGCCCGGTAGTATGCAAAGCTGGCATCGACGCCTACATGACTAAAAGACCGGAACACCCCGTTAAAAAAACGTGCCAGCCCACTGGGCCGTGTCAGGCGAACCGTTGCACTGCTGCCGACCATCTGATGGGGGGAGATATCGACCCGACCGGATTTCATGGCCAGCTGCACAACGAAGGGCTCTGAAAATGCCTCATAAGCCGTGAGCTGCTCAATGAGCAGATCGTTTTCGGCAAGCACACTCGATAACTGGGCTGCAGTACCTTTTTGGGTAAAGCCCTGCCGGGCTGGCGTAGGCACGGCGCTCATGAGGTCTGACTCGGCCGTGGCTGGCGTTGCGTGGTGACCACGGGCTGCCCGTGTTCAAGATCGAGTTGCATGCCATGGATCAACTGGTCACTAGCCATGGCATCCAATAATTCGGCTGCGATATAGGGCATCAGCTGGCGGGCCAGTATCTGCTCAGCAGACCGCGCGCCTGTCTGCTCCGAGCACTGAAGGGCAATCCAGTCAGTCACCGCGTCGGACCAGCCGAGTTTTGCCTGGTGGGTGTCTTCAATCCTTTGGGCGAGTAGCTGCAGCTGTCTGCGCACCACTTCAATCACCTCGTCTGGCCCGAGGGGGCGATAGGGCACGATTGTCATACGACCGAGCAGCGCTGCTGGGAAGCATTGCATCAGATCCGGAGTGACTGCCGCCAGAAGATCCTCCTGGCTGATCTGAGGATGGGCCTTACAGATCGAAAGAATCTTTTCGTCGCAGACATTGCTGGTGAGCAGTACCAGGCAGTTCCGAAAGTTAATCGGGGTACCTTCTGCGTCCTCAAGAAGGCCTTTATCAAAGACCTGATAGAAGAGCTCCAGCACATCGGGGTGGGCCTTTTCGGCTTCATCTAGGAGCAGCAGACCGTACGGACGTCGCCGGATCTTCTCGGTCAGTGCGCCACCAGACCCAAAGCCCACATAGCCTGCGGGCGCTCCTTTGATCCCTGAGATCGAATGGGGCTCCTGAAAGGCCGATAGGTTCAGGGTGATGAGCTGGTCTCGTCCGCCAAACAGCAGTTCCGCCAGCTGCGCTGCGGTTTCGGTCTTTCCAACGCCACTGGGACCCACGAGCATCATCACAGCCATGGGCTTTGCAGGGCTGGTGAGGCCTGCCTGGCTTGCCTGAATCTGCTGGATGATCTGGGCCAGCGCCTGCGTCTGACCCACGAGCCGTGCCGCAAGGCGCGCCTGCAGGCCGCTGGCCACCAGCCTTCGGGTCTCAAGAAGCCGGCCCAGCGGAATACCGGTCTGGTCAGAGACGCGTTCGGCAATCAGGTCGGCTGTGACCGAGGGCATACCGCGAATCGCAGCCCGGGCACAGGCCCCATCGAGAAGACTAATGGCCTTATCGGGCAGCTGCCGCCCGATCATGAATCGAGTTGACAGGGTCACGGCCGCAGACACGGCCTCTGGGGTCACCAGAACCCCATGGTGACTCTCAAGCCTTGGCACAAGACCGAGTACCATCTGCTCGGCGCGGGCCTGGTCCGGCTCGGCCACTGGAACGACCTCAAACCGTCGTGTCAAGGCAGGGTCTTTTTCGATATGCCGTTTGTATTCCGCCCAGGTGGTGGCGGCGATTGTTCTGAGTTCGCCTCGGGCCAGTGCGGGCTTCAGAATGTTGGCGGCATCACCGAGTCCCTCGGGGCCGCCCGAGCCGATCAGCTGGTGGGCCTCGTCGATAAACAAAATGATCTGTCCAGCACTTTTTTTCACCTGACCGACCAGCGCCTTTAGCCGAGACTCGAACTCGCCCCGTACGCTCGCGCCGGCTTGCATGAGCGCCAAATCCAGCATCCAGATGCGCACGCCAGCCAGGGCCTGAGGAACATCCCGCTGGGCAACCTTGCGGGCAAAGCCCTCAACCACTGCAGTCTTCCCGACCCCCGCCTCACCGGTTAGTATGGGGTTGTTCTGGCGGCGACGCATCAGGATCTCAATGAGCTGGGCAATTTCGGTCTCGCGACCGATGACCGGGTCGATCAGTCCCTGCTCAGCCAGTCTGGTGAGATCCTGGCAGTAGGCCGAGGTCTCTGAGCCTGAGCGGGCTGTGGGCGATTCATCGGCGCCTGGATCGGCCTGGTCTGCCGATGGCCGTTCGGCTTGGGGCTGCTGGCTGCGCAGGGACTGATCCTGAAGAAGGTCCTTGCGTAGAGCCTCTTCTGAAATCTCAAGAAGGCTGGGAGCCGATTGCGATAGGAGCGCCCGATGCCGATCGGACCGCAGGCAGGCAAGCAGTATCGCTGCAGGCGGCACTCGGCTAAAGCCATAGTCGACTGAGCTGATCAGCCAGGCCTGCTGCAGCAGGCCAATCAGGTGGGCTGAAAGGCTTGGGGTTCGCGTGTTGCCTGTCTGAAGTTCTGCCAGGGCGGCATCCAAGTCATGGGCTACGCGGTCGGCGTTCAGGCCAGCTGCCTCCAGATGCAGGGTGAGTGGACTGGTGGGCGCATCGACCATGGAACGCAGTAGGTGCTCTGGCTCCACGGTGAAATGTCCCCGTTGCACGCACAGACCTGCCGCATGCTCGAGCTGCCGACGGCTCTCCGGGTCAAGCCGCAACACTAGTTTTTTTGTGTCTGCCATAACCGCCTAGCCTAGCCTAAGCTTCAGTTGCAGGGGTGAGGGCTTTGCCTTGGGCTCATGGCCCGTCCATAGCCAGGCGGTCTGACCAAGCCGTAGCCCCATGCCCCGAGACAATCTCGATTCGGGCAGGTTCTGTACCTGTGGCCTGAGCTCTAGGCAGGCCTGGACGGGTCGGGCAAGGTAGTGTCTTAGGCAGCTTGATAGCATCTCAGCATTTGGCTGCCCTGGTAATAAGGATTGGATCAGGGCATAGGGAAGGTCTGGCAGACGAAGCTCCAGCCCCGCCTCAGGCGTCCAGTAGTTTCGTCCTAGAACCGCTGTCTGTCCGAGTTTCATGGCAGTGAGCGCGGTGTCTGTCGCCCGGGGTTTCTGGCCCTCTAACGACTGAGCCGGGGCCCTGCGGCCAAGCGCGCAGTGGTAGTCCGCCGGCAGTGGTCTCCAGCCGCCGGTTAAGGATCGAATGCGAAACGGAAGACCAAGTCGGTCGTTGAGAAACTGGGTCAGCCCCTGCACCGATCGCGGAATTCCGCCAAGCAGGGCGGCATGGCGCCCCCAGGCCACGGGAAACCCGTTTACCCGCGTAGAGGGAAGATTGGCGAGGTGGCTGGTCAGGCGGCCAATGGCCGGCTGACCCGGAATAGACCAGCCAAGGCTTGGCCGCGAACGCTTTCGAATCAGGTAGAAGAGCCTGAGTAGACGATGGTGGAAGATATCTAAGAAGTCTCGGGTAGCGAAATCTTTCTGGCTGTTGCGGGTTAGTATCAGCTCTCCGAAAGGGCTCGGAAGCGGCCCGGAGTTTCCCGCCAGAGACATGGCTGCGGTTACCAGCCCATAGGCCTCTCCCGATGGCAGGGCGGTTTGAATCCGGAGGATATCGCTCGGTACAAAGCCCAGCGCCGTATGGCCCAAGAGCCTTAGCCCAGGCGGCTTGGCGAGGCCAGGAGAGGCATCGTCCCGTGGATCAAGCGGCGCGCTTCCCAGCCGTGCCGCCTGTCGGTCAAGCAGGGCAATGGCAGTGAGCAGTTCGTAACGCTCGGGTCGCTCGAGCAGATGATCAAGCGCAGCCATGACTAGACTAGTTCCTGATAGCCGGTTGCCGCAGGCCAGTGCATCAGGCAGTCGTCTCCCCGGTAGACACTGGTCTGGGTAAAGCTATTGAGGGTTGTGTAGAGCGAGAAAAACCGAGAGAGAACGCCAGAGAAGACCACCGAGGAACTGGCGGTAAAGGCCTTGGGGTCGATATCGAGGCGAATTTGTGTGCCGCTTACAAAAGAAGGCCAGGGCGTCTGGTTGAGTCGATGGGCGGTGGGCTGGGTCCGCACGCCCAGCAGTGCGGCGATCTGTTGCGTGTCCCTGCGTGCGGAGCTACAGAAAAAATAGAGTAGCTCTTGCAGTCGCTGACGGGCCTCGGGTCCGTTCACAAGGCTGCCATGATTCAGCGTGAGGAGTCGGGTTAGCCGCCAGGCTGCATCGCCATCAATGGGAGGGCCTTTTTGCACCGAGGGCTCGACCAGTAGGGTCACTCCGAGACCTTGAACGCCCGCCTCTACGGTAAGCCGTATGCCTGCAGGGATCTGTTCGGCCAGGCCGCGATTGGTACAGAGCGCCTGGGCAAACACAACGGGCGCAGCGGGCAGCTGGGGCTGCTTGGCCTGATTGACGAATCCGATGAAGACATCCGTGCCGGTTAACCCCGTCCGCAGCGAATGATCCCGACGTGCCACCCAGAACAGGTCGTCCGTGCTGCCATTCTCATCGCTCATGGCGCCAAACGGTGCAATTCGTATCACCTGATCAGACTCTGGCGGCGTCAGGGTCACGCGACTGATGCTATGAATCTCGGTGGCCGCCTCGTGTTCTCGGTCGGCTACCAGCAGCTGCTCATGGGACTGGCCATCAATGACCAGAGGCTCTGTGGTGCGTGGAAACAGATTGACAATCGGCACGCAGCCCAGCTGAAAGGTAGACCTATCCAGGCCGGTCATTTTTTCGGCGGCGGGGCCGAGTTCAAAGCGGATGAAAAGCTGTTCCCCGCTCAGAGCAAGCCTGTCGATGCCACTGAGCTTGAGAAACTGAAACTTTTGCGGAAAACAGAAATACTCCTGGAGCAGAAGATACGCCGGGTGGCTGCCCGCCGGGATCGGCAAGGCGGTCTCGGTCTCATCCAGTCCCATCAGCTTTAAGCAGCCTGCAGGAAGTGCACTAAGCCGAGAAGGGTCGTTGCCTGCCGAGACCGTGGCCTGACCAGCGATTAACAGATCTAAAAGCCTGCTCACCAGCCCGCCAGGCCCCTGGACGAAAAATTCCAGATCCGACAGGGGCAGGTTATTTAGCTGAGCGCCAGCCATGCACTGCAGGACTAGGCTGAACTGCCCTGGCTCTTCTCTCTGCAGGGCGACGACCGACAGGGGCATCACCGTGACCGGCCATGCTGTCCGAAACCGAAGCTGCGCGCCTTGGTCAGCACGAACCGATAGCCCTGTATGTCTGGGAATCAGGATTCCCGTGGCTGCACCAGGGGCCCGCTCGGTCCAGTCGAAACGGGCAATACTCATGGAAGGCACCGGCTGCATCAGTGCCGGACAGAGGTTTTCAATGAGCCCCTGAGCCACCCTTGGAAACTCGCGGTCTAGGTCACGCTGCAGACGGGCCGTGAGAAAGGCAAAAGACTCGATCAGCCGCTCGGTATGGGGGTCCTTCGATTCCTGTCGACCCAGGTCAAGCGCAGCGGCAACCTTAGGGTGCCGACGGGCGAACTCCGTTCCGAGGCTTCTGAGGGCCTCAAGTTCTTGCAGGTAATACGCTTGAAGGTCTGCAGCATCAGGGCTCATCGCTCACCCACGGAGAAGCTGATGCGGTGACTTACTTGGCCAAGCATCAGGGCTGCCTGCAAGCCAAAGCGACAGGCCCCTAGGCCAGCCTGGGCCGGGGCTAGGTCGATCTGAATATCCGTCAGACGGGGCTCAAACGATTCTATGGCCTTTGATAGACAGCGTGAGATGATCCTCCTGTCTTGTTCATTCTCGGCAGATAGGCTTGTGAAATCAGGTACACCCCAGTCGACGACGGTGAGTGGCTGGTTGAGAAAGTCTTCAATCGATAGCCGGGATCGGGTATTGACGAGCACCGCCACCTCGGCTTGCACCGAGGCCTCTACCTGACTGACTGTGTTGAATTCAAGCCCGAACCTAACGGAATCTCCGCCTGCTGCCAGCCGATCAAATAAAGGGGCGTGACCGCCGAAAGAGACTGCTGCCAATCGAAATCTCCTTAATGCGAAAAACGCTCGGCTGAGGATCCAGCGAGGGAGAACGTCGCTGAAGCATACGCATCACGGCAGAATATTTTTCGCCATATCCCAGGCAAAGCCGTCGTTACCCCCACTGACCAGATCATTTTCCTTCTGTTGGTAATCGAGCGAGATCTTCGTGAAATTAAGCTTAAAGAGGTCGATGGGTTCGCCGCGGGCGTCCGCCGAGGTGGCGATGCTGGCAACAATGACCTGTTCCATGACCCAGGTCATACGCGGGTTAATGGCCCCTGCAATGGTACGGCCGATGGTCAGTGTGGCCTTACCAAAGACCTTGGCCTCGGCACAGGCAGAGTAGAGCCCTGGGGTTGCAACGTCTGACATTTTGCGAATGGTCATGTCGCTGATGACGACTCGGCCTGCGACCCGGTCGAGGTTGGCCACATCGATCTGCAGTGGCAGCGTGGCTTCGATATCCCAGGTACGAATAATCATGCCCTTATCGCCCGCCCCACTGATGAGGGATTGTCCTGCGACGTCTTCTAGCACCAAGACATAAACGTCTCCACGGGCTAGTTTGGGGTCTACGGTCAGTTCAGGTTGGCTCATCTGAGTTGCTCCAGGTTACAAGTCCAATGCGACGATTGAGAGGTTGGGTCAGGGCTTTCTGGTTGAGGTATCAGGCCGCCGGTGCGGGAAGCTCAGCCACCATACGAATCGATGCCTTGAGTTCTTCCATCTGGAAATGCGGTCGCACAAAGACTACCGCCTGATAGGCACCAGGCCGCCCCGCGATTTCCGACACATCGATCCGGGCACTGGCTAAGGGTAGCTTTGCCTTGATATCTTGCGGAGCTCCGGCATTGAGGCAGACATAGCCAGAGATCCAGTTATTCAGGTACTTCTCGATGCTGTCTTTGGTCTGAAAGCTGCCCACCTTGTCTCGAATAATCACCTTGATGTAGTGGGCAAACCGTGAGGCCGCAAGAATATAGGGCAGGCGCGAAGACAGGTTTGCGTTGGCATTTGCAGCGTCTTTGTCATATGTCTTGGGCTTATTCACCGTCTGACCGCCAAAGAAGGCTGCGAAATTCGAACCTTTGGAATTCACCACGGCAATGAACCCGAGGTCGTTGAGCTCTTTCTCCCGCCGGTCGGTGATGGTGACCTCGGTCGGGCACTTCAGCACAATATCGCCTTCATCTGTTTTGAAGGTGTGGGCGGTCATACCTTCAACCTTGCCCCCGCCCTCAACGCCCCGAATCGCGGTGGTCCAGCCGTACTTGGCAAACGCCTCGGTTACCCGAAGGCCAAGTAGGTAGCAGGCATTGGTCCAGAGGTACTTGGAATGGTCTTTGCCATCGACGTCTTCTTCAAAGGCAAACCGGTCGACTGGCCGTGTCTTCTCGCCATAGGGCAGTCGGGAGGCATATCTTGGCAGTACTAGCGCTACATAGCGAGAGTCTTCCGAGTCGCGAAAGCCGTTCCAGGCAACGAGTTCAGCGCTCTCAAAGATCTTGGAGAAGTCGCGCGGGGTACCCACTTCTGTAAACGATCGCATGTCAAAAAGGGCTGGGGCGGCCGATGCGACAAACGGCGCATGGGCGGCTGCGGCCACTTTCGAGATACGCTCGAGCAGGGCGATATCTTGCGGATGCCGGCCAAAGTAGTAGTCACCCAGAAGCATGGAGTACGGATGGCCACCGAAGGTACCGTATTCCTCTTCGTAGACCTTCTTGAACAAGACACTCATGTCGTAGTCGACCGCCGACTCCAGGTCTGCAAGAAGCTCCTTCTTCGATGCCACCATGAGCCGAAGCTTGAGCCGGGTGGAGGTCTCGCTGCCAAAGACCAAGTCCTTCAAGCCCTGCCAAGAGCCTTCCAGGGCCTGAAAGTCGGGATGGTGCATGATCGCATTGACCTGATCGGTCAATAGCTGGTCAATCTGCGCGACCCGCTCGTTGATCATCGCCACCACGCCCTTATCGGGGCTGAATTTCATGTCTTCGTCTAGAAGCTGTCCGGCCAGGGTGCCGAGCAGCGTTTTGGCATAGTCGGCCTGCGAGGGCTCGTTGGCCATTCGCCCCTCCTGAATGATTCGGTCTAGAAGACCGAGATCAGATCCGTCTGCTGGGCTAGCCTTAGAGGAAGTTGGTTCTGCCATGTTGGTCACCATCGTGTGGGAAGTTAGGGATTAACCTCTGACATGCGGCTGTTTTTGTTCCGGTTTGGGACGGGCTGGATGTCATCAGGCGATTGACTTGGGACGTTGTACCTAGAGCGCTTTACTCGGCTGCGGCCTGGCCCTCGGCGGGCAGAAGCTGCTTCAGATCGTCGTTTTTGTCGACGATCTGGGCGAGTAGGTCGTTGAGCTCGTCGTTACCATCGAGCTTGGCAAGCAGGTCGCGCAGCTGGGTACGGGCTTCGAGAAGCCTTGCGAGTCGCGGAACCTGCGAGACGATCGACTCGGGGTGGAAGTCGGAGAACTTTTTGAACCGCAGTTCCACCTTGAGATTGCCTTCGCCTTTGAGTTTGTCTTCCACGGACAGATCAAGTCGAGGGCCGATCTTTTCCATAATGTCGTTAAAGTTGTCCCGGTCGATTTCCACAAATCGACGATCTTTGAGCTTTGGAAGGGGCTGGTCTGGATGACCGGCTAGGTCTGCCAGAATGCCCATGACAAAGGGCAGCTCTTTCTTTTCTACGGCATCGCCAATTTCCACGTCGTAGGTAATCTGAACACGTGGAGGGCGATTACGACCGACCCATTTTTGAAGACTGTCACCCATGGTCTGCTCCTTGGCTTTGCAAAACCGTCGACGGTGTCGACACTAAACACAATTCATGCTGCCTTATCACAACTGACGCCTTTTTATCATACTAAAGTATATAACTCAAGCGTGGGTACTTTTTTACCGCAATCGGGAAATTACCCGCTCGGCGAGATCGGCCACCATCTTGCTGCGGAGCTGGGTCATTGACAGCCGCTCCTGCTCGGTTCTGGCCATGGACTGGATTTCCTGAAGCAGCCGGCCCTTGGCCCGGTTAATTGCGTCCTGGGTCATTGCAAGTTCCGCCTTCAGGCGCTCACGGCGGTCCACCTTTGTGGATAGGTCTGCCAGTGAGTCGGCAATCGGCTGCCAGGCGGTCTCCGGACCAATCATGGCTGCCTGGGAAAGCTGGTCAAAGAAGGCTTTGAGGCTCTGGCCGAGTTCGGTAAGGCCCTGAACGGTGACATTGTCAGCCGAATACGACTGCAGCGATGCCAGTGACTCGTCAAGCAGTTGTGCAACCTCCTCAATCTGCTGGGTCACCATCCTGCTGGGATCGTCTGCTAGCTCCGAGGGCGGATTCGCTCGCCACTGGGCGCCAGGGTCGACCGTCGAACCCTGCATCGCATCAGGGGGACGAACTAGGGGCCGGTAGCTCATCGGGCGGGTTCGTTCCGGGGCGGTGAAGCCGGACGACTCCCCCGGGCGACCGGATCCCTCAGTCCTGCGGCTGGCAACTGTCTGGAAAGACCGAAGGTCCCTGCGCACCGACGGTTGAATCGAAGGGTTAGCTGCGCCTTGGCTCGTTACGGGTTCCTGTGGCACGAACCCGGGAACCTCTGGGGCGATATCCTCTTGGGGCGGGAAGCGCGGGTCTTCACGATGGGGGGTCATAAAACAAATACTAAAGTATTATTTGACAGTGGACAAGGCGACCGTATTGCCCCTATTTCTGTTGGCTCTGGCAGGTGTGGCCGTGCTGGTGCGGGCAATGCTTACTGACCGTACCCGCCAGCGTATCCGTTTGAAAGTTCGGTCGTGGCTGATTAGGGGGGCTAAGCCTGCTGCCGGCAGCGCAGGGGCTACAGTATCGGAGGGACCAGAGGCGGATTTGCAGGCCGAGCTACTAGCGATCAAGAAGCTGGTCCTGGGTTTCTGCCACGATCTTAAGCAGCCAATTCAGGCGGCATCAGCCTATCTTGCGGCTGGTTCCCGAGCGACTGAGCCCATGGGTCCAGGAGCGGTTCAGGGCGTTCGCTCCAGTCTTTTGAGCATTCAGGTGATCGTTGAGTCAATGGCCGATGCCATTCGGATCGACTCGGGGCAGCATAGGGTGCAGTCTCAGCCTGTCCCCATAGCGGACCTCTGCCAGGCCGTTGTGGACCAGTTCAAGCCTTTGGCCCTTGCCATGGGCCGAGAGCTATCGATACGGGTCCATGGCCTGGAGGGAATATGCCTGAGGTCCGATCCCGACCTGCTGCAGCGTATCCTGCGCAACCTTCTCACCAATGCGCTCTGTCACAGCCAGGCCGCCCGTATTCGGCTCTCGGTGAGGGCCTATCCGAGTATGGTTCGACTGGCCGTAGCAAACGGGCCTCCCGGGATTCCTTTACACGAGCGGCAGCGCCTGATCACGGTGCTGCAGGGCGCACTACCCACCGATGGGCCCAGTCTGCAGAACAGATCGGGCTGGGGGCTTTCGATCAGCAGGCGTTTGGCGGGACTGATCGGGGCACGTCTCGGAGTCTCCAGTCATGCGGCACTGGGAACGGTTTTTTTCCTGGAACTGCCAGGCCGTAGCCCGCATTAGCTCAAGGCTAGAGGGCTACGCCGATGCGCTGGGCCAAGAGTACGGCCTGTGTGCGGCTTGATACCTTGAGCGCTCTGAAGATTGCTCCAATGTGGGCTTTGGCAGTGATCTCAGTGATTCCGAGGCCATCGGCAATCTGGCGATTCGTCTTTCCCTGGCAGACCATTGATAACACCTGTAACTGACGTTCTGTGAGCGCCAGCTTTTCTAGGGTCTGACTGTCTCTTAGGCCAACGCTGCTCAGCCACGTGCCCTTTAAGAGGCGCCCATGCAAGGCATCTGTAATCACCGTGAGAAGGTCTTCAATAGGCGCCCCCTTGCTGATAAAGCCATAGCTTCCGCAGCCCAGGCAGGCACCAACCTGCAGATCGTCATCCGAACCCGAGAGACTGAGGATCGTGACGCGCGGGTCGAGAGCCTTGAGCGCCATGATAGCGGCAAGCCCAGATAGGCCCGGCAGACCGAGATCTAGGAGAACCCAAGCGCGTTGGATGTCTGGGCCGGTGAGTCGCCGCCGAAGAGAGAACATTGCCTCTTCCACGGTGGCGGTGGTCGCGATCTCAAGGCCTGGGAATGTTGCGCGAAGTGCGTCTGAGAGGGCTCGGCGGACCAGTGGGTGATCGTCGACCAGGGCGATCAGTGATTTCTCAGGCATGGGGCATGCGGTACGCAGTCAAGCGAGGTGATAGGCCCAGATCAGAAAGCCGCCATGAATGAGGCAGCCCAGCCCAACTACCCAGGCTACTACAAGAACGGAGGAGACCCGGCGCTGCTGGCAGAGTTCGGGAACGGAGACACCATCGACGTGACTTAAGAGCTCGGCGCGTGACAGGGCCAGGTCGCGCCACTGCCCGCGTGGCACTAGCACCATACGATTGTCTCGAGGAGAGCTAGTGTGCTCCCGATGGCTCGGATTCATTTTCCCCCCTGTGGGTGCGTGCATGGGCTAGGTAGACCAGGCGGCTATCGGGCAGCCGAAGAAGACGAATGTCAAACTGTATTGTATGCCCGTCAAGGCTTACGATACTGCCACTTGCCATAGAGAACTGCATTAGCGCATCTTCCAGTCGCGCAATCTCTGCATGGCTTGGGCTTGTTAATCGCAGCTTGTCCCAGAGCAGCCCTGACTGGGCATAGCGGTCTTGGCGACCAAAAACCTGCTGCCAGCCTACAGAGGTTCTTAGCAGGGAGAATCGGCTATCCAGTAGTGCCGCACCGCTCCCTGGGGGGTCCTGCCGATTGTCGATGAGAAGCGTGGCGACTGTTTCGAACTGCACGGTCTCGCGATCCAAGAGGAAGACCTGAAGGGCGCCTTCTGTGCCCTGGGTGTTGATCTGGGTAAGGTGAAAGACCTCGAGCTCGTGCTGAGGTCCCTCAAAGACCGCATGGTACTGGTTGGCTCCGGCCGAGACTAAGGCAATAAAGAGTTCATCAAGCGGTCTTTGGAAGAGCTGGCTGGAACCAAGAAGGAGTCTTGCCTGCCCATTGGCATAGAGCAGTGTTGCCGGGCTGCCTGAGACAAGCAAAATGGGGGTTGGCATATGGAAGAGAGCCTGAGCGGTAGCTCGAAACGGCAGGCTAATCTCATTGATCTTATTCGTTAGGGCCGCCTCCAGGCTGTCTTTGAAGACCTGGGACTGATGACAGAGTAAAGCGATTAGCAGCCCATTAAGGCTTAGCTTTCCGAAGAGCCAGATGAGCAGGGTTAGCTCAGCCGTGGTGAGGCCCACCGCAGGATGAAGGGCTTCGGAGAAAAAACTGGCGCCCAGCGCAGAGAGATCATCCAGGCGGATGGCGGTCGGCGTTAGCAGCGCCAGGGGCAGGCCGAAGCTAATCACTGCAATCAAAAAGAGCGTTTGATTTTTCCTTGCGGCTGTACCGCACTCGAGGGCCGCCTCGATACCCAAAGCCAGGTGGGCAAGAACCAGGGCGCCATAGAGGGCTGG
Organism: Burkholderiaceae bacterium; assembly: GCA_049426285.1. Lineage (GTDB taxonomy): Bacteria > Pseudomonadota > Gammaproteobacteria > Burkholderiales > Burkholderiaceae_A > Hahnella. The sequence continues at coordinate 45,260 of JBMSYB010000008.1, forward strand.
AAAGACTGGCAGCCCCGAGCTGGACTGCCAGAGCATGATGAGGTAAGACAGCAGCAGAAGGGTGCTGAGAGATACCCAGCCGATAAGCTGTTGCTGGTGCCGACCGCATGCCTTGGCAACCACTAGGGCAAAGAACAGAATCGCCGCAAAGTCAAAGGCTGCCAAAACGAGGCTGTTCTGAAAGGGCATTGGCTGCCCGGCAAGGGTCATGACCAGCATTCCTGCCGGATGGAGTTGGCCGAGCACCAAGGCCCATATGAGAAGGCGGCGGCGCAGCCCGATACCCGATCCTAGGTCGAAGGAGCCCCGCGGTGAAAACCGCATGAGCCAGGCAATCTGGGCTATGACAAGGAGGAGAAAGAGGGCCAGCAGTAAGGTCACGCGGGCTCTCTCGGAAACCGGTCAACAATAACCACTACCCGTTTTTCCGCCAGCATGGCCAGGCCCAGCGCGCCGTGCGGACCAGTTTCGGGGCTCGACAACCAGAAAAATACCGCCGGGTCTCCGCACTCGGACCACTGCCCGGCCCATCGTCCCTGATACTCAGCCGAGATGCAGTAACCGACCTCCGGAAAGCGGGGTAAACGAAAGCCGCGGACGCGACTGTTCTCGGGTAGCCAGCAGAGGGTCTGCCCCACGGGCCCTGCTATTTTTCTCAAGGCCGCAAGGCTTTGTTCTGTGGTGTTACATCCGGGCAGCGCCACGGCAGTGTGTAGGGAGTGACCCAGGCATAGCCAGTCGCTGTCCTCAGAGGCATGCCAGTCCAACCCAGCGGGCAGTGCTTGTACCAGGCGTGCCCACAGCGGAGAAACCGTGAGACGTTGCCCCGTAGCCACCCTCAGCGAGATGGCACGCGTCTGCAGATGATGTCGTAGGGACCGCATAGCGGCCTCTTGAATGCCCCCTGCTCCCGGCGGCCCTAGGCTGCTGGCTCCCAAAACGGCCATCCACTGGGTGAAAAACTCCGGCCTGACCGAACCGATGGGTACTGCGTCTTCTGCGTAGACATCGGGTTGTTTAAGCTGGTCTCGGGCATGCAGCAGGCGGTCTACTCCCTGCAGCATGCCGTCAAGTTCATGGGAGATATCGCTCATAAGGGGCTCAGGCCTGGGGCAGAGTCAATCGCTGCCTTAGGCAATTGAAAGCGAGATGAAGAGGGCACCATGTTCCACGGGCAGACTGCTCCAGACTAAGGGGGTTCTCTAGTTAATACTAAAGTATAGACTGCGAGGCCCCCCCGTCGTTGATTTTTCGTGTGGGATGCTAGGAATTCTCTGTAGCCGGCCGCTGGATTAGCACCAGGGCGACGGCGGCCAACAGTAAACTCCAAAACCAAATGCCATTGGTCATGGGAAGGGCGGTTCGTGACTCGCCTGCAACGCTGGCAAGCGATATCCCAAGCCAGAGCCCCATACCAAAGGCTACGATCATCATGATCAGCCCACTTAATGCAGAGGCGGCACCTGCCATCTGCGGAAATGGGGCTACTGCACCGCTCTGGCCGCAGGGCTGGTGAATGCCATGACCGACCATATAAAACCACCAGGGAATAATGAGCGCGGCAATGGATTCCACTCCGCCTAAGACGAGTAGCCCCTGCGCGGACCCCGCTGTAAGCGAGATATACCCCCCCAGTTTGATTGTCTTTCTTAGGCTGATTCGTTTCAGCAGCCAACGACAGACAAAGGTGCCCGCGATATAGGCCAGTGAGCTTGACAGCATTATCAGACCATACTGTGTCTGCGAGATACCCAGCACCTCAATGTAGACAAATGAGGACGAGGCCAGAAAGGTAAACAGGCCCCCATAGCTCATCGTGGTAAGTAGCGCAAAGGCCCAGAAGTTCTTATTACGAGTAATCGTGGCCCAGTTGCGAATCATCACCTTTGGGTTGATTGCCTGCGGGTTTCGATGGGCTAGGGTTTCTTCTAGCCGCCAGACCACCGTTACCAGACCAACCGCACCGAAGATGGCCAAGGCAAGTAAGGCCGCCCGCCAGCCAAGAAATTCGGTAAGCACACCGCCCACGGGAGCGCTGAGACAGGCAAATATGCCAAGGCCCGTCAGCCCTTTGCTCATCATGCGCGCACCCTCTAGGTGATCGAACAGGTCACGGACTATCGATCGCGCGATCACCACCCCTGCGCCCATGGCCAGACCTTGCACAATGCGCCAGCCAATGAGCTGCTCCATGGTGAGGGAAAAGGCACTGCCCACAGAGGCGAGTACATAGGCGGTCATGCCAATAAGCAGAATCGGGCGTCTTCCATAACGGTCAGACAAAGGCCCCCAGATCATCTGTGAGAAGCCGAAGGCCAGCACCAGCGCCGATAGTGTGAGCTGGGCCTGCGACATGGGCGCGCCGAATCCCGACGTTATAGACGGAAGGGCGGGAAGATAGAGATCGGTCGTAACCGGCTGCAGACCGAGAAGCAGGGCGAGCACGAGGATGATCGTGCCCGAAGACATGCGTGTCACAAAAAAACCTTTATGTGGCCGAGAATCGGCCACAGTGAGACGGGGGACTGAGGGGACTAGGCGGTGCCCTCGGAGCCGAGGGGCAGGCTACTGCAGGCTGCTATGAATGGTCGACAGCGCCAGAGTGACCACCACCAGAACGCCAAAGGCAATGGCAAACACCTTGGTATTTTGATTTGCCACGTTGCCGTCAAGGCCCTTGCGTTTCACGAGAAATACCGGGTACAGAAATGGCAGAAGAACAATGATTCCGAAGAAGATAAACAGGTGTGTGCTGGCGTGTTCCATAAAACCCCCGTTGTGAGTATTTACCCTAGGGCTTCATCATAGCAGAGCAACGGCTTGGTGCTGTCTTTTAGTGGATGAGGGCACCGCGCCCCCGCAGCCGCTCTTGCATCGCATCGGCTGCTATGGCAGGTGGGCATAACCGCCAAGGCCGCCCGTACGCATATTCAGAAAGGTGAGCCCCAGGGCCTATCGCACTTCGCGGGTTGCTTCCCATTGCACAGTGAAACTCACGAATGGAATCGACAGCTCAGTTGATCAGCTAAACTCGACCCCTCTCGATGCTATCTGCAAAGGACTTGTGCTGTGTTAGAAACAGATTCTCTACAGTCTCGTGATGCTCGCGCAGTGGTCCATGGGCTCACCAACTTGTCGCTGCATGCTAGCCGGGGAGCCAGTGTTATTCAGTCTGGAAAAGGCGTCTGGGTAAAGGATATCCATGGCCAGGAGTACATTGAGGCGATGTCTGGTCTGTGGTGCATCTCGCTTGGCTATGGCAATGAACGGCTTGCCGATGTGGCCCATCGGCAGATGAAAGAGCTTGCCTACTACCCGCTTACAAACCATAAGAGTCATCCCCCCGTAATTGCGCTGGCTGAAAAGCTTCTTTCTATTGCCCCTGCGCCGATGTCCCGTGTCTGGTTTGCCAGCACCGGGTCTGAGGCCAACGACTGCGCTGCCCGGCTAAGCTGGTATTTCTGGAATGCGGTAGGCCAGCCGCAGAAACGTAAGTTTATTGCCCATAGGCTCGCCTACCATGGCAACACCATAGCAGCGGCAAGCCTCTCGGGTGTGAGCTACGCCCACGATCGGTTTAACCTCCCTCTGCCCGGTTTTCTGCATGTCACCACGCCGCATTTCAGCCGTAATGCCCTGCCCGGGGAGACCGAAGACGCGTTTAGCGACCGTCTTGTTGCCGATATCGCGCAACTCATCGAGCGCGAGGGTCCCGACACCATCGCCGCCTTTTTTGTCGAGCCCGTGATGGGGGCCGGTGGCATCGTGGTACCACCTGCCCGCTATTACGCTGGGCTTCAGGCGCTGCTAAAGAAGCACGATGTCTTGCTCGTCTGCGATGAGGTGGTGACGGCCTTTGGCAGAACAGGCAATATGTTTGGGTCTACCACCATGCAGCTGCAGCCCGATCTCCTGGTCTGTGCCAAGGCGTTGTCGAGTGCTTATATACCTATCTCGGCGCTCATGATCGGCCCGCGTGTCTACGAGGCGATTGAGCGTCAGAGCGGCGAGTTGGGGCTTTTCGGCCTCACGATGACCTACTCCGGCCATCCCGTGGCATCGGCGGTGGCTTTGGAGACCCTAAAAATTTACGAAGAGGAAGGTATTGTTGATCATGTGCAAAGGGTTGGCCCAAGGCTGCTTTCTCGTTTAAGGGGGCTAGAGGGGCATCCCCTTGCAAAAGAGGTGCGGGGCATCGGGCTTCTCGCGGGCGTGGAGCTTGTTCCGGGCAAAGGCAAAGACTGTGCCCGCGTCGCGGAAGAACAAGGCCTTATCGTTCGGGCCATCGGCGACACGATCGCCTTCTGCCCACCCTTGATTATTTCCGAACCCGAGATTGACGAACTGGTTGCCCGGTTTGAATTGGCACTTAACCGGCTTTCCAGTTAGCCGGCTTTCCAGTTAGTTATAAAGACTAGCTTTTCTTCCCCTGTTGGGCTGACAGGATCAGGTTTTGCCTGCACTACACTAGTTGCTCCTATGCGGTCTCTTCCAGCCCCTTATCGCGCCCTTATTATCGGTAGCTCTGGCAGCATTGGTGCGGCCTTTGTGCAGGCACTCGAAGCTGATGAGCGCTGCGCGGGGGTGGTTGGGTTAAGCCGCAGCAGTCCGCCGCACCTGCATTTGGAAGACGAGGCCTCGATTGCTGCGGCCGCCCAATGGGCTAGTAAGGAAATTGCCGCCAAGAGCTCGCATTCGTCTAGTGCGTCATACGCCCCAAATGGGACAGATGCAGCGCGCAACCAGGCAACCTTCGCATTAATTGTCGATGCCACCGGGGCGCTTATGATCGACGGTCAGGGGCCGGAAAAGCGGCTCTCGCAGCTGTCCTCGCAGGGCCTACGCAGGGCATTTGAGATCAATGCTATTGGCCGGGCCTTAATCCTCAAGCACTTTATTCCGCTGCTTGCCCCCAAAGGCCGCGCGATTTTTGCCGTGCTCTCGGCGCGGGTGGGCAGTATTTCGGATAACCACTTGGGGGGCTGGTACGGCTACCGTGCCTCTAAGGCCGCCGGCAATATGCTCTTGCAGACTGCTGCCATTGAGTCGCACCGTACCCGGCCAGAAGCAGTATTCGCGGCCTTGCAGCCAGGCACCGTTAGCTCTAAGCTCTCGGCGCCCTTTCAATCGGGACACGCTACGCTTGCAGCGCAAGACTCCGTGGCAGGAATGCTCATGGCGCTCGACGGTCTTGCCGCGCGGCCCCAGGCTTGGTTTGTGGACTACCAAGGCCAATCCATTGACTGGTAGAGGATGATGGCTGAGAACCTGCTTGCTGTGCGTTCGATCAATAAGCACTTCGGCTCCTACCATGCGGTGAGAGACCTGTCTTTTGAGATTAAACCAGGCGAATGCCTAGGCATGATCGGCCCCAACGGTGCGGGTAAGACCACAACTCTTAAGATCTGCCTGGGGCTGGCCAGGCCCGACACTGGTACGGTAGAGGGCCTTGGGCTTGCCTTGCCACAAGAGGCCCGTCGGTTTCGCAGGCGCATAGGGGTGGTGGGGCAGTTTGATACGCTGGACCCAGACTTTAGTTGTGAAGAAAACCTCCTGGCCTATGGTCGTTACTTTGGGCTGTCCGCCGATCTTATGCAGGCGCGTATTCCTAATCTTTTGGAGTTTGCCGCCCTTCGGCACAAGGCCGCAGCCCGTATCTCCGAGCTCTCTGGTGGCATGAAACGAAGGCTGAGCCTTGCCCGCGCGCTGATCAACGACCCGGAGTTGCTGCTGCTCGATGAGCCCACCACAGGCCTGGACCCACAGGCCCGTCATCTCATCTGGGAGCGGCTCGGGCTTTTGATCAAGCAGGGAAAGTCGATTCTGCTGACCACCCACTTTATGGAAGAGGCCGAACGCCTCTGCGACCGGCTGCTCTTAATCGATCAGGGCCAGGCCATTCTTACCGGAAGGCCAGCCGCGCTGATTGCCCAAGAGGTGGAGCCGCATGTGGTCGAGGTGATTCTGCAGGGTGCGCAGAGTGGCGTTATTGACGAACTCGTTGCCGCTCTCTCAAAGCTTGCCCAACGTACCGAACGTGCGGGCGACTCGGTCTTCTTCTATACCCATGATGCCCATCCCTTGCTCGCCGCCCTAGAGCACTATCCCAGCCTGCGGGTGCTGCATCGACCGGCCAACTTGGAAGACCTTTTTTTGAAGCGCACCGGTCGCCAGATTCGGGAGACCCATTAATGCGTGCGGTACTTGATATGCAGTGGGGCTGGGCCGCCGTCTTTCAGCGCAACTTTCTGGTCTGGCGAAAGCTTTTCTGGCCAAGCCTCATTGGCAATATCGCAGAACCTCTGTTTGTACTGATTGCCTTTGGCTATGGCATTGGGGCCCTGGTGGGGTCGGTCAGTCTTAATGGGCAGGCTATTCCTTATATTCTTTTTCTGGCCAGTGGTTCGATCTGCATGAGCAGCATGAATGCGGCCTCGTTTGAGGCCTTGTATTCGGCCTATTCGCGCATGGGGCCACAGAAGACCTGGGAGGGCATCCTCAACGCACCGGTAAGTCTGGATGAGATTGTCTTTGCAGAGATGATCTGGGCTGCCTTCAAGGCACTGTTTACCGCAACCGCTATTCTGGCCGTCATGGTGGCCCTCAATATATCGCGCAGCCCCATGCTGCTTTTGGCTTGGCCCTTGTTGTTTCTGGTTGGCTTATGTTTTTCAAGTCTGGCCTTGATCTTTAATGCCCTGGCCAAGGGCTACGACTTTTTTACCTACTACATCACCCTGTTTCTCACGCCTATGACTTTTTTATCTGGGGTCTACTTCCCGCGTGACCAACTGCCTGCCTGGCTCATGGTGTTTTCAGACTGGCTGCCACTGACGGCGGCGGTCTCTCTCATTCGTCCTTTCTTTCTTGGGCAATGGCCCCTGCACTGGGCTGCGGATGCCGCCCTTCTCTTGGGCTATACCGTTGTCGGATTTAGCCTAGCACTCTGGCTCACCCGCCGACGTTTTAAGATCTAATCGATTAAGACTCCGCTGGGGTTTGCGTCTTACGTTTGCGGTGGGCCCAGCCAACAAACGATGCATAGTAGGCGCGTATCTCGGGCATATCGGTCTCGATCGTGCCTGTTGGAAAAAAGAGCGCTCCGGCACCGCAGCGGCGTGCTCCGTGGTCCATGTAGGCCATCACCACCGGAACTTTGGCGCCAAGCGCGATGTAGTAAAAACCCGTCTTCCAGTTTTCGACCGCGCTGCGTGTGCCTTCGGGCGGAACAATCAAAAGCAGCGGCCCGGGCGTGTCATGGAAGCATTGGACCGCAGCCTCTACGAGGTTGCCCGAGCGGCTACGGTCAACGGCGATGCCCCCCAGCCAACGCATAACGCCTGCAAACGGAAAACGAAAGATCTGCATCTTCCCAAGCCAATGCACCTTACGGCCCATGGCAAAGGCCGCCATGAGGGCATAGGGGAGGTCCCAGTTGCTGGTGTGCGGCGCAGCAATGACCACCGCCTTTTTGGTCTCGACAGGAAACTCACTTGTAAACCGCCAGCCCAATGCATGCAGGGTTTTGCGACAGCCCCAGCGCAGAAAGCCACTGAGAACAGGGGTGTCGAAAATCGTGTAGCGGGCAGGCTGAAACACAGAAGAGGCGGGCATGGCCTCTATTATTACAGGCCCTATTGAAGCCCTTACCGGAGGCACTACTGAAGACTTTTGGGTGGCCCAATGACAAGCCGCGCCACGATGGCATGACGAAGGTCGTCTCTCGTTTTAAATTGGGCTCCCCTTATACCGCGCGTGACCTTTAGACCGGTTGCAGCTGGTTCGGGCCCGTGCAGCGGCTCCTGGTAAAGCGGTGGGGGTACTAAAGGCCTGGCCGCTCTTGCCGCTCTGGCCGCGTCTGGCGAGTGTGCCTGCACCCGAGGCCTCGGTGGCATAGCATCTGACGCCTTGGGTAAGGCAGGCGCAGGAGGTTGCGGCACGGGGGTGTTCGGCTGCGGCACCGGCTCGCTAGGCTGTGATGTGGAGGTCTGAGTCGGCGGCGGACGACGCCCTTTTTTAAAAAACGCATTGAATAAGAAGACCGCGATGAACAGCAGATAAATTAAAACCGCGGGGTCTATGTTGAAATGAAACACGGTCTTGCCTAGCCCTTGCTGGGCCTCGGTCCTGGGGCGTTTGCGGTTGGTTCCTCTACCCCAGCAATTGACACCCGCATATCGGTATCTGCCTGCAGGTTCTTCATTCGGTAGTAGTCCATGATGCCCAGATTGCCCGATCGAAAGGCCTCTGCCATGGCACGCGGAACCTCGGCCTCAGCCTCAACTACCCGTGCCTTCATTTCCTGCTCCAGGGCTACCGCCATGGCCCTGCGTTCCTCTGCCTTGGCCTGGGCGATCTGCTTATCGGCATCGGCCTGGTCGATTTGTAGCTTCGCGCCAATATTTTCCCCAACATCGACGTCTGCAATATCGATGGAAAGAATCTCGTAGGCGGTTCCGGCATCGAGCCCTTTACTGAGAATGTGCTTAGAGATGTGATCTGGATTTTCGAGCACACTCTTGTGGTTCTCGGCCGAACCAATGGTGCTCACCATGCCTTCCCCAACCCGGGCAATAATGGTTTCTTCTCCGGCACCTCCGACAAGCCTGTCGATGTTGGTGCGCACGGTCACCCGCGAGACCACAATCAGCTGAATACCGTCTTTGGCCACCGCTGCAATGCGCGGTGTTTCGATGACCTTGGGCAGCACAGACATCTGTACCGCTTCAAGAACATTTCGCCCTGCAAGATCGATTGCCGCGGCCCTTTTAAACGAAAGCGGAATATTGGCCTTATCGGCTGAGATCATGGCATTGACCACGCGCACCACATCGCCTCCGGCCAGAAAGTGCGCCTCAAGGTCGTTGAGCGGAATATCAATACCCGCCTTTACCGAGCTGATGCGCGCGTTAACGATGGTACTTGGGGGCACACGACGCAGTCGCATGGCAATGAGGGTGGTGAGGCCCACATAAGCGCCCGAGGCCCAGGCGGCAACCCAGAGCGGAATGGGCACCAGATAGAGCAGCGTCGAGATAAACAGAAAAAACAACACCAGGAAGGCAATACCCCCGGTTAAACCCATTTCTGGCCCCATTGTGAATTCCTTTGTAAGTGTTGTTATTAGTGGTCGTGGCGCACGACAACGCGGTTTCCATCGACACGCACCACAGTAATGACCTGCTCTGCATCGATTGGTTCCCCTTCTGAGACAACATCCACCCGATGCCCGTCGATATCCGCGATGCCTGCAGGATGCAGTGGGGTAATCGACCGTCCCGTTTTTCCAAGCCAATGGCTATCAGACTCTGGCGCACTCGCAAATCCCTTGTCGGTTGAGAGCTCGGTTCTCAGCACGAGGGCACGACCAATCGACAGGCGGGGCAGGGCACGCAGGAAAAACACCATAATGATCATCGCGACAATAAGAGACAGCCCCACCTGACCGATCGTTGAAAGAATCATGGTCGGGGCTGCGCCCTCGCCCAGAAGGCTCATCACCAGGCTTATCAGAATGGCGCTGATTCCCAGTACCCCGGCCAGCCCAAAGCCTGGAATCAAGATCAGTTCGGCGGCCAGCAACCCGATTCCCAGCACCATAATAATTAACTCCTCCCATCCCACCAGCTGCACAATTGCATGGCCCCAGAGAAAGAGCCCAAGGCTACCGAGGCCAGCGATGCCCGGCAGTCCGAAGCCGGGCGTGCGCAGTTCAATCAATATACCTACCATAGCAATCGTCATGAGAAGCGAGGCAACCACCGGATTGGTGAGAAAACGCACCACCTCTTCGGCCCAGTTCGTGGTATGCCGTATCACCTGCGCCTGGGCCAGCCCCAGTTCCTGCAGAACATCTTGCAGGGTTTCGGCCTTGAAATCGACCAGCTTTAGCCGCAGGGCTTCATCGGTTGTGAGCGTCAATAGCTTGCCTTTTTCAGAGACCCCAGAGATCTCGACATCCGCATCTACCATGGCCTCGGCAAGCAAAGGAGGCCGGCCACGGGCCTCTGCGGTTGCCCGAAATTCCTTGCGCACATACGATACGGTCTTCTCTGAAACTGGTCGCTGTTCGGCACCGGGCTGTCCAGCCAAAACGGGAGCGGCCGCGCCCATTGTGGCGCCTCCACCCATGGCGATCTTCTCGGCGGACAGGCTGATGAGTGCCCCAGCGGAAATCGCGCGTTTATTCACAAAGGCAATGGTGGGTACCTTGGCAGACAGCAGGCTGTCGCGGATCTGAACCGCGGCGTCGACCCGGCCGCCGAAAGTGTTGATATCAAGAATGACAGCCGATGCGCCGGTCTGTTCCGCCTCAGCCACCACGCGCCGCACCAGAGGCGCTAGCCCAAGGTCAATGATGCCCTCAATCGGTACAACATGAACTCGCCGCTCCGAGGCCTGCGCCTGCATCGCAAAGCCAGAGAAGAAAAACCCCAGTACTACGGCGAGCACGGCCATAAGCGCGATGCGAACCAAATGGTCTTTGGATTGATTCGCCTGAGGTTCTGACTTACGATGCATAAGGGTTATTTAGCGTTTTGGGGGAGGTTTCTATGCTGACGCAAAACCAGCTGGTCTGGGTAAATCACTTGTTCTTTGCCAGTCTTATGGTCTGGTTTTTGGCTTTGCAGGGAACTCTAACCCCTTTAGCCCTTAGGTATGGCCCCTCAGATGTTGCAAAAGCACTGCATTATCAGCCGCGAACGCCACCGCCCGTCTTCGACCCCGAGGTCACCGACACGTCTGTCGATGCAGTCGATTCGGATTTCATGACTTTCTAGTCGAAGTCTAGCCTCGGGCCGCTTTGCTAACCGCAGCGTATGTCAAGCGCGCGCTGAAGGTGGCGCTGTCAGTGTGAAAGACGTACCACCTCGTAGTTTTTCTCATCATCAGGGATGGTCCCAAGAGCCATGATCGTTAAGTGAGCACGAGTCGTTGCCCATGAAGCAGTTCAGGCTCCTATCTCTGCTGCTGGCCTGCATCTGGTTTGTTGGCTGCGCAGCGCCGGTTGTCCATGTCCAGTCTGACAAGCCGCACCACACCGTTGGCGGGTTTCAAAACCTGCCCGGGGGGCTTGAAAAGCCACAATTTTTCGACTTCTTGCGCTGGCAGTGGGAGCGTCTGCTTGGCAACCGCCCAGCCCAGGCCTTCAACACGGTGGCTAAGAAGGCTGTAGACCCAAAACTTCTGGCAGAAACGAGCCTCGGGTGGCGGTTAACCTGGCTTGGCCATGCCAGCGTACATCTTCAGATTGATGGGCTTCATGTGCTTATCGACCCTGTGCTTAGTGGCCGAGCATCGCCATTTGAAGGGATTGGCCCGCAGGCCTACAACCCTTCTCCCCTCTCGCTAGAAGACCTTCCCAGAATCGATCTGGTACTCATCTCACACAATCATTACGACCATCTGGATGCGCGTACCGTTCGTGCTTTAGCCAGGCAGCCCGGAGGCTCGCCGATTTTTATTGTTCCCTTGGGGGTGGATCGATACCTGCGCAACTGGGGCGTGGAATCGTTACAGGTCATGGACTGGTACGACACGCGGCTGTTTGCCCTTCCTCTGCGCAAAGCCGAGAGCCTCACGATCGAAATGATTCCCGCCCACCACTGGAGCCGCCGAACGCTTTGGGATACCAATCAAACCCTCTGGGCGGGATTTCGGCTTCAGACAAAAGACCTGCATCTCGTCTACACCGGTGACACTGGCTACAGCACGATTTTCAAGGAGCTGGCCCGCCAGTGGCCCCCCATTGACTGGCTCTTGGTACCTGTGGGCTGTTATGAGCCGCGCTGGTTTATGCGAGCCCAGCATGTGAACCCGGAAGAGGCTCAGCGGATTACCCAAGATCTTGGCGCCCGCAATGCCTTAGGAGTGCACTGGGGCGTGTTTAGGCTCTGCGATGAGCTGGTGGAGCAGCCATTGACCGACCTTCTCACAGTGCAGGAACAGCTGCCAGCTGGCGCCACGCGTATTCAGATGTGGGCGATTGGCGAATCGGTGCGATTACAGTGATTACTATTACTATTACGGTGACAGTTTACTTAATTCCCGCAGGGAATTAAGTAAACTGTCACCGTAATACCAAGAGTCATCCGCCGGTGATTGCCC
>JBMSYB010000009.1:0-52310 GCA_049426285.1 Burkholderiaceae bacterium
TGTTGCCACCGCTAGGACCTGAACCTAGTGCGTCTACCAATTCCGCCATCTGGGCCTACCGTCGAGAGTCAAACCCGTTCTCGCGTAGACTCGACACTTTAGCGAGATTCTTGGAATTGTCAAAACACCGAAAACCGCGTCTGACAGACGACAGCGATACGGATAATGATGCCGGTCTTATCTTTTCTGGAAGGCTCATAGGCCACCGCGACGGGTTCGGATTTCTTAGGCCCGACGCCGGGGGTGAAGATGTCTTTGTCTCGCCTCGCGAGATGCTCAAGGCCATGCATGGGGACCGGGTTACCGCCAAGGTAGTCGGCACCGACCGCAGAGGCCGCCCCGAGGCGGTCATTGTTGAAGTGCTCGAGCACGCGGTGGGCCGCCTGGTGGGCCGCCTTGTGCAGGAACGCGGCATCACGCTGGTGGTGCCAGAAGACCAGCGTATTAAGCACGACATCATCGTAGGCAGCGCCGATACCCAAGGGGCGGAACCCGGCCAGGTGGTGGTCGTGCAGGTAATTGACCCTCCCACGCGCTACACGCCGCCGATCGGCCGTGTGGTGGAAATTCTAGGCGGCATCGATGACCCCGGTATGGAGGTTGAGATTGCCGTTCGGAAATTTGACGTGCCCCATACCTTTTCAGACAAAGCCCAGGCCCTTGCCAGCCGCCTGCCCGATGGGGTGCGCGCCTCGGATATCAAAGGGCGCGTTGACCTGCGCGACCTTGCCTTCATGACCATTGATGGCGAGGATGCCCGAGACTTCGATGATGCAGTTTACGCCGAGCCGATTTTCACAAGGAAAAAACAGATAGGGTTTCGGCTGCTGGTGGCGATTGCCGATGTCAGTCAGTATGTAAAGACGGGTGATTCGCTCGACCGTGATGCTTTCGAGAGGGCGACCTCGGTCTACTTTCCCCGTCGCGTGCTTCCCATGCTGCCCGAGAAGCTCTCCAACGGGCTGTGCTCGCTTAATCCGGGGGTGGAGCGACTCGCGCTCGTCTGCGATATGGTGGTCTCCACCGAGGGCATGGTAACCGCCTATCAGTTCTACGAAGGCGTCATTCTGTCCTGCGAGCGGCTTACCTACGATCGGGCATGGTCTGCGATTGCCGACCCGCAAGGGCCCGAGGCCCGTGCCCTCGGCCCTAAGCATGACACCCTGATGCAGCTCTATACGGTCTATCAGAGCCTTGCCAGTCAGCGAACGAGCCGCGGTGCGATTGACCTTGAGACCATCGAGACCTATATGCAGGTCGGTGCCGACGGTCGCATCGCGCAGATTCTGCCTCGCACCCGCAACGACGCCCACCGTCTCATCGAGGAATGCATGCTGGCAGCCAACACCAGTGCTGCCGATTTTCTGGCGCGTAGCAAGCAGCCTGGGCTTTATCGCGTACATGAAGGACCCACGCCAGAGCGGCTAAAGGCATTGCGCGAGTTTCTGCGCCTGCAAGGCCTGCGCCTAGAGGGTCAGGACGACCCTCAGCCCGCAGACTATGCCCGCCTGGCGCGCGAGATTAAGGCGCGGCCCGATGCCCGCCTGCTGCAGACGCTATTGTTGCGGTCGATGCAGCAGGCCCTCTACAGTCCAGATAACGTAGGGCACTTTGGCCTGGCCTATGCCGCCTACACCCATTTCACCTCACCGATTCGGCGCTACCCCGATCTCTTGGTCCATCGCGTGATTAAGGCCATTCTGGCGCGGCAGAGCTATCGTCCGGCCTTTGGGGCAGAAGGGCTCGATCCTCAGGCGGATCTGCTCGACCACTGGCGCCGTGTGGGCGACCACTGCTCTGCGGCCGAGCGCCGAGCCGATGACGCCTCCCGCGATGTTGAGGCCTGGCTCAAGTGCCAGTTTATGAAGGGCCGAGTGGGCGAGGAGTTTCGCGGTGTGGTCACGGGGGTTACTAGTTTTGGGCTCTTCGTTACCTTAGACAGCCTATACGTGGAAGGCCTGATTCACGTCTCAGAACTCGGTGCGGAGTACTTCCAGCACAACGACATTGTTCACGAACTGCGCGGGGAGCGCACGGGCCGGCGGTTCCGACTCTATGACCCCGTCTCGGTACTCGTCTCTCGCGTTGACCTTGATGCCCGACGCATTGAGTTTCGGCTGGTCCCGAGCCTTGTGCGTGCCACCCGTCGGCCGCGCTCAGGGGTCGGTGATGAGGAACTGGAAGACTTCGCGACCATGCCAACGCATGGGCCTGATGCCGACTTTATAGATGACAGCAGCACTGCTGCCCCTCCCCATGGCCGAGGACGCAAAGCGGGTCTGGTTCGGCCTGCCCGCAAGGCAAGTGCCCAGCAGAAAAAAGTAACCAAGAAGTCTGCCAAGACCCAAGTGAAGAAGTCGCTAGCCAAGCCCGGGCGCGCTGCGGCCCGAGGGTCTGCAAAGAAGTCACGCCGAAGAGGCTAGCCTAAAGCACTATGTCCCGTAGTGAACTTCAGCCCCTGTTGGGCTTTCATGCTGTCCGAGCAAGGCTACGGGCTGCGCCCGAAACGCTGCGTGAGGTCTGGGTAGACTGCGACCGTCGGGATGCCCGGGTGAAGGCCTTGCTTGCTGAACTGGCTATCGCTCAGATTAAGCTACACCTAGGCTCCGCCCATGAACTTGAGGTCCATGCCCGGGGGCAGCGGCACCAGGGGGTGGTGGGGCTTGCTCTGGCCCGCCGCCTGGCAGATGACCTGCCCAGTCTTTTGCAGCAGATTGCAGGGCAGACCGCGCCAGCGCCTTTTCTGGTGTTTCTTGATGGGGTGACCGACCCCCATAACCTTGGCGCCATTCTGCGCACGGCCGATGCGGCGGGCGCTGCGGCGGTGGTAGCGCCAAAGGACCATTCGGCGCCCCTGTCCTCGGTTGCTATTCGCGTTGCCGCCGGGGCAGCCGATCAGGTGCCCTATCTGCAGGTCACGAACCTGAATCGCGCCATCGAGCAGGTCCAGGCCGCCGGCTTTTTTGTCTGGGGTCTGGCCGATGAGGCCAGTCAGTCCCTCTATAGCCTCGACCTCACCGGTCCAGTAGCCTTGGTGTTCGGCGCGGAAGGGGCAGGCCTGCGTCGGCTGGTGCGGGAAAACTGCGACGGCCTAATTAGCATTCCGATGCGCGGCTCGGTATCGAGCCTCAATGTCTCCGTGGCCTGTGGGGTGGCCTGTTACGAGCGCCTGCGCCAGACCTTGGTGGGATAGATTGGCGAGGCTATTGGGCCTGCTATTTTGCCGGGGAGGCTTCTCTTTTCTGCCGGCGAAACTCCCAGGGCGGCACGGGATCGGCTTCCTGCCAGAGACCACGCTGCGCCCTCTGCGCAGACTTTTCCGCAGCGTCATAGGCCTGTCTCTGCTCTTGAGTGAGGTCACTCTGGTAGCGCCGAAAAAACCAGACCATGCCCTCTTCGATCATAACTAGCCCCAGGTCTTGGTCTGCAACCCATAGGCTGGCGAGCCACCTGCCGTAGACATCTTTTTTCTGAATCTCTACACGCAGGCCGTCTTGGCTTAGCAACTCGGCCAGTCGGTCTCGGGCGGGGTCGGCAAAGGGCTGAGACTTTTCGGGCGCATCAATTCCCGCAATGCGCACCTGGATCACGATCCCCTCTGGATTACGCATGAGCATCGAGTCGCCGTCAAAGACCCTTTCCAGCCGATAGCCTGTGGCGGCGGTTGCCGGGGGATCTCCCGCGTCGATAGGGCCTGTCCATATCGAAACCGCACCAAGCAGGCTTAAGGCCAGTACGATGACAAGACGCTGCAACTTTCGAGACGAGAACCGCATAGGCCTGAATGCTAACCGGGATACCAACGAATCACTGCGCAGACACGTTCCCATGGGGGCAACTCTGTTCGGACGAATCCTGGCCGATTGCCGAGTTTGGGCCTCCGGTTACGGCCCAGCAGGCGGCCGCAGCAGGCCTCATCGCCTGGTCGGTCGGATTCGCCACCGGGCTGTCGTCCCATACCCTGGGCTGGATGCACCCCACAGTGCTCGGCTCTTTGCAGGCGTCGGTAGGGTCTCTGCGATATGGCCTGTCCTCTTCTATGGGGCAGGGCCGCGCGCCAAGCGTGGTCATCGCTGCCGATGATCTTCCTGTTCTCGAGGCTATTTTTCGCGATTCTTTTGTTGGCAAGGGATGGCGCAATGAACGGTTTTTTCTGCGTGACCGCGCTGGGGGCCTGGTCGTTAATGGCGCGCTCGGGCCCTTGGAACTCGAGCGCAGTCTATTTCGGCCTTTGGGCCTTTTGTCCGCTTCTGTGCAGCTCAATGTAGAAACGCCCGAGGGAAAGGTCTGGATTGGCCAGCGTGCCCTGCATAAGCAGATCGACCCGGGGCTCTGGGATGCTGCCGTAGCAGGAGGGCTCATGGCAGGGGAATCACCGCTTGCGGCCCTCCGCCGTGAGGCCTGGGAAGAGGCGGGCCTGGGGCCGCAATGGTGGCCGCAGATTCGAGCCCTAGGCAGGGTACGGGTCTGCCGGCTGCTACCCGACTGCCTGCATCATGAGCAGGTCTGGGCCTTTGCCCTGAGGGTTACCGCCGACACCGTTTTGCATCCGCAGGATGGTGAGGTAGCGGGGTTCACCGCGGTCTGGCCCAATGAAATTCTCCGTCGCTATCGAGAGGGCCTTTTCAACCACGAGGCTGCCTGCGCGAGTTTTCTCTCTTAGGCAATCAGGGCCAGCCAGGCCTGGCGGCGATACTCCAGGTGTATCCCCAAAGATGGATTTTCTTCTCGTATCGCTGCAATCTTCGCCTTGACTGCACAGCCGGGCTCATGGTTATGGCGACAGTTGTAGAACCGGCAGCTGGTCTCCTGCTGCAGGAGGGCCCATTCGGGAAAGCAGGCGCCGATCTCGTCCAGACTCAGGTGGGAAAGGCCAAATCGCTGAAATCCGGGCGTATCGATTACCCAGGTTGTTGTGCGCAAAGATTCAGCCGGCGCATTGGGCCAGCGGTAGGCTCTGCTAACAGTGGTGGTGTGTCGGCCTGTCTGTAACGCTTCAGAGATCTCCTGTGTCTGCGCTGCTGCCTGGGGGATCAGCCGGTTCAGCAGGCTTGACTTGCCCATGCCCGACTGCCCAATCAGGGCTATTGCCGCCTCTTTGTCAGGGCCTGCGTCCTCGGGTCCCACAGCGGCTGTATCGGCGTTTTTACTAAACAGCCTCTCAATTAGCTCCAGCAAGGATCCCACTCCAGATAGGCCCTTACCCGTGGTGGCGCTTATCTCGCAGCAAGCAAGGTGTAGGTTCTCTGGCTGCCTGTCACCATGTGGGGGCTTGAGGGCAGGAAGGGTCAGGCGCAGTGCCTCTCGGGCCTTCTCAAGGCCTGCAGCCTGGTCAGCCTTATTCACCGCAATAACGATAGGAATCCGGGCTGCCGTTAGGCTGGCCAAGGCTCGCAGCAATAGGTCTGCGGAAAAAAGAGGATGACCCGCAACGACCACGATAGCAAGGTCTATATTGGCGGCCAGCTGTTTGGTCTTGGTGCCCTCGCTGCGCATCACGGTGTTGGCCGCGGCAAGTACTTCTTGCACCACGGGGGGGTCATGGGCCCAGTCGACCCGCACCCAGTCCCCCGCAACCGGCTTAAGGCTGCGGCCCTTGAACTGGGCAAGGCGCACAGGGGACGCGTCGAGCCAGGCCTTATCGCCGTGGGCGCTTACCACCCGAGTTACTGCAGGATCTGGTGGGCGCACGCCAAGCCGGAGAGGGGGGTGCTGTCTTCGTTGCGGGCAGACCGATCCGCCGGTCGCAGCCCAGTTTTAGGCAAACCAGCGACCCAGTGAAAACAAGAGCACCATAAAGAACCAGACGAGTACCGCCCGCCAGACCAGCCCGACTGCCGACCCCATAGCCAGGGCATCGGGGTCGCGCAGTGGTACCTCTGTACTTCCACCTACCGAAAACTCATCAAGGCTTTCCGCCCCAGAAGGGGCATCAGGTAGGGACAGCCGCACGCCCATGGCACCAGAGCCGGCTGCGATGAGCACCCGTTCGGTATCGTTCTGCGCCGAGGGGGTCACCATCGCGGCGGAGGCCTGGCTGCGCCACTGATCTACTGCATCCTCGAAATTGCCCACCATCGCATAGATGCCCGCGGTGACCCGGACCGGCAGCCAGTCGATCCAGCGGAACGCCCGCTCGGCCACCTGGCTATGGGCATCGTAGGCAGGGCTGCCAAAGTCACCTGCTGATGCCTCAGACTCCGGTACTTCCGACAGGCTGCTCAGCCCATCACGCGGAGACGACCAGGCCTTGAGGATCTGGACGCTGAGCCAGTAGGCGAGTGCCCCAGATGGCCCTGGAAGAATGACGAACCAGAAGATCACTCCGAAGACATGGCGCTGCGCAGCAATCAGTGCAAGCCGAATGGACTCTCGGGCAATTGCCTGGGCATCGCCCCGTTCCGCTGCGGCTTGGGCAGGGCGGTCTGCCTGTGTCTGGCGGACCCAGTCTTGAAACACCTCGCGCGCCCGGCCAACGTCGTCGGACTTGAGCGCCGACTGAATCTCGTTGAACCACTGACTAAACTGACGAAAGCCCAGCGTGAGGTAAAGAATAGCCACGATTCCCAGAAGCTCAAGCAGGGGATGAATAAGGCCCAGCAGCCAGGTTGCTGTCAGGCCGAGCACGGCTCCCCCAGCAACAACGAGCCACCAAGCTACCCAGATGGACTGCTCTTCATCGGGGGCTGCCATGAGCCGAAGCCGCCGCAGCTGCCGGTCAATCCAGCCTTGAATAGGGTTGGAAGGCCGCATGGGCTGCACCTGCTCTAGCAAGAGCGCAATGAGAAGGCTAATCAGGGTCATGACAACTCAGAGAGCTTTCGGGCGTGACTGGTTCCAGGCGGCATGCAGGAAATGATAGAGGTTTCGGATCATGGCTGCAGTCGCACCCCAGATGAACTGGCCTTGATACGGGATCGCAAAAAACTCGATCAACTCCGATTCTAGCTGCACCTGGCGCAGTTCATGATTTTGGGGGTTCATGAGAAACGCCAACGGCACCTGCAGTATCTCTTCTACCTCAAACGGATCGGGCCGCAGACAGTAACCGGCAGTGAGCACGCTGAGCACCGGTGTAACCCGAAACCCGGTAACCGTAATGTATTCGGGGAGTGTTATCAGGGGCTGTATCCATTGCCTCTGCAGTCCGACTTCTTCTTCAGCCTCACGGCATGCCGCATCAATCGGCGATGGGTCAAAAGCCTCCATCCTCCCGCCGGGAAAACTAATTTGGCCGGGATGGTCCTTGAGGTGTAGCGGCCTGCGGGTAAGAATTAGTTCTGATGACTCTGGGCAGACGGCAATCAGCACCGCTGCGGGGTTAAGGCTGGGAAGGTCGAGCAGGCGGTTACGCCTGTCTGCCAAAAGCTCTGGCTGCCACAAGGGGAACCCAGGGCTGCTCTGGGCCCGACGGCACCATCGAACAATCTCTTCGACGCTAAGCGCTTCTGGGGGGACAGAAGGCCCATCGAGCCGCGCCACAACGGGCGCGGACTGGGGGTCGAAGGGTGGCTTTCGCAGAAGAAAGGACTGCGGGACGGCCCTGCTATGCCCTACGCTGCAGGGGTGTCAGCAGGTTCAGTCTCTTCGCGCTTGGGCTGGCCTGAGGCAACGGCTATAGACAGGCCTTTGGACTGAAGCTTTTCACGAATGCGGGCAGACTTGCCGGAGCGCTGGCGCAGGTAGTAGAGCTTGGCACGCCGCACATCGCCACGGCGCTTTACCTCAATCTTTGCAATAAGAGGCGAATAGAGCTGAAAGGTGCGTTCTACGCCTTCGCCTGCCGAAATCTTACGAACGATAAAAGAAGAGTTCAATCCGCGGTTGCGCTTGGCAATAACAACCCCTTCGTAGGCCTGCAGCCGCTTTCGGGTGCCTTCCACCACGTTGACGCTTACCACGACGGTGTCGCCAGGTGAAAACGTGGGAACGGTCTTGTTAAGACGCGCAATCTCTTCCTGCTCAAGGGTACGAATCAAATCCATAATGGCTCCACGGGTCATCGTTGGGGTGGCTGGCCGGGCCCCACAAGAGGATGGCAAAGGTTTTAATCTGACCCTTTTAAAAGGTCTGGCCGGCGAGAAAGCGTAAGCTCAAGGGCCTGCGCTTTTCGCCAATCCGCTATTTTGCCATGATGGCCGGATAAAAGCACGGAGGGTACCGCCCTACCCGCAAAGACCTCCGGCCGGGTGAAGTGGGGATGGTCGAGCAGCGGGCTTATAAATGACTCCGCCACAGAAGACATTTCATCATTAAGCACTCCGGGAAGCCGTCGTACAAGCGCGTCCATCAGGGCTAGCGCGGCGATCTCTCCGCCAGACAGCACAAAGTCTCCTAGGCTAATCTCCTGGTCTACGTACTCGTCGATAAATCGTTGGTCAACGCCCTCGTATCGACCGCAGACCAGGGTGAACTGGGCAATCGCGGCACTGTCGGGGGTCGCCCCCTGCGGCGAGGTTCTTGCCTTGCCTGACTGCTGCAGAATCCAGGCGCGTTGTGCTTCAATCCAGGACTGGCTAAGCGGGGTCCCCGCAGGCGAAAAAAGAATTACAGGTCCGGGAGCATGCGGGGCCGAAGCCTTGCGAATGGCCTCTATGCATCCTGCCAGGGGTTCAGCCATCATCACCATGCCGGGGCCCCCGCCGTAAGGCCGGTCATCCACGGTCTGGTGCGTATCGTGGGTGAACTGCCTTGGATTCCAATGGCTAACAGCCACGCGGCTCTGGCTTACGGCCCGCCCGCAGACCCCAAGGCTCTGCCAGGGCGCAAAGAACTCCGGAAACAGCGACACGATCTGAAACCGTACCATCGGCACCGCTGTTGGCCCAGTTGTCGGACCAGCTGTTGGACCAACCGGACTATCTGTTGCAGCAGCTACCGACGGCGTTGAGGCAGAACCGCTTGGGTCTTGATAAGCGTCAGTATTGGGTGAAGGGGTCATGTCCAGTCCCTTTCCCAGTGAACCACCATGGGCGTGCTATCGCTGCCCAGCGAGACCACGTGTTTTTCCACCAAAGGAATGTAGTGCTGGCCCACCACCACCCAGTCCTGCTGGCCATTGGTTTCGAGTCGGTCTACATGACCCAAAAGGTCTTCCGTGGTACTGCGAACCTCTCTTCCCACAAGGTCTGACCAGAGCAGCGGGGTCTGGCTGGTTTCCGGCGCAGCTGCTCTGCTACCGCGTGCCATGCCTAGGCGAACCCCTACCAGCGACTCGGCATCCTGACGATTCCTGCTGCAGGAAAGGGAGAGGCAAAAGTCGCTGCCCCGGGGGCTGCACGATAAGAGCTCAGAGCGCCGCCAGCCGTCAGCGGACCGCAACCAGACCTGCTTGAGTGCCGGAATGAGAGAGTCAGAGAGCCCGGGCCGTGCGCTGGCGCCGGAGGACCCCGGCGATGGCAGTTGCAGCCGGATGCGCTTTGCCTCTGCCAGAGGCCGGACACGAACCTGGCCCTTTAGGCCAATGGCCGCGGTGATGAGGGCAAGACCAGTAAATCCAGAAGGTGGGGAATCTAGGAAAGTCACCGCCGCGCGCGGCGCGGAATCTTCAGGACTGCCGAGCAGGCTGGCCCTGCGGGACCGAAAGCTTTCGGCGATGCGAGCACGGGGCTGGGGGAAACTGTTGCGTGGGGGCAACGCTGTCTCACCAGGCCCTGCATGGCACGGGGTACTGCCTTACGCGGCAGCCCCAGCGCTGGATTTCTGGCCTTCGAATGTCTTAACCAGCTGGCTGACCCGCGGGCTAATTTGGGCGCCAACGCCCTTCCAGTAGGCAACCCGGTCAAGCGAAATCGTAAGCCCAGGGTCGTTGCCGCGGGCAATTGGGTTAAAGAATCCGAGCCGCTCAATAAACCTACCGTCACGACGATTTCGCGAATCCGTGGCAACCACGTGGTAAAAAGGGCGCTTGTGCGACCCACCTCGGGCCAGTCGAATAACAACCATACTGTGATTTCCTTATATTTCCTTAAACGGCTGATGAAGTAGTGACTCGATCGAAAGTCTTAAACTATAACATTTTGGCGCCTGCAGCCCAAGTGCCTGCAGCACCAGTGCCTGCAGTCCCAGTGTCCCCAGTCCGATTACCAATTGGGTTCTCTGGCCGGCGGGCCGTGTTAGGGGCTGCTGCTGCCGCGGCAATAACCGTATCAATACCAGCGGTGGGGCAGGCGCCAGTGCGTCGTGCGGTGTCGGTCAAGGCCAACGGCGGTATTCCTGACTGGCTCGATAGCGCTGCGGTACAGGCCTTTTGGCAGCAGCTGCAGACCGAACACCAGCTCGCTGAGCCCTGGCTAGCCCGCCAGTTTTCAGGACTGCTGCGCCAAGACCGTGCCATTCAGCTTGTCAACCCCGATCCTGCCCTAGTCCAGGACCGTCCCAAGCCCTCCTTGTCGCGGTCGCTTGCCCGAAATCTCGATACCCGAACACAGCAAGAGGGAAGGGCGCTCTTGGTAAAAGAGCAGCTTTTTCTTGCGCGGGCGGAAGACCTCTACGGGGTTCCGCCTGAGGTTATTGTAGGAATACTGGGTGTGGAAACCCGCTACGGCCGCATTCGCGGATCTTTCCCAACCATCGATACGCTGGCCAGCCTGGCCTTCTTATCCCCCCGTCGGCAAGACTTCTTTCGGCGAGAGCTCGGTCAGCTGCTCCTAATGGGCCATCGCGGAACACTCGACCTGTCGAAAACCCAAGGATCCTTCGCGGGGGCTTTGGGAATTCCCCAGTTCATGCCCTCAAGCTGGCAGTCCTGGGCTGTGGACTTCGACCAGGATGGCAGGGCAGACCTGATCAACAGCATGCCCGATGCCATGGGGTCCGTGGCGCACTTCTTAAAAGAGCATGGCTGGATCCGTGGCCTGCCAAGCTTTGTCCCCCTGGGCAGCACCCTTGCGGTCGACCCATCGCCTTTTATGGTCCAGGGCCTTGAGGCGCAGCACACTGTAGGGGACATGGCTCGGGTCGGCCTGTTGCCACAAGACCTCGAGCTCGCCCCTCAGACTCCTGCAAGCATCATCGCGCTGCCTGAGCCAGAGCTGGCTCCGGTTTATTGGCTCGTAACACCCAACTTTTTTGCAGTCACCCGCTATAACCGCAGTTACCTCTATGCCGCCTCAGTTCTGAGTCTGGCCCAGGCGATTCGATAAAAATGACCCAGGAATCCCTGAGTGAAAGCAACCTGGTCTGGGTTGATATGGAAATGAGTGGCCTTGACCCCGAGCAGAACCGCATTCTTGAAATTGCGGTGGTGGTTACCTGCCCACAGCTCACGCCGATTGCCGAAGGGCCAGTGCTTGTCGTGCATCAGACCGACGCCCATTTGTCCACGATGGACAGCTGGAACAAGGGCACCCACACGCGATCTGGTCTTGTAGACCGGGTTAGGGCCTCCCCCTTTTCCGAGGCCGATGTGGAGCAGACGCTTATAGACTTCTTGAAGGCTTTTGTTCCGCCGGGAAAGTCGCCCCTCTGTGGCAACACCGTACACCAAGACCGGCGGTTTCTGCTGCGCTATATGCCGCGGCTAGAGGCCTACTTTCATTATCGCAACATTGATGTCAGTACCATTAAAGAGCTTTGTCGCCGATGGCGCCCAGACATTCTCAAGGGCTTTGAGAAAAAAGGCGCCCATACCGCGCTGGCCGACATTCTGGAATCAATCGAAGAACTAAGGTACTACCGCAAAAACCTCATGCCACTTACCTACTCCGACTTTGTTCGCTCCTGAAGATAGAACTGTGTCCGCTCCGGTCGATTGGGGTTACGCGGGATTACAAGAACCCTAGACCAGCCCTCGGGAACAAAGCTCGATGTAGACAGCCGCCAGTGGCACTGGCCATAACTGGGTCTGGCCAGAGGCAGGGTAAGGCTGGAGAGCACAATCGCCCGGCTTGTCAGGTCAGTGCCCGGAGCCTGCACACAAGTCTGCGCTGGTGTGAGGCCTGCCAATGGTGTTGCACGATCTATCGCTGACTGAATGCCTGCCACCGCATGGCCATAGCCCCGGTTGATCTCCAGGGCGGGTAGCAGCAGGTTCATCATCAGCACCCAGGCAAGGCTCACGCCCCCAGCCGAGAGCACCACCGGCCGCCATAGCCGGTTCTCTCCTCGCCCGATACGCCAGGTAATCAAGGCAACCCAGAGGCCACTGACTGATACCCCCGCAAGCAGTTCAAAAAGACTCGCATCGCCACTGACGCCCGGCGCAAGGAAGTCTAAACGGCTTGCCAGTCGTTCCGGAAACCCAAAAACAATTGCCGACCAGTAGAGCCAGATGAGGACTCCCAGGCCCGTGAACGCCACCACGGCAAACCAGTCTACAAGGCTCGTTACTGATCGCGGCAGAGACAAGAGACCGTAGGCGGCCAGGCAGGAGAGCAGGGCCACCGGCATGAACCGCGCTGGATTCGCCCCACCAAGCCCCAGTCCATAGACGAGAATCCACGGCACTAGCAAGACGGCGACCATCTGCAGATGGAACAGGCGCCAGAGCCCATGGCGCCAGGCCTGCACCATAAGCGTGAGGACCATGGGCCAGAGGGGCCACCACGACCATGCCCAGGTCTCTGGGCCATGCAGGGGCGATACGGGTGCAGCGGTCTGCTGGGAATTCCACCAGGTCTCCAGCAGCGCCTCTTGGTCGAAGGCAATTACCGCCATAAGCCACAGCCCAAGGCCTAGGAATAAGACCGGCAGTCCGAAGCGTATGAGCACAGGGGCAATCAGACGCCATGGGGCAACGAGTAGGCAGGCCATGGTGATGCCTGAGAGTGCTGCCAGCAGAAACCGCAGCCCCTCATTGAAAAACCCCAAGGCGGTCAGCGCCCCGATCCATAGGCCTGCCTGCCGGGGTTTTTCGGGAGCGACTGCCATAGCCCAGAGCAGGCCTGCGGTAAGGCAGAAATGCAGGGCATGCGGGCTGGCCTCATGCCAGCGGGCGAATGCGCCAATGCAGGCAAGCGCCAGCAGCACTGCACAGTCGGCCATCGTGGTCGCAAAGGCCGGCGCGGTCGGGCCAATGCCAAGCGGGTCGTCTGGGCGTGCCTCTCGCCTGCGCGAGAGCCGATGGGTGGCCTGCCAGAGGCATACCAGACCCCCCAGAATCAAGACCACCAGACTGATTCTCCCCGCCGTATGCAGGCTCTCTATGGAAACCGGGAATCCAGCCAGTCCGCCAGCGAAGAGGGCCCAGGCCGCCATACCCAGCGCCATCCACCAGGCAGTCAGCGGCCCATCGCTGAGCAGGGCTCCGCCCTGGAGTTGGGAAAAAAGAAGCGAACCGACCGTATCGCCAAGAGACAACACAGAGGCGTCTAAGGGCTGAAGCACCTGCAGAATCGAGCGCGCCTGGGCCATGCCCAGCAGGTCTGGGCCCTGCCAGGGGCCATGGGTAAACAGACCCGACCAGAGATACAGAACCCCAAGAAGAACAAACACCCATCGGGGCACATGCTGTGTGGCGCTTGCCGCAAGTCCCGGAAGCGGCCGAGGCGGCCGCCACGACTGAATTCGGTCATGCATGGCAGAAGAAAAAGACACCGTTAACGACCCTTGGGGTAGAAACGGCCGAAGCGGGAGGGTGATGGCCTGGGCCCGACCATGTCAGGCCCTCAGACTAGCTGGCGGACTTGGCTCCAGCGCCGCGCTTGGCGCCAAACTTTTGACGGAATTTTTCCACCCGCCCTGCGGTATCCATGATCTTCTGGGTTCCGGTATAGAAAGGATGAGACTCTGAGCTGGTATCGAGCTTGTACAAGGGGTACTCTTTGCCGTCTTTCCACTTGATAGTCTCGCGGGTGTTCACCGTAGAGCGGGTAACGAAGCTAAAGTCGTTGGAGAGGTCAACAAAGACAACCTCGCGATAGTTGGGGTGAATGCCCTCTTTCATAGCTGCTATTCCTTAAAGTGGCGGACCGCCGGTCTTTTTAAATTTTCTGGAAAGAGCCCCCAAGAACTTCCAGAGGATCCTTCAGAGCAACTTTCAGAATAAAAGACTACGTATCCTTGTGAAATAAACCAGAAAGTATATAGAAATTAGGATCTAGGAACCAGGCCTTAAAACCTCGCCGTCCTATCCCCCGCGCTTCATCATGTCGAAGAATTCGCTGTTGTTCTTGGTCTGCCGCACCTTATCGAGCAGGAATTCCATCGACTGGATTTCGTCCATATCGTGCAAGAGCTTGCGCAGAATCCAGATCTTTTGCAGCAGATCGGCAGGAATGAGCAGTTCTTCTTTGCGGGTACCAGAGCGATTAATGTTGATCGCAGGATAAACACGCTTCTCGGCAAGGCGCCGTTCAAGATGTACTTCCATATTGCCGGTACCCTTGAACTCCTCGTAGATCACCTCGTCCATGCGCGACCCTGTTTCGATCAGCGCGGTGGCGATAATGGTAAGCGACCCCCCCTCTTCGATATTGCGGGCAGCACCAAAGAATCGCTTCGGGCGGTGCAGCGCATTGGCATCGACACCGCCGGTGAGCACCTTGCCAGAGGTGGGCACCACGGTGTTGTAGGCGCGCGCCAAGCGGGTAATGGAGTCGAGCAGAATGACCACATCTTTTTTATGCTCCACTAAGCGCTTGGCCTTTTCGATGACCATTTCGGCCACCTGGACATGGCGCGTGGCGGGCTCATCAAACGTGGAAGCCACCACCTCGCCGCGCACCGAGCGTTGCATTTCGGTGACCTCTTCGGGCCGCTCATCGATCAGCAGAACAATCAGCACCACCTCGGGGTGATTGGTGGTAATGGCATGGGCAATGTGCTGCATCATTACCGTTTTGCCGCTTTTGGGCGATGCCACCAGCAGACCACGCTGTCCCTTACCGATGGGCGCGATCATGTCAATGATGCGGCCGGTAATGTTCTCTTCTCCCTTCATGTCCCGCTCAAGCTTGAGAGGCTTGTTAGGAAACAGCGGGGTGAGGTTCTCAAAAAGAATCTTATTCTTTGAGGCCTCGGGCGGCTGACCGTTGATGCGGTCTACCTTTACCAGGGCAAAGTACCGCTCACCGTCTTTGGGGGTGCGCACCTCGCCCTCAATTGAATCCCCTGTATGAAGATTGAACCGGCGAATCTGAGAAGGTGACAGATAGATATCGTCTGTACTTGCAAGGTAGGAAGATTCCGGCGCCCTGAGAAAGCCAAAGCCATCGGGTAACACCTCTAGCACGCCGTCGCCAAAAATCTGCTCGCCTGTCTTTGCCTTTCTTTTGAGAATGGCAAACATCAGTTCCTGCTTGCGAAGCCGGCTGGCATTGTCGATTTCCAGAGTGCTGGCCAGCTCGACGAGCTGGGTTACGGGCATGGCTTTTAGTTCAGACAGATACATGAGAAGAAGAGAAGAGGAGGGGAGAAGAGGCTTTAGATCTGACTGTCGATCCAGGCCGTGAGCTGGGACTTTGCCGCGGCTCCAACCTTTTGTGAGACGACTGCTCCGTTTTTAAACAGGATAAGGGTGGGGATACCGCGGATACCGTGCTTTGCAGGAACCGCCGCGTTTTCGTCGACGTTGAGCTTGGCAACGGTGAGCTTGCCGCCGTATTCCTTGGC
Organism: Burkholderiaceae bacterium; assembly: GCA_049426285.1. Lineage (GTDB taxonomy): Bacteria > Pseudomonadota > Gammaproteobacteria > Burkholderiales > Burkholderiaceae_A > Hahnella. Next base: position 15,553 of record JBMSYB010000009.1, read on the forward strand.
AATCTCTTCAACGATCGGACCAATCATTTTGCAGGGGCCACACCATTCTGCCCAGAAGTCCACTAAGACAGGAAGATCGGATTTCAGTACGTCAGACTCGAAGCTCGCATCGGTAACAACTTTTACGGAATCGCTCATGATTGTTCGGAAATTAGATAAGGGGAAAGTGAAGGGGCCCTCGCGAGGTGCACCAGAGACAGCCAGACAGTGAAATAAAAACGCCTATGGGAGACCGGGGAGGAATCGACTTGCGCGGCCACTGCTATAGATTGGGGGGAAGAGCAGCCGTTCTAGGCGCGTAGTGTAGCGCATAAGCGCCTGGCGCGCGCAACCCCTTCGCTTGATACACTGCTCTCTGGCGGGCCGCCCCGCATTGTGAGCCTGTGAACCTGGTCAGGTCGGGAACGAAGCAGCCACAGCGGGTCCTTGCAAGTGCCGGGGGTCCGGCTCGCCTTCTTTCCGTCCCGAGAGTTCCTATGCCTGCTCTGCACACTATGTCCTTCGCCTGTCTTGTCGCCTTGACGAGTTACTTGTCTCTTAAACGATGACAGGACTATTCGAAGACCTCCCTTCTGCCGGGGCGCAGGCACCAGTCGCGCTGGCGCGCAAGTGGCGGCCTCGCAGCTTTGCCACCGTGGTGGGCCAGGACCATGTGGTTAGGGCTCTCCAGCATGGGCTTGCCCAGAACCGGCTGCACCATGCCTACCTCCTAACTGGCTCGCGTGGGGTGGGAAAGACCACCCTCGCCCGTATTCTTGCCAAGGCATTGAACTGCGAAACAGGGCTGGTGGCAGAGCCCTGCGGCGAGTGTGGCAGCTGTCGGGAAATCGATGCCGGCCGGTTTGTGGACTACATCGAAATCGATGCCGCCTCTAATCGCGGCGTCGCCGAGATACAGCAGCTGCTTGAGCAGTCCCGTTTCGCACCCACCTCAGGCCGGTACAAGGTCTATGTCATCGACGAGGTCCACATGCTGTCGGGGCATGCCTTTAACGCCATGCTCAAAACCCTTGAAGAGCCCCCGGCGCAGGTGAAGTTCATTCTTGCCACCACAGACCCGCAGAAGATTCCGGTTACCGTGCTCTCGCGCTGCCTGCAGTTCAGCCTGAAAAATCTGCGCGTCGATGCGCTCGAAGGCCATCTGCACTTTGTGCTTCAGCAAGAGGGTGTGGTTGCCGAGTCCTCTGCGGTGCAGGCCTTGGCCCGTGCTGCCCAGGGCTCCGTGCGCGATGCGCTGTCGCTTACTGATCAGGCGATTGCCTATGGCGGCGGCACCATTAGTCAAGAGGCTGTCGATCAGATGCTTGGTCTGGTGCATAGGGAGGCTCTGATTGCGCTAGCGGGGCATCTTGCCCGTGGCGAGGCCCAAGACAGCCTTGCCACGGCCGAGGCCCTGATCACCGCCGGGGCACTGGCCGATGCGGTGCTCGAGTCTCTTGCCCGTATCTATCACGAGGCGGCCCTCGTGTCGGCTTTGGGTCTTTCCGACGCGGTCTCAGATCCTGCTATCGGGCCCTTGGCCCAGGAGCTTGGGCCAGAGCGGGCCCAGTTGGGCTACCAGATTCTGGTGCTCGGGCGGCGAGACCTTGCCCTGGCTCCCGATGAGTCCACTGGGCTGCAGATGACCCTTCTGCGCCTCCTAGCATTTTCTCCAGAAACCATGGCGGGCGAACCGGGCGGGGCTGGCGGCCGGTCTGGCCAGAGGTCTGCTGTAAAGGCGGCAGCGCTGGTTGCAACACACGGGCAGCGGCAGGCACCGCGCATAGTGCCCCAGGCCAAAACAACTGCCGCACAGCCGGCTGCCCAGGAGCCCCTCTCAGCGCTGACGCCCGCCCGCTGGCCAGAAGTTGCCCGACGTCTCAACCTTGCGGGACTGTCCCGACAGTTTGCCCAGCAGTCTGGCTTTGAAGGCTTTCACCCGGAGCGCGCCGACCATCTTTTGTTCAGTGTTCCGCTGGATGCCCTTGCCGAGGAGACCGTCGTGCATAGGGTAACGGCTAGCCTCGAAGAGTACTTTGGCCAGAAGCTGAAGGTGCAGGTGCGGATGGCTGCGCCCAGCGGGCCCACCGCCGCTGCCCAGGATGCAGGCCAAAGGGCGCAGGCACTTGCCGATGCGGAGGCCTCGATTGCCCAGTCCGCCCTTGTACAAAATCTTATTCGCAGGTTTGATGCGAAGATCATCCCCGGATCAATCCGGCCGATCGGTGATGCCACGAAGTCGGCCGATCCGGTAACGGCAGCAATGCCACCTTCAGGAGAACCACAATGATGAAAGGTCAGATCGCCGGGCTTATGCGGCAGGCCCAGCAGATGCAGGAGAAGATTAAACAAGCGCAAGACTCCCTGGCGGATCTTCAGGTAGAGGGCCAGGCAGGTTCCGGCCTGGTAAAGCTCGTCATGACTGGTAAGCATCAGGTGAAGTCGCTGGCGATCGACCCGAGCCTCATGACCAACGACCCGGATGACCGCGAGACCCTGCAAGACCTGCTGGTCGCGGCAGTCAATGATGCAGTGGCTAAGGTAGAGCAGACGTCTAACGAGCGGATGTCAGCGGTCACTGCAGGGCTGCCATTGCCTCCCGGCTTTCGCCTCTAGACCAACAAGAAGCCTGGGATGGCTGCATCGCTGTCTCGAGCGGATTCCGTGGGTGCCGCGCCAAGCCTTGCGGCGCTTACCGAGTCCTTTGCACGCCTTCCGGGCGTGGGCCCGAAGACGGCACAGCGCATGGCCTTTCATCTGCTGCAGCATGACCGCGAAGGGGCAGAGCAGCTCGGCCATAGCCTGCTCAATGCCCTCGCCAGGCTAGAGCCCTGCCGTCGCTGCAATACCTTCTCCGAGCAGCCGGTCTGTCCTACCTGTCTTGACGAGACCAGAGACCAGGGGCAGCTCTGTGTAGTGGAAAGCCCCGCTGACCTGCTGGTGATGGAACAGACCCGAAGCTACCGGGGGCTGTACTTTGTCCTGATGGGGCGGCTTTCCCCGCTCGATGGCCTTGGGCCGGCGCAGCTGCCCTTGGAGCGTCTGCTCGAACGCGCCCGCGAGGAGACAGTGACCGAGGTGATTCTCGCCACCAACTTCACACCCGAGGGTGAGGCTACGGCCCATGCCATTACGGGGCTGCTGCAGAGTCTGATGCGAGCCGTGCCGCTTCGCATCACCCGGCTTGCCCGCGGGGTTCCGCTGGGCGGAGAGCTAGAGTATGTTGACCTGGGTACTGTTGCCCAGGCCTTCCGTGACCGTCGCGAAAAGGAGCCTTCCAAATGACGACCGCCCTGTGGTGTCTTCTCATCACTATGTTTCTGCCGATTGTATGTGCGGGAATATCAAAGGCCGGCGGCCAGGGCTATGACAATGCACAGCCGCGCGACTGGCTGGCCCGCCAGGAGGGCTTTCGGGCCCGTGCGGTGGCGGCTCAGCAGAACAGCTGGGAGGCCCTGATTATCTTTGGCATCGCGGTGCTCGCGGCCCATGCCGTGGCCGGGCCATTGGAATCGGTAGACCAGATGGCGGTTGCCTTTGTTCTGGCGCGCCTCGCCTACATAGTGGCCTATGTCGCCAACTGGGCCCTGGTCCGGTCGCTGGTCTGGCTGCTGGGGTTCTTCCTCAGTATTTCGATTTTTGTTGCTGCCGCCTAGCCTGCCTTGCTTTCGCAGTCTGCCTTGCCGCCTGGGCTATCGCAGGTTACCGGGAGGTATCGTGGAACAGCCCGGCACATTCCTAGCCCGGGCTTTGCTGGTGCGTAATTCCGCCCCTGCGTAATTCCCCTCCTTTATAATCGTCAAAATTACAAGGAGTTTATTTTGCAGGTTCGCCAGCTGCTGGCCGCGGTGCAGACCGATGCGGCCGGATTCTCTTCGTCTGTGTCTTCTCAGTTTCCCATTGCCGTTCTTGCCCTTGCCGATGGCAGTCTTTTCGAAGGCTTCGCAATCGGAGCCCCCGGACAGACCACCGGCGAGGTGGTTTTTAACACGGCCTTAACCGGCTACCAGGAAATTCTTACCGATCCGAGCTACTGCCAACAGCTCGTCACCCTCACCTATCCGCATATCGGCAACACGGGCTGGAATAGCGAAGATAACGAGTCGGCAAAGGTGCAGGCCGCGGGCCTGATCGTGCGCGATCTCCCGCAGGTGGTGTCCAGCTTTCGCAGCCAGCAGAGCCTGTCAGAGGCACTGCGGTCCGCGGGCATAGTAGCTATAGCGGGTATTGATACCCGGGCACTCACCCGCCGGCTGCGCGAAACCGGGGCGCAGTCGGGGGCCATTGTCTGTGCAGAAGGCACTGGGCCGGTGGCAGGCATGCAGTCGCTTGCCGATCATGCGGTAATGCTCGCTCGATCATTTCCAGGGCTCGTGGGTGCCGACCTTGCGCAAAAGGTATCAACGCAAAAGTCCTATCGCTGGACAGAGGGCAGCTGGCAGCTGGCCTCTGCCATGAGCGGTGCCCCCGTACCAAACGCGGCCTCCGGCCAGAGTCAGCCAACGCCAGGCGCTGCAGCACCGCATGTCGTGGCCTACGACTTTGGCATCAAGTACAACATTCTGCGTCTGCTGGTCGACCGCGGCGCCACGGTAACCGTGGTGCCGGCCAAGACGCCTTATGCCGATGCCCTGGCGCTCAAGCCCCAGGGCATTTTTCTCTCCAACGGGCCGGGTGATCCCGAGCCCTGCGACTACGCTATTGCCGTAGCACAACAGGCCATGGCAGACCGCCTTCCCTTGTTTGGCATCTGCCTGGGGCACCAGATCATGGCCCTGGCCGCCGGTGCGAAGACTTTAAAGATGAAGTTTGGCCACCATGGCGCCAACCATCCGGTGCAAGACCTCGCCTCGGGCCGTGTTTTTATCACCTCGCAGAACCACGGATTTGCGGTGAACCCGCAGAGTCTGCCCCCGCACCTCAGGGTTACCCATGTGTCATTGTTTGATGGCTCGATTCAAGGCCTAGCCCATACCCAGGCGCCTGCCTATTGCTTTCAGGGGCACCCTGAGGCAAGCCCGGGGCCGCACGACATCATCCCCTTATTCGACCCGTTCTTTGATGCGATGGCCCAGGCGGCAAAGGCGGTGGCCCATGCCTAAGCGCAGCGATATTAAAACCATCCTCATTATCGGAGCGGGCCCCATTGTTATTGGTCAGGCCTGCGAGTTTGACTACTCCGGCGCCCAGGCCTGCAAGGCGCTTAAGCAAGAGGGCTTTAAGGTTGTGCTGGTCAACAGCAACCCGGCCACCATCATGACCGACCCCGAAACGGCCGACGTCACCTATATTGAGCCGATTACCTGGCAGATGGTCGCCCGCATCATCGAGAAGGAACGACCCGATGCCCTGCTACCCACTATGGGCGGACAGACGGCGCTCAACTGTGCGCTTGATCTCGCCCGTGAGGGCGTTCTTGCAAAGTACAACGTAGAGCTCATCGGTGCACGAGAAGAGGCCATCGAGAAGGCCGAAGACCGGCAGAAGTTTAAGCAGGCCATGACCAAGATTGGTCTTGAGTCTGCCCAGTCGGGCGTGGCCCATTCGATGGAGGAGGCCTGGCAGGTGCAGCGGCAGATCGCCGAGCTTACTGGCAGCACGGGCTTTCCCATGGTTATTCGGCCGAGCTTTACCCTGGGCGGAACGGGCGGCGGTATTGCCTATAACGCAGAAGAATTCGAGACCATCTGCAAACGCGGCATTGAGGCCTCACCCACCCACGAGCTTCTTATTGAAGAGTCGCTCATTGGCTGGAAAGAGTTTGAGATGGAGGTGGTGCGCGATAAGGCAGACAACTGCATCATCGTCTGCTCGATTGAAAACCTCGATCCCATGGGTATTCACACCGGAGACTCGATTACCGTGGCGCCCGCGCAGACACTGACCGACAAGGAATATCAGATCATGCGTAACGCCTCGATCGCCATTTTGCGCGAGATTGGCGTGGATACCGGTGGCTCGAATGTGCAGTTCGCTATTAACCCCACCAATGGCCGCATGATCGTGATCGAGATGAACCCCCGGGTCTCACGGTCTTCGGCCCTGGCCTCTAAGGCTACTGGGTTTCCGATTGCCAAGGTGGCAGCCAAGCTCGCGGTCGGCTATACCCTTGATGAACTGCGCAACGAGATCACCGGTGGCGCCACTCCTGCTTCATTTGAGCCGTCCATCGATTATGTGGTCACCAAGGTGCCCCGGTTTGCCTTTGAAAAATTTCCGCTTGCCGATGCCCACCTCACCACCCAGATGAAGTCGGTGGGCGAGGTCATGGCCATGGGCCGCACCTTTCAGGAATCCTTTCAGAAGGCCCTGCGCGGCCTGGAGGTGGGCGTTGACGGCCTGAACCAGAAGACCGTTGACCGTGAACGTATCGAAGAAGAACTGGGCGAGCCCGGCCCAGAACGCATCTGGTATGTGGGCGATGCCTTTGCCCAGGAGTTTACCGTCGACGAAGTCTTTGCCCTCACCCATATCGACCGCTGGTTTCTCGTGCAGATCGAAGAGATCGTTCGCATCGAGATGGCGCTTGAGAAAAAGACGCTCGCCGAGATTGATGCCGAACTCTTTTTTGCGCTCAAGCGTAAGGGGTTCTCTGACCGGCGGCTGGCCTATCTGCTTGACACCTCTGAGGCCGAAGTGCGAAAGCAGCGCCATACGTTAGGCGTGCGCCCGGTGTACAAGCGTGTGGATACCTGCGCGGCCGAGTTCGATACCGGCACCTCGTATTTCTATTCCACCTATGAAAAAGAATGTGAGGCACGGCCAACCGATCGCAAGAAGGTCATCGTGCTGGGGGGCGGGCCCAACCGCATTGGCCAGGGCATTGAGTTTGACTACTGCTGTGTCCATGCGGCCATGGCCCTGCGTGACGACGGCTTTGAGACCATCATGGTGAACTGCAATCCTGAAACGGTCTCCACCGACTATGACACCAGCGACCGGCTCTATTTCGAGCCGCTTACCCTTGAAGACGTGCTTGAGATTGTTGATATCGAAAAGCCAGTGGGGGTGATCGTGCAGTATGGCGGGCAGACCCCGCTCAAGCTTGCCAAGGCGCTTGAGGCTGCCGGCGTGCCGATTGTGGGCACCTCACCCGAATCCATTGATATCGCCGAAGACCGAGAGCGGTTCCAAAAACTGCTCACCAAGCTCGAACTCTTGCAGCCGCCCAACCGCACCGCGCGCAATGAAGAAGAGGCGATGCGTCTAGCCCAGGAGATCGGCTACCCCCTGGTGGTGCGCCCAAGCTATGTGCTAGGGGGCCGGGCCATGGAGATTGTCCACGAGCAGAAAGACCTCGAGCGCTACATGAAGGAGGCGGTAAAGGTCTCAAACGACTCGCCTGTGCTGCTTGATCGGTTCTTAAACGACGCCATCGAGGTCGACGTGGACTGCCTGTCTGATGGCAGGCGGGTGTTTATTGGTGGCGTTATGGAGCACATCGAACAGGCCGGGGTGCACTCGGGCGACTCCGCCTGCAGCCTGCCGCCCTATTCGCTGCCAGATACCGTGGTAACCGAGCTCAAGCGCCAGACAGAGGTCATGAGCCGGGCGCTGCATGTGGTTGGCCTGATGAACGTGCAGTTTGCCATTCAGGGCCACACGGTTTACGTGCTAGAAGTAAACCCTCGGGCCTCGCGCACGGTGCCCTTTGTCTCCAAGGCTACCGGCCTGCCGCTGGCAAAAATCGCCGCCCGTGCCATGCTGGGCAAAAGTCTCGACGACCAGAACATTCGCGACGAAGTAGTTCCCCCTTATTTTTCGGTCAAAGAAGCGGTTTTTCCCTTTGTGAAGTTTCCGGGTGTCGATACTATTTTGGGGCCCGAAATGAAGTCCACGGGCGAGGTCATGGGCGTAGGCAAGACCTTTGCCGAGGCTTTTGTGAAGTCGCAGCTCGGCGCCGGCGTGCGTCTTCCCGAACCCACCCAAACGGGATCTGTCTTTCTCAGCGTGAAAAATGCCGATAAGCCAGGCATCGCCCCGGTAGCCCGCAGCCTGCATCAAATGGGCTTTCGGCTGGTAGCAACCCGTGGCACAGCCGCTGCCATTTCCGCAGAGGGGATTCCCGTCACCACCGTCAATAAGGTCACTGAGGGGCGCCCCCATGTGGTTGATCTCATAAAAAATGGGGAGGTCATCTTTATGGTCAACACCGTCGAAGAACGGCGTAATGCCATGGCCGATTCGCGTTCCATTCGTACCACCGGGCTCGCCCAGCGGGTGACCACCTACACCACGCTAGCCGGTGCACGGGCTGCCGTTGAGGGTATGAAGGCTATGGCCGAGGCGAGGCTAGACGTTTATGATCTGCAGTCCATGCACAAGGACCTTGCCCAATGACCACCACCGTCCCTCTTACCGTGCGCGGCGCAGAAATGCTCAAGGCTGAGCTGCATCGGCTCAAGCATCAGGAGCGTCCGGCCGTGATTAACGCCATTTCCGAGGCTCGGGCGCAGGGCGACCTTTCCGAAAACGCCGAATATGACGCTGCCAAGGAGAAACAGGGCTTTATAGAAGGCCGTATTGCCGAATTGGAGTCTAAGCTTTCAATGGCCCAGGTAATTGACCCCAAGACCCTTGAGCAGGACGGCCGGGTGGTCTTCGGCACCACGGTGCACCTCTCAGACCTCGACTCCGAAGAGACCATGGTCTATCAGATCGTCGGCGAAGACGAGGCAGACCTGAAAGACCGCAAGATTTCAATCTCTAGCCCAATCGCCCGCGCCCTTATCGGTAAATCGGTGGGCGATGTGGTTACCGTGCAGGCCCCGGGCGGAGGCCGCGAGGTCGAGATACTCGAAGTACGCTACCAGTAACAGTAACGGCTAGTAACGGCTGGCGGGCGCTCAGGCAAGAATTCTGGCAAAAAATAAATCCAATCCCGCCTGGATCCATCGTCACGTTACGGATCCTTACGTGCGGCAGGCGCAGCAGAAGGGCTATCGGTCGCGCGCTGCCTTTAAGCTCTTAGAGATCGACGAGAAGGATCGCCTCATTCGCCCTGGCATGACCGTGCTCGACCTTGGAGCAGCCCCGGGAAGCTGGTCGCAGGTGGTCCGTGAGCGGCTCGCTTATAAGTCGGCACCGCCGCGGCAGTCGGGTGACCCGTCGGCTGAGGGCCGTGACCCCCCGTGGGATGCCCGCCCGCCCGGTATTCGAGGGCGTGTGTTGGCCCTTGATCTTTTGCCCATGGAGCCGATTGCCGATGTGGTGGTTCTACAGGGTGATTTTCGGGAAGAGGCCATAGCCCAGCTTTTAGCCCAGCAGCTCAACGGCGAGGGGATTGACCTTGTTTTGTCGGATATGGCCCCCAATTTATCGGGAGTAGGGGTGGCCGATGCCGCCCGAGTGATGCACCTCGGGGAGCTCGCCCTGGAATTTGCCGCACGCTATCTAAAGCCCAATGGGGCTTTGCTGATAAAGACCTTCCAGGGCAGTGGGTATAGCCAGTTGGTGGAGCAGTTCAAGAAAGTCTTCAAGACCGTGGCGCCCCGCAAGCCGGGGGCCTCACGGGCAGAGTCATCAGAGGTGTTTCTGTTGGGCAGAGATATAAAAAATCAACTGCTTAAGGGTGAAACAAAGGATTAAGGCGAGTATCCTAAGCAGATTCGTGATTCACAGCTGGTGCGTGTCCGCCAGCGCAATACCGGGCAGGCAGCCCAAGGAGTGATGCGTTGAACAATGTTTTCTCAAAAGTAGCCATCTGGATGGTGATAGCCCTGGTGCTCTTCTCTGTCTTTCGGCAGTTTGAAGGCACCCAGCCCCGTGGCCTTGAGGTCTCTTACTCTCAGTTCATGGAAGAGGCACGGCAGGGGCGTATCCGCACGGTCGTCATTGATGGCAACACCGTGCGGGCCATGACCACCGATGAGCGCCCAATTGTTGTAAATACGCCACAAGACCTCTGGATGGTCTCCGACCTCCTTAAGTACGGCGTGGCGGTCTCGGCAAAAGCCGCCGAGCAGCCTTCTTTACTTATGAGCATCTTTGTCTCCTGGTTCCCCATGCTGCTGCTCATCGCGGTCTGGGTGTTCTTCATGCGCCAGATGCAGGGCGGTGGCCGAGGCGGGGCGTTCTCGTTTGGTAAGAGCAAGGCCCGCATGCTTGATGAGAACAACAACAGCATCACCTTTGCCGATGTGGCTGGCTGCGATGAGGCCAAAGAAGAGGTGCATGAACTCGTAGAGTTCTTGCGCGACCCGTCTAAGTTCCAAAAGCTCGGGGGCCGTATTCCGCGTGGCGTGCTCATGGTGGGTTCTCCGGGTACAGGCAAAACCCTTCTGGCCAAGGCCATTGCCGGCGAAGCCAAGGTGCCGTTCTTCTCTATTTCAGGCTCTGACTTTGTAGAAATGTTTGTCGGCGTGGGTGCCGCCCGCGTGCGCGATATGTTTGAGAACGCCAAGAAGCATGCACCCTGCATTATCTTTATCGATGAAATTGACGCCGTGGGCCGTCAGCGCGGTGCAGGTCTGGGCGGCGGTAACGATGAGCGCGAGCAGACGCTTAATCAAATGCTCGTAGAGATGGATGGCTTTGAGACCAACCAAGGCATCATCGTGATTGCGGCCACCAACCGTCCGGACGTCCTTGACCCCGCACTGCTGCGCCCGGGTCGGTTCGACCGACAGGTGGTCGTGCCACTGCCCGATGTTCGCGGTCGCGAGCAGATTCTTACGGTGCACATGCGCAAGGTGCCGATGGCGCCTGATGTCAAGGCCGATATTCTGGCCCGGGGTACTCCCGGTATGTCGGGTGCCGACCTGGCCAATCTCGTCAACGAGGCAGCGCTCTTTGCGGCGCGTCGCAATGGTCGGCTGGTTGATATGGACGACTTCGAAAAGGCCAAAGACAAGATCCTTATGGGTGCCGAGCGTCGTTCGATCGTCATGCCCGAAGAAGAGCGTCGTAATACCGCCTACCACGAGTCTGGTCACGCCCTGGTTGCGCGCATGATGCCAAAGACCGATCCGGTACATAAGGTCACCATCATTCCGCGTGGGCGTGCGCTGGGTGTCACCATGCAGCTGCCCGAGGGCGACCGCTACAGCATGGATCGCGAACGTATGCTCAGCACGATTGCGGTGCTCTTCGGTGGCCGAATCGCCGAAGAAGTCTTCATGAACCAGATGACCACCGGTGCCTCAAACGACTTCGAGCGCGCTACCGCCCTGGCCCGTGACATGGTCACCCGCTACGGCATGAGCGAGGCCCTGGGCCCCATGGTCTATGCCGAAAACGAGGGTGAGGTGTTTCTTGGTCGATCGATCACCAAGACCACCCATGTTTCTGAGTCGACCATGCAAAAGGTGGACGCCGAGATTCGCAAGATCATCGACCAGCAGTACTCGGTGGCGCGTAAGCTCATTGAGGACAATAAAGACAAGATGCATGCCATGGCCAACGCCCTGCTCGAATGGGAAACCATCGATGCTGAGCAGATCGACGACATTATGTCGGGCCGCTCGCCGCGCCCGCCCAAGCAGTCCGGGCCGGGTGGTGGCAATGCCCCCTCGGGCGGGGCAGACCCTAAAGTGGCACCCGATAGTGCCGCTGCTCCGGCCTAAAGAAACCCGTTTTTCAGGGGCGCAAGTCTCAGCCCATACTCCGTCTGGTCTGGTTCGCTAAAATAGCGGGCCATGACCAGACGATATTTTGGAACAGACGGAATCCGGGGACGGGTGGGTGTCCCACCGATTACCCCCGATTTCGTTTTACGGCTCGGCATGGCGGCAGGCCGCATTCTCGCGAGCCATTTCGATGAACCTGCGGTACTCATCGGTAAAGATACCCGGGTCTCTGGCTACATACTCGAAGCAGCCTTAGAAGCGGGCTTTGCCAGCTCTGGGGTGGATGTCGTTCTCGCAGGCCCCATGCCTACCCCAGCCATTGCCTACCTCACCCGCACCCTTCGGCTATCGGCCGGCGTGGTGATTAGCGCCTCGCATAACCCGTTTGAAGACAATGGCATCAAGTTCTTCGATGGCCAGGGTGAAAAGCTGCCCGATGCGATGGAGCTTGAAATCGAGAAGGTGATTGACCAGCCCCAGTTCTGTGCCGACCCGCATCTTCTCGGCAAGGCCCGTAGGCTGGATGATGCGGCTGGGCGTTATGTCGAGTTCTGTAAGGGCACTTTTCCGTCTCGCCTATCGCTTAAAGGGCTGCGCATCGTGGTCGACTCTGCCCATGGGGCGGCCTACCATGTGGCCGGGTCCGTCTTTCACGAACTGGGGGCCGAGGTCATCGCCCTGGGCGATGCGCCTGATGGCTTTAACATTAACCAGAACCTGGGTGCGGCCAGCCCCCAGGCCATGGCCCAGAAGGTACTCGATGTAAAGGCCGACTTCGGCATTGCCCTCGATGGCGACGGAGACCGGCTTGCCATGGCAGACGCCTCGGGCAGGCTTTTTAATGGCGATGAGCTTTTGTATGTCTTGGCCCGAAGCCGGGTTAGGCACAAGGGCAAAGGCAGTGTGCAGGGTGTGGTCGGCACGCTGATGTCCAATCTGGCCTTGGAGCACCGTCTTGAGGCTATGGGGCTGGATTTTCGGCGGGCCAAGGTGGGCGATCGCTATGTTCTGGAAATGCTTAAAGAAACGGGCTGGGAGCTCGGCGGCGAGTCCTCGGGGCATCTGCTCTGTCTTGATAAGCACACCACAGGCGACGGCATTGTAAGCGCACTGCAGGTGCTGGCTGCCTTGGTGTGGTCGGAACAGTCGCTGGGAGACTACCTGGGAGACCTGCAGCTCTACCCGCAGGTGATGATTAATCACCCCATGGCCGCCGACCTCGACTGGAAAAATCATGTGGGGTTTCAGCGGGTCTATCAGGATGTCTCGCGGGCTATTGAAGGCAGCGGCCGGGTATTGATTCGCCCCTCAGGCACCGAGCCTGTGCTGCGTATTATGGTGGAGTCGCCTAACGAGGCCGAGGCAACCCGCCATGCTCAGGCTTTAGCCGATGCCCTGACATGACCCAGCCCTTTGGCCGGTACCAGATCGATGCGGGCCGGCCTTGGGTGATGGGAGTTCTCAATCTCACCCCAGATTCTTTTTCAGATGGCGGTCTTCTTGCGGGTGTTGATCACGCCGTCGCCCGTGCCGAGGCGCTAAAGCAGCAGGGGGCCGATATTCTCGATATTGGTGGAGAGAGCACTCGGCCGGGAGCCAAGGCGGTCAGCCCAGAAGAAGAGGCGCATCGGGTGTTGCCGGTGCTCAAGGCTCTGCAAGACCTGGGCCTGCCACTGTCTCTCGACTCGCGTCGCCCCGCCGTCGTTGCCGCAGCCCTCGATATCGGTATCGATATGGTCAATGACATAACTGGCTTTCGCAGGCCTCACATGCAGGCGCTCTTGCCAAATATTCAAAAGGCTGGCTGTGCGGTCTGCGTTATGCATATGCAGGGCGAGCCGCAGACCATGCAGCAGGCGCCTTTTTACTCCGATGTGGTTGCTGAGGTATTCGGTTTTCTGCGCAGCAGGCAGCAAGACCTTATCGATTACGGTTTTCGCACCGACCAGGTCTATCTCGATCCGGGCTTTGGATTTGGCAAAACGCTTGCGCACAATCAGGCACTGATGCGGGCCTTGTTGAGTCTTGCCCATCATCACCAGGTACTGGTGGGCCTCTCGCGTAAGTCGATGATCGGTGCTCTACTTGGGCGTTCAACAGAACCACAACAACGGCTTGCTGGAAGCCTTTCAGCGGCCCTCTGCGCAGCGCAGCAGGGCGCCCGCATTCTTCGGGTGCACGACGTGCAAGAGACGGTCGATGCCCTTAGGGTGTGGCGGGAACTAAGGTGATGCAAAACTCGCTCCCTTTCGTTGGGACATTATTTTGATATTATTAGAAATATCAAAATAACTCTGGGAGGAAGGTAAAAATGTCTAGCCAACGTGTTTTTAATGTCTTGTTTATCTGCACCAGCAACTCATCGCGATCCATCATTGCGGAGTCCATTCTTAATGGCATTCGCGATCCTCGGTTTAAAGCCTATTCCGCCGGAAGCCATCCCAAAGGGGAGGTCAATCCGCTCACACTTGAAATTCTCTCGGCAAACCGCCTACCCACCGAAGGGCTGCGTAGCAAAGACTGGAACGAGTTTTCAGGCCCGAATGCGCCAACACTGGACTTCGTCTTTACCGTATGCGATCAGGCCGCCGGTGAGGTCTGCCCGGTCTGGCCAGGCCAGCCGCTTACCGCTCACTGGGGTGTCGAGCAGCCTCAGGTCAAGCCTGGTGAGAACAAAACCATTGGCCAGAAGTATCTCGAAGTCATGTCTTTACTGCGGCGGCGCATCGAGCTCTTGCTGGCGCTTCCTCTCGATAAGCTTGACCGGCTGGCCTTACAGAAATCTTTGTCTGAGATTGGTCGGGTTCGTTAGTATGCGCAATACCCAGGCTACGGCCGCCTTCAATGCGCTTGGCCATGAGCCACGGCTCAATATCTTTCGCCTCATTGTGCAGCGTGCGGCGAAAGGGGTTACCCCTTCCGAAATGGTCGAGCTGCTCGGCATACCTGCAGCAACCCTGTCTTTTCACCTTAAAGAGCTCGCGCGTGCCGGGCTCATTCAGGCCACGCGCGATGGTCGTCAGATCATCTACACCCCGCAGTTTGCGTTCATGAATGCCTTAGTGTCTTTTCTGTCGGAGAACTGCTGCGGCGGGGAACCCTGTACCCTGACTGCGCCCATATCCGTGCATCGAAAAGTGAAGTAGCCATGGGCATTTTTGAGCGATGGCTCACCCTCTGGGTAGGGCTGGGAATCTTCTTGGGTGTCTTGCTCGGCCTTGGGCTACCCGAGCTCTTCCTGTGGGTCTCTGATCAGTCAGTGGCGCAGGTGAACCTAATTGTGGCAGTGCTCATCTGGGCCATGATCTATCCCATGATGGTCCAGATCGACTGGTCCTCTATTCGTCAGGCCAGCCGCGAGCCCAAGGGCCTGCTTCTTACTATCGCAGTCAACTGGGCGATCAAGCCATTTTCTATGGCCGTTGTGGCAGTGCTGTTTTTTAAGTGGGTCTGGGCCGATCTTGTGCCGGCAGACACGGCAGAAGAAGTGATCGCGGGCATGATTCTTCTCGGTGTCGCTCCATGCACGGCCATGGTTTTTGTATGGAGCCAGCTGGTGCGGGGCAACGCGGCCTACACCCTGGTGCAGGTGTCGATCAACGATGTGATTCTCATATTTGCCTTTGCACCTCTCGCCGGGCTTTTGCTCGGGGTTACAGATATTTCTGTACCCTGGGAAACTCTCTTGCTCTCCACGGTCTTGTATGTATTGGCTCCGCTTCTTGCGGGTGTAGCAACGCGTTACGCGCTGCTGCGTCGTGGCCCGGACCTTCTAGCGCAGTTCATGGCACGGGTCAAGCCTTTGTCAATAGCCGGGCTTATTGCGACGGTAGTAATTCTTTTTGGGCTGCAGGCACAGACCATCCTTAGTCAGCCGCTGCTTATTCTGCTCATCGCCATACCTCTGATACTGCAGACCTACGGTATTTTCTTTCTTAGTTGGGCAATGGCCCAGTGGCTGCGTCTGCCGCATCCCATTGCCGGGCCGGCCTGCCTTATAGGTACTTCTAACTTTTTTGAGCTTGCCGTGGCGGTGGCCATTGGCCTGTTCGGCATGCAGTCCGCTGCATCGCTGGCCACCGTGGTGGGCGTGTTAGTTGAGGTACCTCTTATGCTTTCTTTGGTCTACTGGGTCAATCGGCGCGCAGTAGGATAATGCTGTACGGGTAACGCTGGATCTGTGGTTGTGCGGGGTTGTTTTGGCTACGCCGAATCCATGGCCGGATATCCTAGAGCGGCCTCTGCCATAACCCCTTCTGCCTTGGCTACGATGCTCTCCCAGCTGCTGTCAAGGCTTGTCTGGCGGGCTGCAAGGCGTATCTTTTGGCGTAAAGCCCCATCTTTGCACAGAGCGTCAGCCGTTCTGATGAAGGCGCGATTGTCATGAGGCCGGGCAGTGCAGCCGTTCCTTTGGTCTTGGATAAGCCACTTGGCACCCGCGCAGTCAAAGGCCACTACGGCTAGACCGCTTGCCATCGCCTCAAGGGTGACATTGCCAAAAGTCTCCGTAAGGCTTGGAAAGAGAAAGATGTCCGCACTGGCATAGTGGGCTGCAAGGTCTTCGCCTCGGCGAACCCCGGCGAATAGGGCCTCTGGGCATTCACGGGCGAGCTTCTGACGCAGCGGACCATCGCCGACAAAGACCAGCCTTACGTCGCTGTTACCCGACCGCAGTTGGTGGAATGCCTCTACTGCCAGGTCAAGGTTCTTCTCGGCAGCAAGCCGCCCTACCGAGAGCACAACCAGAGTCTTATCTGTGGCGCCCCAAGACTGTCGCAGTAATTCCGACCGTTTGACTGGCGAAAACAGCCCTGTATCGATGCCGCGGGGTACCACCGTGAGCCGTCGAAAGCCTTGGGATGCCAGGCTCTCCCGCAGCTCCTCGGTGGGTACCATTGTACGGTTCGTGGCGTTGTGAAACTTACGCAGGTAGCGCACGATGGTGCCTTTCAGCCAGCCCAACTTGTAAAAAGCGCTATAGGCATGAAAGTTGGTACGAAAGTCCGATGTCGTTGGAATCTTCAGTTTTTTGGCAGCCTGCATGGCTGACCAGCCCAGTGGCCCCTCAGTGGCAATATGCACAAGGTCAGGTCTGCGCGAGGACCAGAGACGCGTTAGAAACCCCTTGGCTGGCAGCCCAAACCGCAGGTCGCTATACATGGGGATTGGCAGTCCTTTAACCATCACCTGTGACACCTGGGAACTGTCGCCCTGGTCATGCAGGTCAGCCAGGCCGCCTTCAAGTGCCAACAACTGCGGCCGGGGCCGCACGATAAAGATCTCATGCCCACGATCGTGAAGACCTTCTGTCAGTCTCTGCAGAGTCTGCGATACCCCATTGACGTCTGGCGGATAGGTCTCGGTAACCAGCGCAATACGTAATAACTGCTTGTTGGCCCGAAGGTGCACGACTTCCAGTGGCTCGCGTGTCATGTGCCAAGGCTATGCCCCCGACATAACGTTTCTGTGAGAGTTCTGTGAACTTTTTGTGAAACCCCTGTTGTGACAGTCATAAAAATTGAACCAAAGCAACATCAAATCGTCATGAGACTTCATCACAGTGCACGGTGTGCAGCAATTACTTCAAGAGCCTTCGGGCAGAAGCGCTGGCGAGACTCGTCGCTGCGCATGCCCATTCGTAAAGCCGCTTCAGAGGGGCAACTGCCAGGGCTTCAAACCGTGAAAACCAACAAAAGGAACCGATCCGTGCACGCACTAAACAGACTGCAGACCACACTTCGTACCCAACGCTGGGACGACCATCGCTACTACCACCAGAGCCGAATTAATCAGGCGTTGCATCTGGTGAGCGCCATCTCGTTTCTGGTGGCCTATGTCTACCTTTTTATTGATCCGGTAATCTCTGCCTTAGTAGCATGGCTGATTGCTATGACGACGCGCCAGATAGGGCATTTCTTCTTTGAGTCAAAGGAGTACGACACGGTGAACCAGGCCACCTTCGAGCACAAGGAAGAGATCAAAGTGGGTTACAACCTCAGCCGCAAGGTTGTGCTCTTATCGATCTGGGCGGCGATTCCCGTCTTTGCCTACTTTCTGCCCCAGGCAGTCACCTGGATGGTGCCCGAAAGCTTTCAAGACTCCACCGTACGCGTTATTGGCTTTGCCTGGTTGGTGTTGGGTGCGGCAGGTCTGCTCTTTCGTGCCATTCAGCTCACGATTAAAGAGGATCTCTTTGAGGCCTGTGCCTGGGTGTTAAAGATTATCACCGACCCCTTCCACGATATTAAGCTTTACCATCGCTCGCCGCTTTACCTGCTAAAGGGAGAACTGGTCGATCCGATGGACCACGTTCGGGCTTCGTAAATTTCGCAGCGATCATTTCCCGAAGTACGCTGCGTCTAATCTGCTTGGCTGTCAGGCCCTCCGGGGCGGACAGCCAGCCGTCTTCCGAAAACTGACGGCAGCCTGTAATGAATCTCTCCAAGAACTCAGAGAAATCCGCCTCGGTGAATCCAAAGTTGAAGATCATTCGCCCGGTACCCACCCAACTCAAGTGTAGCCCTGCGCGCCTGAGGTAGAACTGCAGCAGCCAGTGGTAGCGACCAGCCCGACTGATCTCTAAGGCCCATACCGTAGGAAGCCCAGCAAACTTTAAAGGAAGGCTCTCTTGCGCCAACCGACGGTTTGCAGCCTGCATACGATCGTTCCAGATGGCCTCTGAGGCCTGGTAGGCCGCCCGCTGCTCGGGTGTGGTAACGCGCTTCAGAAACGCGTGCATACCGGCCACCACATGGGGATGGGCATTGAAGGTGCCGCGGGCGAAGCAGACATTGGCGGGCTGATCGGGCCGAAACCGTCGCATCAGCGCAGCACGTCCACACAAGACGCCGATGGGAAATCCACCACCCAGGGTCTTGCCGTAGGTAACAAGGTCGGCCCGAACCCCGAAGAATTCTTGGGCACCTCCGAGTGCAAGACGGAAACCGAGAAACACTTCATCGAAGATTAGGACGATGCCTTTTTCAGTACAGACCTTTCTGAGCGCCTTGAGCCACTCGGTATAGGCCGCGCGGTCATACTGAATCGCACGCATGCCATCGATGAGTAAGGCATCGGTAGGCGCATTACGGTTGGGGTGCATGGCCTGAATTGGATTGACCAGCACACAGGCAATATCGTTTCGGCTTTTTAAGAAGTCGAGGGTGTGGGTATACACCTCACGCAGCGTGAGCGTATGCCGTGAGGGTGGCATAGGGTTGCCAGGCCCTGGCTGTACGTCATCCCACCAGCCGTGGTAGGCGCCGCTAAACCGTACGATCTTCTTGCGGCCTGTGTGGTAGCGGGCAAGCCGTACCGCCTGCATCACCGCCTCTGTTCCTGACATATGAAAGGACACCTCGTCCATCTGTGCAACCGCAAGCAGCATCTTGACGGCCGGAAGCAGGCTGGGATGGTAGCCGCCTAGAAAGGGGCCGAGGTCGTTGGCCTCGTGCTGGGCCTCTGCCATGGTGCCCTTATAGAAGTCGAGCCCGAAAAGGTTGACGCCATAAGACCCGCTCACGTCGATAAACTCCTGGCCGTCGAGGTCGTAGAGGCGGCAGCCCTGACTTGCGCGCCAGAAGTTGCCGGTCTTCAATCGCATGACATCGTCGTTGCGAAACTGCAGGGGAATGCGGTTGTGCTTTATAAACTGTGCGTCCGAGATAAACTCCGCCGACTCCGCGGCAGCGGCAATGGTCTTGGGGCTGCGCTGCGAGAGCGCTGCAGCAAGCCGTGAGAATCCACGCCGTCTGCGATCGACCACCGCGGGATCTGCGCCGTCTATCCCAAGCCAGTGGTTCACCGGGTACTGGTAGTTGGGTACAAACCGGGCAAAGGTCTTGGCCATGCGTGCGTGCCCGGTAAGCGATGGGTGTTTGACTCGCGACAGCCCAAGTCGTCGATATGCCTTGTAGCCCACAAGTGCGGCCAGAGACCCCCAGAGCAGGTTTACCAGTTGTGTATCCATGTTGTAACAAAGCCTCCTTATGCTCTGCTTTGTATTACAAGAACATGACCCTTTGATGACGGTGGCTGATCTCTTTACCCCGCTCTCGGGGCGCCTGATACGCAACGCCAAGAGCCGACTCCTTACTCTAAATTCTCCATACCCGATTCCCAGAAACCTATGCGCGCTTTGAGAGCTGTTCTTGGCAGCGAAGACATCAACTTTCTGCTCACCAACCGTATTCCTCGACTGGCTGTCACTCATTGGGTGGGCTGGCTCAGCCGAATCAAGAGCCCTTTGCTCACCCGTGTGTCCATCTGGATCTGGCGCTTGTTTACCGACCTAGACCTGAGCGAGGCTAAGGAGCAGCGGTTTGAGAGCCTGCGCGACTGCTTTATTCGCGAACTTAAGCCCGGCGCCCGGCCCATTAATGCTGACCCGAGCGTTTACGTGAGCCCCTGCGATGGCATCGTTGGGGCCATGGGCAGGGTAGAGCAGGGGCGGCTGTTTCAGGCCAAGGGATTTTCGTATCGGCTTGACGACTTTCTTATTCATGACCGGCTGTTATCGCAATGGGCTAATGCCCAGTACCTCACGATTCGGCTCACCTCGGCCATGTACCACCGGTTTCATGCGCCTTACGAAGGGCGCCTTACCCAGGTGCATTACATTTCGGGCGATACCTGGAATGTCAACCCAGTGGCGCTTTCTCGCATTGAGAGCCTCTTTTGTAAAAACGAGCGGGCAATTCTTGAGGCCGAACTTGGCCCGCAGAACCTGCCTTGCCTCATGATTCCCATTGCCGCCATTCTCGTGGCAAGCATGCGTATTCATGCCCTTGACCGCACCTTCACCAGCCGCCTTCCGGGGCGCTTCTCGGTGCCGGTCGATTATCGTTTTGCAAAGGGCCAGGAGCTTGGCTGGTTCGAGCATGGGTCCACCATTATTCTTATGCTGCCGGCTGAGTTTGCCTTGGCCGAAGGTATTCAGACGGGGTCTGTTCTAAAGATGGGTCAATCGCTTCTTCGAATGCTGTAGGGGTAAGGCGCAGCTTAGTGGGGCGAAAGGTGTTAGTATTCCCCAATGGCTTATTTGCACAAATATATAAGCCGTCCTTTTACGCTAGCCACCGACCTTGATGGAACCTTTCTGGGTGGTAGCGAAGATGCCCGACGAGAGCTCTATGCGTATATCGAGACCCACCGTCATTCCATCGGGCTGGTCTTTGTAACAGGGCGGTCTTTTCAGAGTGTTCAAGGCTTGCTTGCGAACGAAGCTCTGCCAGTACCCGACCTCTTGATCTGCGATGTGGGTACGTCTGTCTACGCGGTCGATGGCAGTTGCCCGACACCTGATTTGCAAAATGAGATTGCATATTCTTGGGCCGATGGCCATCAGCGGGTTCCCCCAGCCTTAGCCGACTTAGAAGGTCTGATGCCGCAGGAGGGCATTGGGCCGTTTCGAAAAAGCTATTTCTATTCCCATACGCCAACCGCACTACAGGGTAGAGCAATTGTTGAGGCGATGGGCTTCGATGGGCTGTTGTCAGACGATAAGTACTTTGATGTGCTGCCGCGAGGTGTGAACAAGGGCAGTACATTACAGCGGGTGTTGCTGGACCAAGGAATTGCGCCTGACAGCGTACTTGTGGCGGGCGACACATTAAACGACCTCTCAATGCTGACACTAGGGCTTCCCGCATTGGCGGTTGGTAATGCAGAGCAGGCGCTTGTAGCGGCTCTTTCCGGGCTGCCAGAGATCTTTCGGGCTGAGCAGCATGGGGCCGCAGGAATTATGGAGGCCCTACGTAGCCACCCGCGGTTGCGCAGATAGGGGAGCCTAGATAGCGGACCCCAGATAGGAGACGAATATGGCACGGTTTGTTGTGGTTTACCACCGGCTTCCTTTTGAAGAGGTTGTTGTAAAGGGCGAGAAGGTGCTTCGTGAGCCCAAGAGCCCCAATGGCATTATTCCTACCCTAAAAGGATTCTTTCGCTTCTTTGACGATGGCCTATGGCTCGCCTGGAACAAGGTACCAGAAGACGGCCTTGGCATGCTCAGCGAACGCCGACATTTGGTGTCGAACCCCAGTATGCAGGTGCAGTGCGTCGGTCTTACCGAGCAATTGATTAATTCGTTTTATCACTGTACCTCCAAGGCGGCGCTCTGGCCCATACTGCACTCGTTCACCGAGCGGTTCGACTACGACGCTGCAAACTGGGAGGAGTTTCGTCAGGTAAATCGCCTATTTGCCGAGGCGAGCTGCCAGGTGGCAGATACCGGCGCCACCATCTGGATTCATGACTACAACCTGTGGCTCGTACCAGGATACATTCGCAGCCAGCGGCCGGATCTAAAAATCGCGTTTTTTCACCACACACCGTTTCCAGCCTCTGATATGTTCGGCATCCTGCCCTGGCGTAAAGAAATCCTGGAGAGTCTGCTGACCTGCGACCGCATTGGGTTTCATGCGCCTCGCTATGCCGAAAACTTTGCCTCCTGTGCGCGTTCGTTTATTAAGCCGGCGGTAAGCCGGGCCCGCACCATCGCTGCGCCTCGGCTACAGCAGCGTGACACCATACTGCAGGAGAGTGTCTATACCTCAGCGCTCTCGATGATGGAACGAACGGTATACCTGGATGTCGCACCGATTGGGGTAGACGATAAGGCCATCGCTAAAGTTGCCGCCAGCCATGGGGCAGTTAAGCTTGCTGCCTCAATTCGCAGCAACCTCGCCGCGCATAAAATTATTCTGTCGATCGGACGCATCGACTACACCAAAGGTACGCGGGAGATGCTGCAGGCCTACGAGCAACTCTTAGAGACCAGACAAGATCTTCACGGTCAGGTCAAGCTCTGCGTGACCTCGGTTGCTCCCGCCATGGGTATACGGTCTTATGACGACGTACGCGAAGATATAGAGCGTCGGGTCGGCGCAATCAATGGCCGATTCTCATCTGCAAGCTGGACGCCTATTCTTTTCTTTACCTCCCCAATCCGTTTTCAAGATCTCATTGCCTGGTACCTTGCAGCGGACATCTGCTGGATTACGCCACTCAGAGATGGCCTGAACCTGGTGGCCAAAGAGTATGTGGCTGCAAAGAACGGAAGCCCTGGCGTTCTGGTGCTTTCTGAGTTCACAGGGGCTGCGATTGAGCTTGACGAGGCCTTACGAACCCATCCCTACTCGGCCAGAAGCATGCTTGATGCCATCGTTAGGGCTATCGATATGCCAGACGAGGCGGCCCGTGCGCAAATGCTGGCCCTGGGACGCAGGGTGCAGTCCGCTAATTTGGCATCTTGGACCCAAGAGATGATAGCCACCCTGAAAGCGGCTTAGTGGCGCCGCGCTTGAGAGTACAGGCTTCCTTGGGTACGTTATTAATAGGGCTGGTAACGCTTACACTGCCATACGGTGTCAAGAGTCTCACTGAGCCGAAGAGCCCCACTGGTGGGGTTAAACTCCACAGTCTGCCCGATTTGCTTATTCTTATAGATGCGCTCTGCACCGCGTTCCTCGTCAAAAGAATAGCTCACCGCCTTGATCTCAAGCGATGTCGGAGACATTCTGAGTTCAAAGTTAATCTCAGGTGAGCCCTCGCGAATGCAATGAAAGTCTTGCGTGCGCACGACACACGCCTGCAAGAAAAGGCTGATTGAGAAGATCGCAAGCAGGGCTTTTGTTTTGCGTAGGTACTGTATTTTCAGCATTCGTCTAAGTTTACTTGCCCTACGTTCTTAATGATCAGGTATTTTCGTATTAAGCGCTTGGTTTAATATTACCGCGCGGCACACCTTCGCAACCCAGCATAGATAACCGTTATCTTTTCGAATCGATTAAGCCTTGGACTCACTCTCACAATTTGCACTGGGTGCAGCCGTTGCCGTCTCGGTTCTCGGGCGCCGCACGGCTGCCTGGAAGGCGACCCTCTGGGGCGGTGCGGTAGCTACTTTGCCAGACCTTGACGCTCTGGTTCGTTTTGATGACGCCATTCTCGACATGACCCGGCATCGTGCCGAGACGCATGGGTATTTTTACCTCACGATTGCTGCAGCGCTTATAGGCTGGCTCAGTCACCAGGTGAATAAGACCTTAGCATTCTCTCGAGCGCATCTTGCTATCAGTCTTCGCGACTGGTTGTTAGCCGCCTGGCTGGTACTGGTCACCCATGCCACGCTCGACTACTTCACCGTGTATGGCACCCAGTTGCTGCAGCCGTTTTCAGACTATCCCTTTGGCCTGGGCAGCATCTTTATCATCGATCCGCTCTATACCTTACCTCTTCTTCTGGGCCTTATCCTCGCGATTGCTCGGCTCGGGCGACAGCCGGTGGTCTGGAGCCATATTGGTCTTGCCATAAGTACCTTCTACCTTTTGTGGACCGTCGCGGGCCAGCAGTTTGTCAAGCAAGTGGCTCTGCAAGGCCTGCCTGACGGCCATGGCAACGGACGTTTACTGGTAACGCCTGCACCTCTCAACACCCTGCTCTGGCGACTGGTCTGGGTAAACGACACCCACTATTACGAGGGCTGGTATTCATTCTTTGATGCTACAAAGACGGTGAAGTGGGAGCGTTACGACAGGGGTGCAGATCTTATCGCCCGTTACGCGGACCATCCTGGCGTGTCGCGCATCGCGGCGTTTAGCCACGGGTTTTATCGCATGGGGTTAGATTACCAGGCAGGAGAGCCTGAGGTTTTTGTAACCGACCTGCGCATGGGTCAGGAGCCGTTCTATGTCTTTCACTTTGGGCTTGGCAACCCCGACGCCCAGGGTACCTTACCCAGTACAGCTGCAACTATTCAGCGAAGCCGCCCAGATCTAGGCTCTGGGCTTCCCTGGCTCAAGGCCCGGGCCTTAGCGGACACAGAACTCTCGCTCGCAGACTGGCTGGTGTTTCAGAAGGAGGGTGCCCACTAGGCGCCGACCCACTAAGCGGCCAGCCCCGCCTGGAAGATCAGGCCGGAGTGTTCCCGCAGTGCATGAAACTGTATGTCTGGCCAGCGCTCCATGGCAATGTTGAGCTCCGAGCTGTGGCTGGCCAGAAAGGCCGGTGCGTTTACGGCGTCTTCTGCAACCCGGTAAGAGTTTTGTTTTATAAAGTCTTTAAGCGTGGCCTCTTTGCTGCTGGTAATCCAGCGGGCCATGCGAAACTTCGTTGGCACCAGCCGAGCCTCTACTCCATACTCGTGCTTGAGCCGGTGCAGCACCACCTCAAACTGCAACTGGCCCACTGCGCCCAGCAACATGGTGCCCCCGTCCATAGGCCGAAACACCTGAATCGCACCTTCCTCACCCAGCTGAACCAGCCCCGTACGAAGCTTCTTAATCTTCAAGGGGTCTGCAACCTCTACGGCCTGAAAGAGTTCGGGTGCGAAGAAGGGCAGCCCGGTGAACTGAAGGGCCTCGCCTTCGGTAAGCGTATCGCCCAACTGCAGCGTACCGTGGTTGGGAATGCCAATAATGTCGCCGGGATAGGCGTCTTCGAGAAGGTCGCGACGCTGCGACAGAAAGGACACCGCATTGCTGGTGCGAATATCTTTGCCGGTGCGTACTACCCGAAGGCTCATGCCGCGTTCGAACCGGCCGGCATAGACCCGTAGAAAGGCAATACGGTCACGATGGGCGGGGTCCATATTAGCCTGAACCTTAAAGACCACACCCGCAAATTTGCTCTCTTTGGGCTCCACAAGCCGTTGCAGGCTTTCCCGCGGGCCCGGTGCCGGAGCGAGTTCAACCAAGGCGTCAAGCACCTCTCTCACACCAAAGTTATTAATCGCGGACCCGAAGAAGAGCGGGGTCTGTCTACCCTGCAAAAACGCTTCCCGGTCGAATGTCGGTGTGGCGGTCTGCACCAGTTCAATCTCTTGACGGGCATGCTCGAATACGGCGCCAAAACGGGCTGCGTTTCCTGGATGGTCAAGCCCCTCAATAACCTCGATGTCCTCGGCGCGCCTATCTTCTCCGGGCGTGAAGACGCGAATACGGTTCTCTTGGAGATCAAAGACGCCATGGAAGTCTTTTCCCATACCCACAGGCCAGGTAAACGGCACCACCGACATTCCCAAGGTGCGTTCGATCTCGTCTAAGAGATCAAGCGGCGGCTGTACCTCACGGTCCATTTTGTTGATAAAGGTAATAATGGGAGTGTTGCGGGCCCGGCAGACTTCCAATAGCCGCAAGGTCTGCGACTCCACACCGTTGGCTGCATCGATCACCATGAGTGCGGCGTCTACGGCGGTAAGCACCCGGTAGGTGTCTTCTGAGAAGTCTTGGTGTCCGGGTGTATCGAGCAGGTTGATCACACAGTCGCGGTACTCCATCTGCATAACGGAACTGGCCACCGAGATTCCTCTCTGCTTCTCGATCTCCATCCAGTCTGAGGTGGCATGCCTGGAAGACTTGCGCGCCTTGACGGTACCCGCAATATGAATCGCGCCCGCGTAGAGCAGGAGCTTCTCGGTGAGGGTGGTCTTTCCCGCGTCGGGGTGGGAAATAATGGCAAAGGTGCGCCGACGGGCGGCTTCTTGGGCGATTTGCATACAATCTTCGAATTATATATGCCGTCGCATTCGTAACATGTTTGTCATATTGTCCCGGCATGCTGACCGTTTTAGGGCATTTGTGAAGGGTCAATAATGCGGGTAGGAATCAACGGAATGGGTCGGATTGGCCGACTGGCAATGCGGGCAGCCATGGGGGCAGCCGATCGGCCGTCGGATGACCCGCGTGGTGCAAACCGGCTCGAGATCGCGCACATTAATGAATTGAAGGGAGGCGTGGCGGCAACTGCCCACCTCCTGGCCTTTGATAGTGTTCAAGGGCGTTGGCGGGCAGATATTCAGGCCGATGAGCAGTCACAGTCGATTCGTATTCACGACGGCACAGGCATCAAGACTGTGTCGTTTTCGAGTGCCGCGCAGCCGGGCGATATTCCCTGGGGGGATCTTGGGGTCGACGTGGTACTCGAATGCACCGGTAAGTTTCTCTCTCCAGAGTCACTGCAGGGGCACTTTGATCGTGGTGCGAAACGAGTAGTGGTCTCAGCGCCGGTAAAGTTTGATGCGGTCTTAAATGTGGTGGTGGGCGTCAATGAGTCGCTCTACGACCCTTCGCGCCATCGCATTGTCACTGCGGCCTCCTGTACGACCAACTGTCTGGCCCCAGTAGTAAAGGTGGTGCACGAGAACCTCGGCATTCGCCATGGGCAGATTACGACCATTCATAACCCCACCAATACCAACCTGGTCGTCGATGCGCCCCATAAAGATCTGCGCCGTGCGCGCAGCGCCATGTTAAGCCTTGCACCCACCACCACTGGCAGTGCCACCGCCATCGCGCTTATCTACCCGGAGCTTAAAGGCAAGCTCAATGGCCATGCGGTGCGTGCCCCGAACCTTAATGCCTCGCTCACCGACTGCGTCTTTGAGCTACAGAAGGCCACAACCGCAGAAGAGGTCAACAGTCTTTTTGCGCAGGCGGCTCTGGGCTCGTTGGCGGGCATTCTTGGCTATGAGACCTTGCCGCTTGTCAGTGCCGACTATGCCTGTGATACCCGCAGCAGTATTGTGGATGCGCCATCCACCATGGTGACCGATGGCACGCTCTTAAAAGTCTATGCCTGGTATGACAACGAGATGGGCTATGCCTGCCGAATGGTAGACCTTGCCTGCCATGTGGCTGCAGCCGGTCTGTAGCCTGTGCCTGATGCGCCTTCATCGTCTGGGCCGCCAGCCGCAGGGGTAAGGTCTTACCTTGCGGTAACCGCAGCCTACTGGGGCTTTACGCTCACCGACGGCGCCTTGCGCATGTTGGTCTTGCTGCATTTCTTTAAGCTCGGCTATTCGCCCTTCACGCTTGCGTTTTTATTTCTGCTCTATGAGGCTGCAGGAATCGTTGCCAACCTGATCGGCGGCTGGCTGGCCACCCGGTTCGGCATTCCGCGCATGCTGGTGGTGGGCCTTTCTACGCAGATACTAGGATTCCTTCTTTTGTCCATGGTGTCGCCAGACTGGTCGGCCGCTCTATCTGTGGCCTGGGTGGTAATGGCCCAGGGGGTCTGTGGCGTTGCCAAAGACCTCACCAAGACCGCAAGTAAGTCGGCTATCAAGCTCACCGCGGGGTCAGAGTCTTCGCGCCTCTTCAAATGGGTGGCCTGGTTCACAGGAAGCAAGAACGCCATGAAGGGGGTAGGCTTCTTCTTAGGTGGGGTGTTACTAGAGACTGTGGGTTTTCAGTGGGCGCTCTGGTTGATGGCTGGCGCCTTGTCGGTTGTATTGGTGGCAGTGCTGGTACTTCTGCCGTCGACCCTCGGTAAGTCCAAGCCCTCAAAGTCTGCCAAAGAATTTCTCTCGAAATCAAGGGCGCTCAACCTGCTTGCGGCAGGCCGCATGGCGCTTTTCGGTGCGCGAGATGTCTGGTTTGTGGTGGGCGTACCTGTCTTCCTCTATGCCCAGGGCTGGACCTTCACCATGGTGGGCGGCTTTATGGCCGCATGGACGATTGGTTATGGGCTGGTACAGGCCATTGCCCCCAGTCTGGTTGGTCGAAGCGAAGACGGCCTCTCCCGAGAGGTGCCTGCCGCTAGACTCTGGGCGGGCCTGCTTACCCTCGTGCCGCTTGCTTTGGCACTTTTCGTTTGGAAGGCCTGGGCGCCCGTCGATATCTGGCTGGTGTTGGGGCTGGGTCTGTTTGGATTTCTCTTTGCCGTCAACTCTTCGGTGCATTCCTACCTAGTGCTTGCCTATGCGGGGTCAGAGAAGGCTGCCGAAGACGTGGGCTTTTACTACGCGGCCAATGCGGCAGGGCGCTTCATGGGCACGTTATTTTCGGGGCTTTTGTACGGCTGGGGTGGGCTGGAGGCCTGTCTTGTTGGGTCTGCGGTAATGCTCTTTGTATGCCTGCTTTTCACTCTGGGCATGCCCGCGCGGGCGACCGAAGAACTGTCATCAAACCGTAATCTTCCCTAGGTACAGTCCCTTTTGAAACAGTGAGCAAGTAGCGATGTACGGCACTTGGGTTTCGTTTCAAGCAGTTTCCTTCTAACCACTCTCGATGAGGCGTATTGTCATGAGAAGATCGTTTATCAAATCCCTGATCGGGGGCGCGGCACTGGCCTTCGGTCTTAACGCTGCCCAGGCTGCTGATATCACCGGTGCCGGCGCAACGTTCCCGTTTCCCGTCTTTGCCAAATGGGCGGAAGACTATAAGAAAGTTTCCGGTGTTGGCCTTAACTATCAGAGCATCGGTAGCTCGGGTGGCATTCGCCAGATTCGCGCCAAGACGGTTACATTTGGTGCCACCGATGCACCTTTAAGTGGTGCTGACCTTGACAAAGATGGCATGGTGCAGTTCCCCGTCATTCTTGGTGGCGTCGTACCTATTTTCAACCTTGATGGGTTTGCCCCAGGCGAACTGCGCGTCAGCGGCGAGGTTCTTGCTGAGATGTTCATGGGCTGGATCGTAAACTGGAACGATCCAAAAATTGCCGCCCTCAACCCGGGCAAGAAACTGCCTGATCAAACGATTACCGTGGCTCACCGGGCCGATGGCTCTGGTACCACGTTTATCTTTACTGATTACCTTAACGAGGTTAGCAAGCTCTGGAGAGAAAAAGTGGGTAAAGGCGCTGCTGTGAAATGGCCTGCCGCCTCGTCCGTTGGGGGTAAAGGTAATGAAGGCGTAGCTGCCAACGTCTCGCGTGTGAAAGGGTCTATTGGCTATGTGGAGTACGCCTATGCCAAGCGCAACAAGATTCCCCACATGCAGATGCTTAATCGTGATGGCCAGTATGTGAATCCCGATGACTCGACATTCGCAGCAGCAGCGGCTGGTGCCGACTGGTTTGGCACGCCGGGCATGGGCATTTCTCTGGTGAATCAGAAGGGTGCAAAGTCTTGGCCGATCTCCGGGGCCTCATTTGCCTTGATGTACAAGAATCCAGACAATAAAGCCGCTTCTGCAGAGGTAATTAAGTTCTTTGACTGGGCGTTTAAGAACGGTAAGAAGCAGGCCTTAGACCTTGAATATGTGCCGCTGCCTGATGCCCTGACGAGTCAGATTGCCTCCAAGGTCTGGTCGCAGATTAACAATAAGTAATGTTGTCGACGGTGCATTAGTCCTCGTTGTCTTGAACTCGGGCACTTGGTGCCCGAGTTTTCCTGTAAAACCCTCAAAGGTGTTCCCCATGTCGTCCGAATCTTCCACCAGTGGCATGCTTGATCCTCAAATGCTCGCCGTTGTTAAACGGCAACGGTGGCAGGATTTCTTCTTTCATAAGATCACGATGTCGTTTTCTCTGCTGGTGCTGCTGGCGCTAGCAGCAATTATTATTTCTTTGCTCATCAACGCCTGGCCGGCGTTTGCCAAGTTTGGCCTCCCGTTTATCTGGACGGTGGAGTGGGACATCATTAACCAAGAGTTTGGCGCGGCCATCGCCATCTTCGGTACCTTGGTTAGTTCAGCAATCGCCCTGGTTATCGCCGTTCCTCTGGCCTTCGGTATTGCCCTGTTCCTTACCGAAACCTGTCCTGTGTGGCTGAGGCGGCCCCTGGGTACTGCTATTGAACTGCTTGCCGCGGTGCCCTCAATCATTTATGGCATGTTTGGCCTTTTTATCTTTGCGCCGCTCTTTGCCGAGTACGGCCAACCCGCCTTGCAGTCTACTCTTGGCCAGATGCCCCTTATTGGCCCATTGTTTGGTGGCGCCATGAACGGTATCGGCCTTCTGGCCGCGGGGCTCATTCTTGCCTTTATGATTCTCCCGTTCATCGCCGCGGTGATGCGCGATGTGTTTGAGATCGTTCCGCCTATTCTTCGTGAGTCTGCCTATGGTGTGGGCTGTACCACCTGGGAGGTTGTTCGCTATGTGGTACTGCCCTATACCCAGACCGGGGTAATTGGCGGCATTATGTTGGGTCTTGGTCGCGCCTTAGGCGAGACCATGGCTGTCACCTTTGTCATTGGTAACTCTCAGCGACTCATCGCCTCCTTTTTCGCGCCAGGTACCTCTATTGCCTCTACGCTGGCCAACGAGTTTGCCGAGGCGGACGACTTCCACCTGTCTACCCTGTTTGCCCTGGGTTTCCTGCTCTTCGTCATTACCTTCTTCGTCTTGGCGGCCGCCAAGATTCTCATTATTCGTACTGAGCGGGCCAAAGGCTCCAAGACCTAATAAGACAAAAGGGACGCATGGCTATGAACCAATCGCTCTACAACAAGCGCAAGCGGGTGAATCAGGTTGGCTTAACGCTGTCCATGACGGCAATGGCACTCGGTCTTTTCGTGCTGCTCTGGATTTTATTTATTCTTTTTAAGAACGGTTTTGAGGCGCTTAACTGGGCGATCTTTACCGAGTCAACTCCTGCCCCAGGCTCCGAGGGCGGTGGTCTGGCAAATGCCATTGTGGGTAGTGCCATGATGATTGCCGTAACCGCCTTTGTGAGCACACCCATTGGCGTTTTTGCGGGTGTCTATCTGGCCGAGTATGGAGACAATAGTAAAACCGCCGCCGTTACTCGATTTGTTACCGACATCATGCTATCGGCACCTTCTATTGTCTTGGGCTTGTTTGTTTACGCTATTTTGGTAGCCCAGGTGAAGCACTTTTCAGGCTGGGCGGGCTCATTAGCGCTGTCACTCATCGCGATTCCTGTGGTGGTGCGAACCACCGAGAATATGCTGCGTCTGGTACCCGGAAGCCTACGTGAGGCTGCCTACTCCCTGGGTGCACCGCAGTGGAAGGTGGCAACCTTCGTCACCCTCAGGGCAGCTAAGGCGGGCGTGGTTACGGGCCTACTCTTAGCGCTTGCCCGCATTAGTGGGGAAACCGCGCCCTTGCTGTTTACGGCATTAAATAACCAGTTCTTCTCGACCAACATGAATGCGCCAATGGCCAACCTGCCAGTGGTTATCTTTCAGTTTGCCATGAGCCCCTATGACAACTGGATTCGTCTGGCCTGGGGTGGGGCTCTGATTATCACGCTCACGGTTCTGGTACTAAATATTATTGCCCGGGTGTTGTTCCGAGAGAAGGTCAAGGTCTAGGTACCTTGACCCCATCGCCGACCTGATATCCATTTAAGAATCTGCTTCTAGAGAGAAAGACGACAATGACCGACTCCGCTGCCGCAGGCCTTCCGATTGCCATTCAGACGAAGAAGCTCAACTTCTTTTATGGAAAGTTTCAGGGTCTCAAAGATGTCGATCTCGATATTGCCGAGAGAAAAGTCACCGCATTCATTGGCCCCTCTGGCTGCGGAAAGTCTACCCTTCTGCGCACGCTCAACCGCATGTATAGCCTCTACCCGGGGCAGCGTGCGGAAGGGGAGATCAATTTTTATGGACAAAATATTCTGGACCCCAAGCAAGACCTGAATTTACTGCGCGCCCGCATCGGGATGGTCTTTCAAAAACCCACCCCTTTCCCTATGTCGATCTACGACAACATTGCCTTTGGGGTGCGTCTTTATGAAAACCTCAACAAGGCGCAGATGGACGAACGGGTAGAGTGGGCTTTATCGAAGGCGGCTATCTGGAATGAGGTGAAAGACAAGCTCGGCCAGAGTGGCTTGTCTCTGTCGGGCGGTCAGCAGCAACGGCTATGTATTGCTCGTTCGGTGGCGGTGAAGCCCTCAGTTATTCTGCTTGACGAACCCACCTCGGCCCTGGATCCCATCTCCACCGCCAAGGTGGAAGAACTTGTGCATGAACTGAAGAACGACTACACCGTCGCTATCGTGACCCATAACATGCAGCAGGCTGCCCGAGTGTCCGACTTTACCGCGTACATGTATCTTGGAGAGCTTATCGAATTTGGACGTACCGATGAGATCTTTATTAAGCCCAAGAAGAAAGACACAGAAGATTATATTACCGGCCGTTTCGGCTAAGAGAGATACGTGTAGCGGCCGTGGTCCTATTCGACTACGGCTTCCTCCTTTGATTTCTTGTATTCCGCAGTCCCGTTAGGAGTGCCCTCGCGGTACGGCCAATGAATAATCTTTAGCTCTCCAACATGGGTCTCTACAAGGGCTGAAAGACTCTCCACCCAGTCCCCATCGTTGCAGTACAACATACCATCTATCTCGCGTATCTCTGGTCGATGAATGTGGCCGCAAACTACGCCGTCGTACCCCTTGCGTTTAGCCTCTGTAGTCAGCGCTTCTTCAAATGCAGTGATGTAAGACACCGCGTTCTTTACCTTGTACTTTAGGTACTGCGAGAGCGACCAATAAGACATGCCAAACCGATGCCGTATCGTATTGAGCCGATCGTTAAGCGCCAGCGCCAGGGTGTAGGCGGAGTCGCCCAAATAGGCCAGCCACTTGGCGTGCTGAATGACACCATCAAAAAGATCCCCATGGGTTACCCAGAGTCGCCGTCCGTCGAGCATGGTGTGGCAGGTTTCATTCACGATCTTTATGTCGCCAAACGCCAGCCCGATAAACTGCCTTAGTATTTCATCGTGGTTGCCCGCTATATAGGTAACCTCCGTTCCTTTGCGCGCCTTGCGCAGCACTTTCTGCACCACGTCATTGTGGCTCTGCTTCCAGTACCAACCTTTACGCAACTGCCATCCATCAATCACGTCACCGACCAGATACAGCTGGTCTGACTCGTTGTGCCTAAGAAAGTCGAGAAGAAACTCCGCCTTACAGCCTGGGGTTCCCAGGTGAATATCCGAAATCCATATCGCGCGGTAGTGCGCAGGCAGCGGTGCCTCAGACTGTCCAAGAAGTTCACGTTCGCTCTTCATGGACCTGCAGTCTGACTACCGAACATGTCAGGGCCATGACAGATCTGTGAAGGTTTTGTGCCCCGTTATGTCTCCTCATACCGAGGTCTGCCGGGTTCTGCGAAGAGTTGGTACGGTAACGTCGCGTCGTTAGATATTTGGGGTTCGAACCCATCCCTACGCAGAGTCATCGATTTGTCACTGATGCTTCACCGTGGTGTAAGAAACGACTTGCATGCTTCGGTCTGAAGTACGCCTTTACGCAAAGAAAGGACAGACCATCCGATGAATGCACCCTTATCGAATCGGCAGCTTGCCGCAGTGGGTTTTTATCAGCGACAAAATCTTCCCGGCCTTGCGCAGGAAGCGGTGTCCGAAGACCGATACCAGCTGCTACTGGCCCAGTCAAAAGACGATCTCCGAATGGCCCAGCGTCTTCGGTTTGATGTCTTTACCCAGGAATACCAGGCCCAGATGCCTTCGCGACTCCCAGGTATTGATGAGGACTATTACGACGCCTTTTGCGATCATTTATTGGTGCGCGATAACCGGTCTGATGAGGTGGTTGGCACCTATCGCATTCTGCCTCCGCACCAGGCGAAGGCAATTGGGGGCTACTACTCAGAGACTGAGTTTTTTATCAATCGGCTTGACCGCATGCGTGATGCCATGGTGGAACTTGGTCGGTCTTGTGTTCACCCAGACCATCGCAATGGGGCGGTGATCATGCTGCTCTGGTCGGGCATAGCGGCCTATATGCGTCATTATGGCTATCGCTATCTCATTGGCTGCGCCAGCGTAACTATGCGCGATGGGGGTCGCTCGGCCGCCCATATATGGGACATCGCAGCCGGTAGCGCCTTGGCTCCTGCCGAAGACCAAGGTTTTCCCAAGCATCCCCTACCGCTTGATCGCATTTTGCGCGACGAGACGGCCCAGCTTCCTCCATTGCTAAAGGGCTATCTGCGTGTCGGTGCAAAGGTCTGCAGCCCGCCCTCCTGGGACCCTGACTTCAACTCGGCAGACTTCCTAATGCTACTGCGGCTCTCTGACACCAATCCGCGTTATGCCCGCCACTTCGGCCTGGGGGTGACAGGCTAGGAACAACACGTTTCAACGGAGAGACATCGCAGGCCTCGCCCAGGAAACGTGGCGCGCGTCATAATGGGGCATTTATGGCGCGCGTCTCTTGGATACTCGAAAGCCCCTAACCCTTCAGGCGACTGGCCTGATGGCATTCCTCTGTTTTATATGGGCCTTTCAGCAGGTGGTCTTGAAGGCTACTGCGGCTGAGATCTCGCCAACGCTACAGATCTCTCTGCGCTCTGGGGTTGGTGCAGTTCTGGTCTGGCTGTTCATGGTCTGGCGGGCAGAGAAGATGATCTGGACCGATGGCGTCTGGCGGCCCGGAATTCTGGTGGGGCTGCTTTTTGGGATGGAGTTTCTTCTCATTGGCCAGGGCCTTAACTACACTTCGGCCTCTCATATGGCCGTATTTCTTTACACGGCACCTGTCTTCACGGCGCTGGGCCTCCACCTGATGATCCCGTCTGAGAGGCTTGCCCTGCCCCAGTGGCTGGGCATCGGTCTGGCTTTTGCGGGAATGGCCTTGGCATTTTTAGGGGGCGAAATTTCCGGTGATTCTGGGGCGGTCGGGAGCGATCCTAGCCTGATGGCGTCCATGCTCTGGGGCGACTTTCTGGCAGTGCTCGCAGGGTTTTTCTGGGGCGTAACAACGGTGGTGGTGCGCACCACGGGGCTGGCCGGGCTTCCTGCCACCCAGACACTGCTCTATCAGTTGGTCGGTGCCTGTCTGCTGCTGCTTCCGGCTGCCTGGCTTTTAGACGATATGCAGTTCGCTCCCACTCTGCTGGGCTGGTCGAGCCTTGCCTTTCAGGCGGTAGTCGTTGCCTTTGCCAGTTACCTCGCCTGGTTCTGGATGCTGCGGCACTACCTTGCTTCCCGTCTGGGAGCCCTGTCTTTTCTTACCCCTTTGTTTGGCGTAATTCTGGGTGTTTGGCTTTTGGATGAGCCGTTGACCACGCACTTTTTGTGGGGATCCTTGCTGGTGATCATAGGTATTGTTCTTGTCAGTGGCTATGAAGGAATCAGGGCAGTGATCGCCGGTATTTATCGTAAGTAACCTCGTAATAATAGAGAGGTCACCAAGTTCGAGTACCCTCGGGCTCTCCTTATCCTAAGCATGTCGCTGCTCTGTGTTAGGCAGCTTTACCTTAACCGAACCACCTGTTCTGAGAGTGTCTATGACCGAATCTTCTTATGCTGGCCTGCGTGGCATCGTGCTTGGGGTAGCAAATGACCATAGCATCGCTGCCGCTGTTGTACGGGCCTTACATGCATCCGGTGCCAGGCTTGTTGCGAGCTGCCTTAACGATAAGGCTGAACCCTATGCCCGGCAGGTAACCGAACCACTCGGCGTGACGCTTCTGCAGTGTGATGTTGAAAGGCCAGGGGCCTTAGAGAGCTTTGTGAATGGGGCCGTTCAGCATCTTGGCGGATTCGACTTTGTCGTGCACTCCATCGCCTGGGCGCCACTGCAAGACCTCCACGGCCCCGTAATGGATAGTTCCCGCGAGGGCTTCGCCCGCGCAATGTCGATTTCCTGTCATTCGTTTGCAGAGCTTGCCCGGCTTGCCGTGCCCCATATGCCCGCAGGCGGTAGCCTGGTAACCATGACTTACCATGGGGCCGAAGAGGTGGTGCCCCACTACGGACTCATGGGGCCGGTGAAAGCTGCCCTTGAATCCATGGTGCGGTACCTAGCCGCCGAGCTCGGGCCTAGGAACATACGGGTGCATGCCGTGTCGCCCGGGCCTGTGCCCACCCGGGCCGCCTACGGTATTGAAGACTTCGAGGCCCTAATGCAGGAAGTGGCGCAAAAGAGCCCCTTGCGCAGGCTGGTTACACCCGACGAAATTGCACAGCTCACGCGGTTTCTCTGCGGCCCGGAATCCTCTGGTATGACCGGCCAGACCATCTATGTGGATGCTGGCTATTTCATGATGGCTTAAATAGGTCTTTCGATTGGCCTGTGCCTTAGGGAGATTCGGCGGCGGCACATACCTAGGGATGTGACTGGGCGGCTTGGGCTTGGCATGCGATGGAGCCGGGGATAGAGTGGCAGTGAAACAGGCCCTTGGGCTATACTCCCAGTCTCTCGGGGTGTAGCGCAGTCTGGTAGCGCATCTGCTTTGGGAGCAGAGGGTCGGGAGTTCGAATCTCTCCACCCCGACCATAGTTGTAGTTGCTACGTTGGGTGCTGTAGACCAACGGGTGATTCAAAAGCCGCGCCAGCCGCATCTGCCGGTAGCTCAGTCGGATAGAGCAACAGCCTTCTAAGCTGTGGGTCGGGGGTTCGATTCCCTCCCGGCAGGCCAAGTCCGATGAGCTATGGGGTCTGGGTGGTAACGCGCAGGCGTAGTACCGGGTGTTGTAGCAAAAACAGTTCTGCATGGTGGCCGTAGCTCAGTTGGTAGAGTCCCAGATTGTGATTCTGGTTGTCGTGGG
>JBMSYB010000010.1:0-49010 GCA_049426285.1 Burkholderiaceae bacterium
CATTCTCAACCGTCGCTATTGCACTAGCTTGGGGTGGCCCACGATTAAAGGCGGGACTGCGGTAACGGGGAAATAAACGTGAGAGACGGTTGTGCTCGGGGAGATAAGAAGATCTCCCTCTCGTCGTTCTATCCGCTCGACGTGTGGGGCCCAGTAAGACCACTCACTGCCGCCAAGAGCGGTTAGAAAACAGCTTTCTGCATGTACCGTGACGTCTCCTTGGTGATTATGTCGAACTTTATTTGCTACAAAAGTATAGGTATGAAATGTCGGTGTCTATGTTCGCCATCAAACATAAGGGATAAGGGTTCAGACCCTTAAGTGCCGCAAAATGTGCGGTATCCCGCCGGCGTCATGCGAGGCGATACAAGCCCAGAGGTCTTTTCCTGCATGGAGTAAGGAAATGCCAACTGGGCCAAAAGCCGTTGCATCGGAACAAAGTCTGCTTCTACCGCTGCAGCCAGGGCTTCTTCAACCAAGGCGTTGCGAGGAATTACCACAGGATTTACCTCCGCCATTTTCCTTTGCGCGGCTCTGCGGCTGGCGGCATTGGAGCCCAACCGTCTCTGCCAGCGGCGCTTCCATTGCGCAAATACGGGCTCGCCAAACTTGTGGTCGTGGTCGGGCGAGACAAGGTCCTGCCAAGGGAAAGCTGACTCATGCAAGTGGTCAGGCGCATGGTAAGCAGTCGCAATATCGGCACAAGAACAATCTGGCTGCCCCAGTCTCCAAAAGGTATAGGTGTAGTCGGCCTGGGCCTGCTGCATCCAGAGTAAGAGATCCGTGATCAATGTCTTGTCTTCGCCATTGATGGCTGAAGGCTCGGCAATTCCAATTTTTGCAGCCATCATGCAAAAAAACGCATCTTCATACCGACCGGAAAAGGCCTCTAAGGCCTCGCCTGCAATCTCGACCGCCTTGTTTCGATCGGGGTCTATCTCGGTGAGCAGAGCTTCAGCAAGCCGGGCCAGGTTCCATTGCGCTATCGCCGGTTGGTTGACAAATGCGTACCGACCCGCATGGTCGATCGAACTGAATACCGTCTCAGGGTGGTAGGTGTCCATAAAGGCACAGGGACCATAGTCAATGGTCTCGCCTGAAATGGTCATGTTATCGGTATTCATTACCCCATGCACAAACCCCACCCGCATCCAGTGGACTAACAGACTTATCTGTCGGTCGATCACCGCATGCAGAAATTGCAATGCCGGGCAGTCGGACCGTTCCCGATCTGGGTAATGTCGCGCCATGGCATAGCGAAGCAGTGTCGACACGGCCGACCGGCCATCGCGGGCACCTGGCGCCTGGTCCGTCTCGAGCGACCCGACCGACCCCGCTGCCAGGCCCGCCGCATTCGACGCATCCTGGTGGCGCTGATACCCGGCTGCGTACTGAAACGTTCCCACCCGTAAATGGCTTGATGCCACGCGGGTAAGCACAGCGCCTGGCTGCGGCGGGTCGCGGTAGACCCAGTCACCGGTGGTTGCTACGGCTAGGCTGCGGGTGGTGGGAATGCCCAGGGCATGCATGGCCTCGCTGATCAGGTATTCACGCAGCATGGGGCCCAGCGCAGCACGTCCATCCCCCCGGCGGGAAAAAGGCGTGCGGCCTGAGCCCTTAAACTGGAGGTCGTACCGGGCACCCGTTGGCGTAATCTGCTCGCCAAGCAATAAGGCACGGCCATCGCCTAGCATCGTAAAGTGGCCAAACTGATGGCCGGCATAGGCCTGGGCAATGGGATCGGCAATGCTCGGCAACAAAGAGCCCGCAAAGACTTCGGCAAGCGCTTTATCTGATAGTGAGGAAAGCCTAAGCCCGAGTTCCTCCGCGAGCCGATGATTCAGAAGAACCAGGTTGGCCTCAGCGACAGGCTCGGGGCGCACGCGGGCATAAAAGTATTCAGGGAGCCGGGCGTAGCTATTATCAAAACGCCAGCCAAGCGAATCGACATCGCCATGCAAGGCGCCAGTCTTCATATCCATGCGCCTTAGCTTAGCAAGCTTCAGCCCGTCTTCCGCAGTCAAGGGCAGTCAAAACCCTCGCTACAAAGGGGAGACTGCCGTCACCATATAACGCTTTCCCTCCAGACGTACCCGCACACGTACCGAATCGCCCTCCTTCAGGCCCTGTAGCAGCGCAACATCATCGACATAAAAGACCATGGTCATGGGTGGCATATCCAGGCTTTTTATCTCGCCATGCTTAAGGGTCATGCGCTTGTTGGCAACATCGACCCGGCGAATTTCGGCCTGGGTCCAGTCATCGCCCATGACCGCATCGGTGGCTGTGGACTGGGGCGCAGCGGCCAGTACCCAAGGGGCCTCTGCTTCAGCGCTTGTCTTTGACACGGTAATGCGTCCCTTCATTCCTGCCTGGTAATGGCCGGCAATAAGGCAGGCGAACTGAAACGTACCAGGGCGATTGAACTGCCAGACCAGGCTCTCAGTAGCGCCGGGTGAGACATGGGCCATGTAGGGCTCATCGTGCTCCATATTGGGGTGCTTGAGCATCATCTCGGCATGGGCATCGAGTTCCTTCTGCGTACCGATCACCATCTCGTGCATTGCCTTACCGGCATTAACGACCTCAAACCGAACCGTCTCACCCAGTTGCACCGAGATACTGTCTGGCGTAAACCGCATGTTATCGGTCATGTTGATGCGAATCGTACGCGAGACATTCTTGGCGTCGCCCGCAATGCCCCAGTCGGTCTGAGTCTTGGTAACCGGCTTAGGAGCCGCATGACTGCCATGACCGCCTTGCCCTCCCTGTCCGTGGCCTGCTGGCCCATGGGCAACCACCGCGCCCGCCAACGGTAAGACGAAGCAAAGGCCCAATACAAGCTGCAATCCCAAACGTGATCCAGTGTGTCGCCCTCGCCCCCGCGGCGAATGAGACTCCTCGTGAGGCAATACCTTGCGTCGTGTGTTGCGAAAGAAAGAATTAATGACCATGATGTCCTCCTGAATGTTGGGGTTTGCGAACGCGTACTTCGATGGTGTCTTTGGGTGGCTTCTGCGGCGACGGATTCACCAATGGTTGCGCCGCATCGGGTGCCTGAGGCACGGCCGGCAGCGCTCCGGTGTAGAGATAGGCCTGTGTGCCTGGTGGCTGCTGATACCAGCCAGGGTCGGTGTAATCGCCGGGCTTTTGGTCTCGACGTACCTTCACCATGCTAAACATGCCGCCCATTTCTACAGAACCATAAGGGCCCTCACCGGTCATCATCGGCGCGGTGTTTACCGGCAGCGGCATCTCCATCTCGGCCATATCGGCCATGCCCCGCTCACCCATCACCATGTAGTCGGGAATGTGGCGAGTGATACGCGCCGCAAGCCCACGGTGATCGACCCCGATCATGGTCGGCACATCATGGCCCATGGCATTCATGGTGTGGTGGCTCTTATGGCAGTGAAAAGCCCAGTCGCCTTCTTCATCGGCGATGAACTCGATCTGCCGCATCTGCCCTACCGCGATATCGGTGGTCACCTCCATCCAGCGACTGCCCTTGGGCGTCGGGCCCCCATCGGTACCCGTGACCTCAAACTCGTGGCCGTGCAGATGGATGGGATGGTTGGTCATGGTGAGATTGCCAATACGAATCCGCACCCGGTCGTTGAGCCGTACATTCAGCGAATCAATACCGGGAAACAGGCGGCTGTTCCAGCTCCACAGGTTGAAATCGAGCATGGTCATGATCTGGGGCGTGGCACTGCCCGGCTCAATGTCATAGGCATTAAGCAGAAAACAAAAGTCGCGGTCGACCTCTTCGATCAACGGATGTTTGGCCTTCGGATGCGTCACCCAAAAGCCCATCATGCCCATGGCCATCTGGGTCATCTCATCGGCATGCGGGTGGTACATAAAGGTGCCCGGACGACGTGCCGTGAACTCATAGACAAAGGTCTTGCCTGGGGGGATACCGGGCTGGTTTAATCCCACCACCCCGTCCATGCCGTTGGGCAGGCGCTGTCCATGCCAGTGAATTGAGGTGTGTTCCGGCAGCCGATTGGTCACAAAGATGCGTACCTTATCTCCTTCCACGACTTCAATCGTGGGCCCCGGCGACTGGCCGTTATAGCCCCAGAGGTGGGCCTTAAACCCCGGTGTCATTTCACGCACCACAGGTTCTGCCACCAGATGGAACTCTTTTACCCCCTGGTTCATACGGAAGGGCAGCGTCCAGCCATTGAGCGTGACCACGGGACGATAGGGCCGCCCAGCATGGGGTAACGCCGGCGCCTGGGTTTCGGCTGAAGACTGGATCACGGGCTCAGGCAGCCGGGCCAATGCGGAACGACCAACGGTAGCAGCGGCCAAGGTTGCAGAGCCCAGGGCCGCAAACGAAAGAAACGAACGACGTGACTGGGTCATGGTGATACTCCCCAAAAAATTTCTTCTAATAGAACGACCACCTGTTGATGATCGCGGCGCGAACGTGCAAGCCAGTAGTCGCGTACCGCCTCGAGCACCTCGAGCTCGAAGGCCATCGCAGAGTCTCGGTCTTCGAGAAGCTTCGGAGTGCCAATGAGCATGCCGTTGTAAGCCAGCAGGTGTTCTTCAGAGATAACGCTGCGCACCGTGAGCCCCTCGTCGACTAGAAGCTGGGCCCGGGCCGTCGCAAGCTGCAGCTGGTCGTCGGCCTGCACAAGCGCCGCATAGGCAAGGCGCAAGGCATAGGGCGTGGCCTCTGATGCAGTGCGCGCCCGCTGGCTTGCTGCCCCGCGCTGTGCGGCTGTTAGAAGCCTTGCAAACCGATTTGCCGCAGGCCCATCTTCCGTAGCCACTGCGCCGCCTAGCGATGACGACCGCGGCAAAGGCAAGACCAGCCCATCAGCGATGCCATGCCCCGGTACTGCCCAGTCTCCTGAAGGCCGTAGGTGGCGCACCAGTGACTCACGCGCGATGAGCATTCTTGCCTGTGCCTTATGCAGATCGGCCTGCGCCTCGAGCAGATGCAGCCGCGCCTTGCGCTCTTCCAGTAAAGGAATGTTGCCCACCGAATGCATCCGCTGGGCGAGCTGCCATTGCACCTCGGCCAGGTCTTCTCGTTCGCGACGGCGCGCGCGATGCTCCTGGGCATAGGCCCAGGCTATAGCGTCATCGGTGACCTGCCGTGCCAGCCCAACTGCATGCAATAAGTTGGAACGCGCCCCTGTGGAAAGCTGGCCGAGATGCCGAACGGCAGCCAGCTCGCGACTGAGCATCTGGGTAGCCTGCGAAAGGCTGGGCTGGGCCAAGAGGGCGGAATCGATCCAGCCATCGACGGTCTGTGCAAACCTGCGTGCCTCGGCGGCCCGTTGGCCCGCAGACCTGTCCCCCCGAAAGGCCGATGACCGTGCCTCTGGCGGTGCGGCCGACTGCGCCGCCGCCGATTCGCGCAGATAGGCCTTCCACCCACCCGCCTCGTCAACCGCCCGATTGGCGGCGGGCCAGTCAGACGACTGGGCATGATGCTGCGTAGGACCGCCCGGCGCCGAGGCCCAGGCGGCCGCGCTGACCAGCATCAGCAATGCCGAAAATAAATAAGTAACCACTTAAGACTCCTTCTTGTCATCGATTCGAATGATGCGACCCAGTGCAGGGGAGACCAACGCCAAATAGCAGTTGCAAGACTGCCCTTTAGGCGGCACCCCGAGTATGGTTACAGGAAGGAGTTAAGGCGCGGAGGATGAAAAGGCGGGTCGTGCGGCGGCAATGGCTGCGCCAAGACAACCGCGACAGGCGGGCCAGGGTCGCGCAGGTCGAGCAACCCAGACGCCCCGCCATCGCTAAAGACAGCGGCGGCAAGGCAGCAGGCCGAACAGGCCGGACAACTGTGGGCCATTAGAAGCGCAGAAGCAGATTGCGCGTCGCGCAGATCGCCACCGTGGTGAGTATGGTCACCATGGCCAGCGGCGTGATCGTGGGCATGGTCTGCCGCATGGCCTGAGGCGATATGCTGCAAACGATCAAGCGCTTGAGTCGGCAGCGAATGCTGCAGCTCATGACACGGATGCGAGGCCCAGGCATAGGACTGCATCACCAGCGCGAGCAAGACTACCGATGCGATAACCCCGCGCGACCTAAGCCCGCGCCGAATCGGTGACAAGAGATAATGCAATGCGTCTTGCATGTGCAAGAGTGTAGAAGAAATCACTACACTATTTCCAATCAACCCCCACGGATATCCCATGCATACCAACAAAACAAAAACCTTTACCACTCGTCGGCACTGGCTGGTCGCAGTCTCCAGCCTTTCGGCTCTTGCTGCCCTAGGGCTGCTCACCGCGCCCGCCGCTGCCCAACGAAAGCAGCCTCTGGTAGAGGTCTGGAAATCTCCCACCTGTGGGTGCTGCAACGACTGGATGGTGCATCTAAAGAAAAACGGCTTTGCCACGAAGGGCTACGACGAAGGCAATACCGCTAAGCGCCGCGAGGTCGGAATGCCGGTTGCGCTGGGCTCCTGTCACACCGCGCTGGTGGAAGGCTATGTCATAGAAGGGCATGTTCCAGCGGCGGAAATTTTGCGGCTGCTCAAAGAGCGCCCCCGGGCGTTGGGCCTGTCAGTGCCGCAGATGCCGATTGGCAGCCCCGGCATGGATGGCCCGGAGTATGGCGGGCAGAAAGACCAGTACGACGTACTGCTGGTCGAAGCCAACGGTCGGTCGCGCCGCTATGCCCGGTATCTCGGGGGCGACCGCATCGGCTAGTAACCAGGCAGCCTGCCTCTTTTCGGGCAAGCATGGCCTGAAAAACCAAAGCGCGCCGCAAAAGGTTTCGCAGAGCCGCGTGCAAAGGCTAGCGGTGATATCGATTCCACAGAAAGTGCAATGCCAGCGCTCCAATTTGGGATAGTCTTTCGACGCTTTGCTACAGACGCCTCTCTTTCTCTTACGCTTTTTAAAAGGAAGTCTTATGGTTCGCTTTTCCTCATTCACACTGCCATTGCGCCAGCGT
Organism: Burkholderiaceae bacterium; assembly: GCA_049426285.1. Taxonomy (GTDB): domain Bacteria; phylum Pseudomonadota; class Gammaproteobacteria; order Burkholderiales; family Burkholderiaceae_A; genus Hahnella. The sequence goes on from JBMSYB010000010.1 coordinate 6,940, forward strand.
CGCGACTGGCTGCGCAAGTCTTTTCTCACGCCGGCGGCAGTTGCCTTAGGTCTCTCCCTTCCGCTCGCCGGGTTGCAGGCCAAACAGCTTCCCTCTCCCGTCATCACCGTCAGCCAACTGCAGCCCCTCTTGCAATCCAAGTCGGTAAAAGTGCTCGACATACGCGAACTGGTGCAGCCCGACCAAAAGACCCCTATCTATGCGGCAGGGCATATCCCGGGCGCCCTGCCGGCTCCGTACTCTGGCTTTCGGGGTGGCAAAGACAACCCCGGCGGGCTTCCCTCTGAAGAAAAGCTCTCGGCGTTTTTGAGCAGTCTGGGCCTCACGCCGCAGACCCCTCTGGTGATTGCGGGTCCGGGAAAAACGGGTACCGACTTTGGTGCTGCGGCCCGGGTTTACTGGACCTTAAAGGTGTCGGGGTTCGCCGACCTGGCCGTGCTCGATGGCGGTCTCACCGCCTGGACAGCCGCCAAGCTGCCGCTCGAAACGGGCATGCCAGCCCTCACGCCTTCTGCGGTACAGGTGAAATACGAACGTAGCCAGATCGTTTCGATTGACGAAGTGAAGGCACTTACCGTATCGGGCGCAAAGCCTACCAGTAAGCTTATTGACGCCCGCCCCGAGGCCTTTTACAAGGGAGACATCCGGCATCCCGCCGCCGCGCGGTGGGGCACCCTGCCCGGGGCAGAGAATGCCGATTCCGAGATCTGGTTCACACCTAAAACCGGAAACCTGCTGCCCGCAGATCAGATAAAGGCCATTGCCCAGCAAAAGGGCCTGCTTGCTAGCGACGATGTGGTGTCTTTTTGCAATACCGGGCACTGGGCCGCAACCAACTGGTTTATCTTGTCTGAAGTACTAGGGCAGTCCGGCACCCGCATGTACCCCGACTCAATGGTGGCCTGGAGCAAGGCAGGCCTGCCCATGGAGAACGAGCCTAGTCGTGCGGTTGTGCTGTTTCGCCAACTCACTGGCGGCGGGTTACCGAAATAATGCGCTGACCCCCCTCGGCCCATAGAAAAAAAGGTGTCCTGCAGTTTGTGGGGGCACCTTTTTCTTTTCCCCCGCCATGCTTCGGGTTTATGGTTCAATCAAGTCTGAGGCTTAAACCGTTATCAGACCCGAGCCCTCCTTACTCTTAAGTGCATCAAATCACGTCTCATATCCCAAGGAGTCCTCCGATGAAATGCCCCGCCCTGCCTGCCTTTTTCTCACGTGCCATTAGACCGATAGGGGTCAGCATATTCGCCAGCCTTTTTCTCGCCGCTGGCCTCGCGCAGGCCCAAGACACGCTGCGGGTCACCACTATTCCCGAAGAGGCCGCCACCGAGCAGATTCGCAAGTTTGGGCCGCTCTCGGCCTACCTGGAAAAGCAGCTCGGCATGAAGGTGGTCTTCACGCCCGTGAATGACTACCCCGCCGCCGTGGAGGCCCTGGTAAATAAGCAGGTAGATCTCGTCTGGTTCGGTGGATTCACCCATGTGCAGGCCCAGATTCGCTCTGGTGGAAAGGTGGTGCCGATTGCCCAGCGCGAAGAGGACACCCAGTTTCGCTCGGTATTCATTACCCAGAAAGACTCTGGCATCAAGACCCTGCAAGACCTTAAAGGTAAGCAAGTGAGCTTTGGTTCGCAGTCAAGCACCTCGGGCCACCTGATGCCACGTACCTTCCTGCTAGAGGCCGGCATTGACCCAGAGAAAGACCTCAAGCGCGTGGCTTACTCAGGCGCGCACGATGCCACGATTGCCTCGGTGGTCAGTGGCCGCGTCGATGCCGCAGCGCTCGACATTACCGTCTGGCGTAAATTTGTCAGCGAGAAAAAGGTAGACACCAGCAAGGTCGATGTCTTCTACACCACGCCGCCTTTTTTTAACTACAACTGGTCGGTGCATGCCGATATGCCTGTGGCCCTGCGTGACCGTATCACCAAGGCGCTACTTGCCCTTGACATGAACACGCCAGAGGGCAAGGAGATTCTGACGCTTAATCGGGCAACCAAATACATTCCAACCAAAGCCGAGAATTACAAGGGTCTCGAGCGGGCCGGTAAGAGTGCCGGGCTGATCAAGTAGCGTGGGCGGATTCTCTGTTGGGCTGGAGGCCATCACCGCCTACCATCCCACAGCGCTCGCCGAGGCACCTCCCTGCCTGCAACAGATCGGTTTAACTATTGCTCCCGGCGAGCAGGTAGCCGTTATTGGCCCCTCGGGCGCCGGCAAGACAAGTTTTCTTGCGCTCATGGCCGCGACACTCAAGCCCGCCCATGGTCGGGTGCTGCTTAATGACCAGTCGCTCTGGTCTCTGCCACAGCCGGTGCTACAGGCACTGCGCGGGCAGGTCTACTATGCCCCGCAGACACCGCCCCTGCCGCCCAGGCAGCGAGTGGTCACCTCGGTGTTGGCTGGGCGGCTTCCCGGTCAATCCCTCTGGCAGAGCCTGATGTCGCTGATTTATCCGAGAGATGCGCACCTGGCAGCCCAGGCCTTGGCGGCCTTCGACCTGGAAGAAAAACTCTGGCTACGTGTGGATCGACTCTCGGGTGGAGAGCGGCAGCGCGTGGGGCTCGCACGGGCATTGCTGTCGCCTGCGCGACTCTGGCTTATCGATGAGCCCCTCTCAGCGCTTGATCCCAAACGCGCCCATCTGGTTATTTCCGTGCTCACCGAGCAGGCCCGCGCACGCGGGATTACTCTGGTATGCAGCCTGCACCAGGTGGATTTTGCGCTGTCTGCCTTCCCGCGGGTGATTGGGCTGCAAGACGGGCGCGTGGTATTCGACCTTCCCGCCAAAGCGGTAGACCCCGAGCGGCTTGCGGAGCTCTATGCCCAGGAGGCAATCCCCGACTCTTCAGACCTTCTGCAGACCGAAGAGAACACCAGCTCCACTGCGATGTCCACCCAGGCCATGGTGCGCTGCCGTTAGCCCCCGGGCAGACGACCACTGACTGCCTGCCCGATCCATGGCCCCGTCCCATCCAGCCAAGGCGCCCGAACTGCGTGACCCTGCCTGGACCGGCCGTGTCTTTTGGACACTAGCAGGCCTGGTCATTCTCTGGCCCGCATTGGTAGCCACCGAGTTCAAACCGTGGATCTTTTTTGATCCCGACAACCTCCGCGTCACCCTGCGGTTTCTAGGCGACTTCTTCCCGCCCGTGTTCACGGGTGAGTTTCTTTTCATGGTGGCCAAAGAGTCGTGGAGAACCGTGGCTATTGCCACTGCCGGAATGGCGCTAGCCCTGATGCTGGCGATTCCGCTCACACTCTTAGCCACGCGCATCTTGTCGGTGTCAGCTCTCACGGGCCGCATGGCAGCGCTGCCCTTTGCCGTGCGGCAGCTGCTTCGCTGGGTAATGATTCTTCTGCGTAGCATTCCAGAGCTCATCTGGGCGCTGGTCTTTGTCCGCGTGGTGGGACTGGGGCCTACCGCCGGCGTACTGGCGATTGGACTTACCTATGCCGGCATGCTGGGCAAGGTCTACAGCGAGATTCTCGAAAGCGGCGAGACCCATGCCACGCAGACACTGCTGCGCAATGGAGCATCCCGGCTGCAGGCTTTCTTTTACGGGCTCTTGCCCCAGAATGCCTCGGAGCTTACCAGCTATACCGTTTATCGCTGGGAGTGTGCCATTCGGTCTTCGGCTGTATTGGGCTTTGTGGGCGCCGGTGGCCTGGGTCAGCAGATGGATAACTCGATGAAGATGTTCAATGGCGGAGAGGTGGCCACCATGCTGCTGGTCTTCATGCTGCTGGTGGGCCTGGCCGATCTCTTAAGCAGTGCCTTGCGACGGGCGATTCGATGAAGCCAATTGTCTCTGGGGTATCTACAAAGGCGCGACTGCTACTGCTGGCGATTGCCTGCCTCACGCTCGCAAGCCTCTGGTCTCTAAACCTGCAGATCGCCCAGTTCTTCTCGGCAGACAGCATGGCACGCATGGGTAAGTTTATTGCTGAGCTTCTCTCGCCCGATCTGTCTGGTCCCTTTGTCACGAAGGTGTTTTTCGCCAGCCTTGAGACTCTGGCAATGTCGGCGATCGGCACGCTGCTTGCAGTGGTCTTTGGGCTTGGTCTGGCTCTGCCCGCAAGCCTGAAAGGCCCGGGGTTGTTGACCTTGGTACGAGGGATTACCAAACTTGCCTTTAATGCCCTGCGTTCGATTCCTGAACTGGTCTGGGCTGCGCTGTTGCTTATCTTCGCAGGGCTCGGTCCGTTTGCGGGCACGCTGGCCCTGGCCCTGCACACCACCGGTGTCTTTGGAAGGCTTTTTTCTGAGGCCATTGAAAACGCCCCCGACCATGCGGCAGTGGCGCTGCGCAGCCAAGGAATATCGGAGCTACGGGTGTTTTTCTACGCTACCTTGCCCACTATTCTGCCGCAGCTGGTCTCGTATTCACTTTACCGTTGGGAAAATAACATTCGCGCAGCCGCCGTGCTCGGCGTCGTTGGCGCGGGCGGACTCGGGCAGATGCTGGCCTTTCATATGGGGCTCTTTCACATGAACGAAACCAGCACCATTCTGATGGCGATGATTGCCCTAGTCATGCTGGTCGACGGTTTATCGTATATCGCCCGACAGCGGCTTTCGGCCTAGCGCCCCAGAAAACCTATTCGATCGCTTCACGGCGTTTGGCCTAGCGCTCTACAAAGGCCCGTTCGATCACATAGTCGCCCGGCTGGCCAAGCCCGGGAGACACCACAAATCCTCTTTCGTCGAGCATCTGTGCGGTCTCTTTGAGCATCGAGGGGCTGCCACAAATCATGGCTCGGTCGTGCGCCGAATCGAGCGGGGGCAGACCAATATCGTGAAAAAGCTGGCCCGTCTCGATGGCCGTGGTGAGCCTTCCGGTATGGGTAAAGGCCTCCCGCGTGACGGTGGGATAGTAGATCAACTGATCACGCACCATGTCGCCGAGAAACTCATGCGCCGTGAGTTCGTTCTTAATGTAATCACCGTAAGCCAGTTCGCTGACCAGCCGCACCCCATGAATCAGCACGACCTTCTCAAAACGGTCATAGGTGTCAGGGTCGCGAATGATGCTCATAAAGGGCGCAAGCCCAGTTCCCGTAGAGAAGCAATACAGGTGGCGCCCTTCGCGAAGATCGTCAATAACCAGCGTACCGGTGGCCTTCTGCCCCACCAAAAGCCGATCGCCCACGCGGACATGCTGCAGCCGAGAGGTCAGTGGGCCATCGGGCACCTTGATCGACAAGAACTCCAAGTGCTCTTCATAGTTGGGGCTCACCACGCTGTAGGCACGCATCAGAGGCTTGCCATCGACCTCAAGACCAATCATCACAAAGTGGCCATTGCGAAACCGAAAGCTCGGATCGCGTGTGGTGGTAAAGGAAAACAGGGTGTCGTTCCAGTGGGTAACGCTGGTGATTTTCTCTTCGTTATAGGCGGCCATACATTTGTCTTCTACGCATTCGTTCTTCGGGCAGTTCGTGATGCCTGGTGTTCATTCCTACTCGTCTGCTGTCATTCCTACAAAGGGGTTTGACCGCCGCTCTTCACCGAAGCTGCTCATGGGGCCATGACCCGGCACAAACTGGATATCGTCGCCCAGCGGAAAGAGGCGTTTCTTAATCGAACGCAACAGGTCTGCATGATTGCCACGCGGAAAGTCGGTTCGACCAATCGAACCGGCAAATAAGACATCCCCCACAAAGGCCAGCCGGTCTCCCAGATGGATAAACACCACATGGCCGGGCGTATGCCCCGGACAATGAATCACTTCAAGGGCCTGCTGGCCCACCATGACCGTATCACCATCTTCTAACCAACGATCGGGGGTAAAGGCCTCTAGGGGTGGGAACCCAAACATCTTGCCCTGACCGGGCAGCTGATCAATCCAGAACTTGTCGTCTTTATGCGGCCCCTCAATTGGCACACCGAGCCGCTCTGCAAGAATGCCCGCCTCGCCACAGTGGTCGATATGGCCATGGGTGAGCAGGATCTTCTCAATCTCCACGCCCGCATGCTCAGCGATGGCCTCAAGCTGATCGATATCGCCACCGGGGTCGATGAAGGCGGCCTTGTGTGTCACTGGGCAGATTACCAGGGAGCAGTTCTGCTGAAACGGAGTTACAGGAATGATTTCGTAGTCCATAGCCGCATTATCGTTGTTCAAAAGGCGGCCCGCCGAAGGCGGTCTTGTACCGCCTCCCATTCGGGGGTCTGCGGGGGGCGCTCAAGGCACAAAAGCCCAAACCCAGCGCTATCCCAGTCATTAAGCCGGGCATACAAGGCCCGCCCATACACGGAGGCATCTTCGGGCGCCTTCTCAAAATGTACGCCCTCGGGTGCATCAGCCCAGTCAGAAAACATGCAGACAGCAACCTGTGCCCCCGGGTTCGCGCGCAGGTACTGGTCTAGCTGCTGGCGCAAGGCCTCGCCGGGCAGTACCCAGAGCGGCGTGCACGGTGCGTAATGGGAGGCAAGACTGCCAGAGACCCGAGGCATCGGCGCCGAAGGCGTATCGGGCCTATCCCGCACCGCTGCCCCCTGGACGGCATTCGCCTCTGCAGAAAGGTAAAGGGGCGCAGCCAATCCAATACCCTGATCAGACAGGGCCGCCGCAATCGCCGTGCGGCCAAGCACCCCGGGCCTGAGAATACGCGGCGGATCTACCGTGCAGTCCACCACCGTACTCTCAATGCCATCGGTACAGGGGCCGCCGTCAAGCACCAGATCGTCGGCTGCAAGACGGTGCGATAACTGGTCCATGACATCGGCTGCACGGGTCGCGCTAACCTTGCCAAACGAGTTGGCCGATGGGGCAGCCAGAGCACCGCTACCCAGAACAGAGAACGCCTTGAGCAGTGCCTGGGCAACCGGATGGCTCGGCACACGCAGTCCCACCGACACTTGTCCTCCTGTTACTGCCAAGGGCACAGACTCTGCCTTTTGCACAATTAATGTCAGTGGCCCCGGCCAGAATGCCGACGCAAGACACTGGGCAGCAATGGGCCAGTGGCTCGCCAAGGCCTGCGCAGCGGCGGCCGTCGCCACGTGCACGATGAGCGGATGATCAGAAGGCCGGCCCTTCACCTGAAAGATCTTGGCAACTGCTTCTGCCGACAGGGCATCGGCGCCCAGACCATAGACCGTCTCGGTAGGAAAGGCCACAAGCCCATGATGGGCCAGGTGCTCGGCAGCCAGAGCTACCGCGGCCTCTGAGGCAGTAAGGCACCGCGCCACGTGAAAGGATTACCCCTGCACCCAGGGCTGGGTTACATGCCCCATCTTGCGCCCGGGTCGCGGCTCGGATTTTCCATAAAGATGCAACACACTGCCGGGTTCTTGCGTGAACCGTGTGAAATCGGGTGTCTGAATGGGGCCTGATGCCCCTTGGGGATACCAGAGGTCTCCCAGCAAATTGGTCATACGCACCGGAAACTTCAGGGTCGTGGGCCCTAAAGGGATATCGGCACAGATTCGTACCTGTTGGGCAAACTGGCTTGTTGCGCAGGCCTCTATCGAATAATGGCCGCTATTGTGGGGGCGGGGTGCCATTTCGTTGACAAATAATTGGCCATCAGCAAGCACAAAAAACTCCACCCCCAGAACACCCACATATCCCATGGCCTCAGCAATGCGATGGGCCGCTTGGCAGGCTTGATCTGCAAGGGCAGCAGACACCTTGGCGGGTACGGTGGTGGTATCCAGAATGGCGTTGCGGTGAACGTTTTCGGCCACAGGATAAACGGCCATCTCACCGGCCGCACTGCGGGCTAGCACCACAGAAACCTCCTGGGCAAGGGCCAGCTTTTTCTCCAGCACACAAGGCACGCGATCAAATCGATAAAAGGCCTCGAGTGCCGACTGGGGGTCACCGACCAGTGCCTGCCCTTTTCCGTCATAGCCGAGTTCCGCCGTTTTCAAAATAGCGGGAAAGAGATCAGCAGGTGCAGAGCGCAGATCTTCGTCGTGGGTCACCGCAAGAAATGGCCCCACTGCCGCCCCGGCCTTCTGAAAAAAAGCCTTCTCGCGGCGTCGGTCTTGGGCAATCTCGACACAGTCCGCAGAGGGATAGGTAGGCCCATACTGGGCAAGAAACCGCAACGAAGCGGACGGCACATTCTCAAACTCGGTTGTAAACACTGACGCGCATGCGGCAAGTTCGGTAAGTGCCTTTGGATCGTTATAGGCACCGACAACCACCTGATCGGCAATCTGTCCGGCGGGCCCATGGGGGTCTGGATCTAAGACTACAACCCGAATACCAAGCAAATGCGCCGCCTGAATCATCATCCGGCCAAGCTGCCCCCCGCCCAAAAGGCCAATGGTTACGGGCTTATCAGAGGCACTACGCATAAGAGAGCCAGGTAATTCGTTAGCGCCCAAGCAGGGCATTCATCGCCTGGGCAGCCTGGGTCTGCTCAGACCGAAAGACATTCAGCTCGGCTGCAAGGCGAGCATCGTTCGTGGCGAGCATGGCAACCAGATGCAAGGCGGCATTTGCGGCGCCGGCCTCACCAATTGCAAACGTGGCCACCGGAATACCCTTGGGCATCTGCACGATGGAATGCAAAGAGTCTTCGCCGCGCAGATACTTAGAAGGCACGGGCACGCCAAAGACCGGAACAGGGGTTTTTGCCGCGACCATTCCCGGGAGATGGGCCGCCCCGCCTGCTCCAGCAATAATGCCCTTGAGCCCCCGTGCCCGGGCCGTACTTGCGTAGGCAAACAGGGCATCGGGCATACGATGGGCCGAGACCACTTGGGCCTCATAGGGCACACCAAACCGGCGCAGAATCTCTACCGCATGCTGCATCACCTCCCAGTCTGACTGCGAGCCCATCACAACACCCACCACAGGCATCTGCTGACCAGTTATCTGAAAAAGCGCCTGGCGATACTTCTCGGCGGTTCCCTCAATAACCGACTCGGGCAGCGCCGGTGGTGGTGGCGTTTTGGGCCAGTCGAGCGTCTCAAGATAGTCGCGAACAAACTGCTTATCAAAGCTGGGGGGGCTGATGCCCTCTTGGTATTGATCAGCCGGCCAGTAACGAGAAGAGTCTGCGGTTAGCACCTCGTCCATAAGATACAGAACACCCGCATCATCAAGGCCAAACTCAAACTTGGTATCGGCAATGATGATGCCGCGGGTGAGCGCATAGTCGGCGGCCTCACGATAGAGGGCCAGGCTGATACGGCGCAGCTCCTCGGCGCGGTCTGCGCCAATACGGGCAGCCACCTCGTCAAAAGAAATATTCTCATCGTGGGCACCCGCCTCAGCCTTATGGGCCGGCGTGAAAATCGGTTCGGGCAGGCGGGCTGCCTGCTTAAGCCCAGGCGGCAGACGAATACCGCAGACAGCACCCGTAGCCTCATAGTCTTTTAAGCCCCCGCCAATCAGGTAGCCACGCACCACGGCCTCAATAGGTAAAGGCTGCAGTCGCTTGACAACCACCGCCCGGCCGCGCACCTGCCCCACCTCGCTGGGCAAGACCACCGACTCCGGGTCTATACCGGTGAGGTGATTGGGCACCAGATGCGCCAGGCGCGCAAACCAGAACTCCGACATGCGATTCAGAATCACGCCCTTATCGGGAATCGGTTCCGCCATTACCACATCGAAGGCAGACAGCCGATCGGTTGCCACCATTAAAAGTTTGTCTTCACCCACTGCGTAGAGGTCGCGTACCTTGCCACGCCCGAGCAGCGGCAGAGAGGAAATCTGAGACGCAAGCATCAACGGCGCGAGACCTTACTGCACCCGCTGGGCCAAGGCTCCGGCCGAATACTGGCGCGCCATATCGGGTAGCCCACGGGGCTGAATCCGACTCCCCTGCCCCGCACAGCCAAACTGCTCGTACCGCAACTTGCAGATCTGCTTGGCCGCATCACGGGCAGGCTTCAAAAAATCTCGGGGATCGAAGTGTGAGGGGTTCTGCATCATGAATCGACGCATCGCTGCGGTCATGGCCAGGCGAATATCGGTATCGATATTGATCTTGCGCACCCCGTGCTTAATCGCTTCTTGGATCTCCTCCACGGGCACGCCGTAGGTCTCTTTCATCTCACCACCGAACTTGCGGATCTCTTCGAGCAGTTCCTGTGGCACCGACGAAGACCCATGCATAACCAGATGGGTGGTGGGAATGCGCTGATGAATCTCTTTAATCCGGTCGATGGCCAGAATGTCACCCGTGGGTTTACGCGAAAACTTATAGGCCCCATGGCTGGTACCAATGGCAATGGCCAAGGCATCGAGCTGGGTCTTACGTACAAAGTCAGCGGCCTGCTCGGGATCGGTGAGCAGTTGCTCGCGGGTCATAGTCGACTCGGTACCATGGCCGTCTTCTTTGTCACCTTTCATGGTTTCCAGAGACCCGAGGCAGCCGAGTTCGCCCTCAACGGAGACACCCAGGGCATGGGCCATCTTCACCACTTCCGCGGTGACCGCCACGTTGTAGTCGTAACTGGCAATGGTCTTGCCGTCCGCCTCTAAGGAGCCGTCCATCATCACACTGGAAAAACCCAGATCGATTGCGCCCTTGCAGACGGCAGGGCTCTGGCCGTGGTCTTGGTGCATAACCAACGGCACCTTGGGGTAGGCCTCTAGTGCGGCCTGTATCAGGTGTTTTAAAAATTCCTCGCCGGCATATTTGCGGGCCCCGGCGCTGGCCTGCATGATCACGGGCGCATCGACCTCACTGGCGGCAGCCATAATGGCCTGCACCTGCTCGAGGTTATTGACATTGAATGCGGGAATGCCGTAGCCCTGCTCGGCGGCATGGTCAAGAAGTTGGCGCATCGAAACCAAAGGCATAGACAGTCACTCCTATAGAGATAGAACCTAGGGATTATGGGGGGAAAACCGCTCTGACGGCTGTGCCGTTACCTGCACGATCTTCATGGTGTTGGTGCCACCCGACTGGCCAATGGGTTCGCCCATGGTGAGAATAATGCGATCGCCGGCCTGTACCACTCCGGCATCTACCAGACGCTGCTCGGCCTGGGCCAATAAGGTCTCGCGGTCGGTACCTTCGAACTCAAACATAAGAGGCTCAACATCGCGGTAGAGCGCCATTCGGCGGCGACTGGTCTCCTCTGGCGTGAGGGCATAGATCGGAACGCCGGCATTAAGCCGCGACATCCATAAGGCCGTTGCCCCCGACTGGGTGAGCGCCACCAAGGCCTTCACATCCAGATGCCGGGCCGTAAACAGGCTTGCCATGGCAATCGACTGGTCGACGCGCGAGAAGGTGCGGTTTAAGAAGTGACTATCGAGGGTGCGGTCCGCGAATTTTTCGGCCTCCAGACAGATGCGCACCATTGCCTCGACGGTTCTTACAGGGTACGCTCCCGCCGCCGTCTCGGCGCTTAACATCACGGCATCGGTGCCATCGAGCACGGCATTGGCAACATCGCTCACCTCGGCACGGGTAGGCACCGGCGAGGAGATCATCGACTCCATCATCTGGGTGGCGGTAATCGTCAGCCGATTGAGTTCCCGGGCCAGGCGAATCATTTTCTTTTGCAGTGCTGGTACGGCAGCATCACCTACCTCAACAGCCAGATCGCCACGGGCGACCATGATGCCCTTGGAGGCCTCAATGATCTCTGCAAGATTAGTGATTGCCTCAACCCTTTCGATCTTGGCAATAGTTAAGGCTTTAGAACCCGCAGCATCTAAGAGTGCTTGGGCCTCATGCATATCGGCTGCAGACTTTGGAAAAGACACCGCTATAAAGTCTGCCTGCATCTGCGCAGCCACCAGAAGATCGGCTTTATCCTTGTCGGTAAGTGCGGGGGCCGAAAGCCCGCCTCCCTGGCGATTAATGCCCTTGCGGTCAGAGAGAACGCCGCCCTCCAATACCGTGCAGTCAATCGTACGCAGGCCCACCGCATCTACCCGCATGGAAATCAGCCCATCGTTGAGCAGCAGCATGTCACCTGCATGCACATCATGAATAAGCTCAGGGTAGTCTAGCCCCACCTGGGTGGCGTCACCGGCAACACAGTCGATATCGAACCGAAACCGGGCGCCCTTCTCAAGCGTCACCTTGCCCTGGGCAAACATGCCGACCCGAATCTTTGGCCCCTGCAGATCGGCAAGAATGCCCACGTCGCGCCCTTGTGCTGCTGCCTCGCGACGAATCATGTCTGCGCGGCTGATGTGATCCTGAGCCGACCCATGCGAGAAATTCAGGCGAAAGACATCCACCCCGGCGGCCACGAGTGCCGCGATTTGCTCTGCGCTACTGCTTGCCGGGCCAAGCGTGGCTACGATCTTGGTGGCACGCAGGGCAGTGGTCACGCGCGGGCCTCAAGCGCGGCGACCGCGGGCAGGGTCTTGCCTTCAAGGAACTCCAGAAACGCCCCACCCCCGGTGGAAATATAGTCAATCTGATTGGCGATGTTGTACTTGGCGATGGCCGCCAAGGTATCGCCCCCGCCCGCAATCGAAAAGCCTGGCGAATGGGCGATCGCCGAGGCCAGGGTGCGGGTGCCGCCCGAGAACTGTTCGATCTCAAATACCCCCACCGGCCCGTTCCAGACAATCGTGCCTGCCTGAGCCAGGATGCCAGCCAAACGGGCCGCAGTGCGCGGGCCAATATCGAGAATAAGATCGTCGCTCGCCACCTGATCGGCCAAGACTTTATTGGCACGGGCCTGGGCAGAAAACTCATTAGCCACTACCACGTCTTCGGGAATCGGCACCTCAGCGCCACGGGCCTTCATTGCCTGGATAATCTCCTTGGCCTCTTCAAGCAGGTCGGTCTCTGCCAAAGACTTGCCAATCGGTAGTCCACAGGCAGCCATGAAGGTGTTGGCAATGCCGCCGCCCACAATCAGCTGGTCCACCTTGGCCGACAACGACTTCAAAATGGTGAGCTTGGTGGACACCTTGGAGCCTGCAACAATCGCCACTAATGGCCGCTTCGGCGACTGCAGCGCCTTACCCAGGGCATCAAGCTCAGCCGCCATAAGGGGTCCCGCGCAGGCCTCGGGCGCGAAACGTGCCATGCCGTGGGTGGTGGCCTCGGCACGATGGGCGGTGCCAAAGGCATCGTTTACATAGACATCGCATAGCTCTGCCATTTTTTTCGACAGGGTCTCATCGTCTTTCTTCTCGCCCTTATTCACGCGACAGTTTTCCAGCACCACCAGTTCGCCCGGCTTGACCTCAAACCCGCCATGTACCCAGTGGCTGATGACAGGCACCTTGCGGCCCAAGAGTTCTGCAAGGCGAGAGGCCACAGGCCCAAGGGAGTCTTCGGCCTTGAGTTCGCCTTCGGTGGGCCGCCCAAGATGCGAAGTAACCATGACTGCCGCACCTGCGGCCAGAGCCTGTTCTATGGCTGGCACCGAGGCCCGAATGCGGGTGTCATCAGTAATGGCGCCTGCATCATCCTGCGGCACGTTGAGGTCGGCGCGAATAAACACGCGCTTTCCCTTCAGATCCAGGTCTGACATCCGCTTAAACTTCATAACCACCTTATCTCCCTTGTTATCCTCTTTCTATTGAGGGTCTGGCTTTTATCCCGGCATCAGGCTCACCCGCAGTCCATGGCAGTCAAAGAAGCCACCGGCCCAATCTACTGCGCGGACATCAGGGCCACAGTGGTATCCAGCATGCGATTGGAAAATCCCCACTCGTTGTCATACCAGGACAAGATCTTTACCAAATGGCCATCTGGCGATACCCGCGTCTGGGTGGCATCGAAAATACTGGAATGGGGGTCGTGGTTAAAGTCAATCGAGACCAAGGGCGCAGTGTTGTAGCCCAGGACACCCTTTAAGGGTCCAGCCGCGGCGGCCTTTAACAGGGCATTCACCTCGTCGACCGAGGTGGCCTTCTTCGAGACAAAGCTAAGATCGACCACCGAGACATTAATGGTTGGCACCCGCATGGCAAAGCCATCGAGCTTGCCGTTGAGGTCGGGTAGCACCAAGCCCACGGCAGCAGCCGCACCCGTCTTGGTAGGAATCATCGACATCGTGGCCGACCGGGCCCGCCGCAGGTCTTCGTGATAGACGTCGGTGAGCACCTGATCATTGGTGTAGGCATGAATCGTTGTCATAAGCCCAGACTCAATTCCCAATGCCTCGTGCAGCACCTTGGCCACCGGCGCCAAGCAGTTAGTGGTGCAGGAGGCGTTGGAGATCACCGTATCACTGGCCTTAAGCACCCCGTGGTTTACGCCATAGACCACGGTGGCATCGACATCTTTGCCACCCGGGGCGGAGATAATCACTTTTTTTGCGCCCCCGGCCAGATGGGCACCGGCCTTTTCTTTGCTGGTAAAAAATCCTGTGCACTCAAGCACAACATCGACGCCTAGGTCTTTCCAGGGAAGCTCTGCCGGGTTGCGATTGGCCAACACCCGAATGCGATCGCCGTTCACCACCATAGAGTCGCCATCGACCGACACCGTGCCCGGAAACTTGCCATGGGCCGTGTCGTATTGGGTAAGGTGGGCATTGGTCTCTGGGTTACCCAGGTCGTTAATGGCCACGATCTGGATATCGTGCTTTTTACCGCCCTCATAATGCGCACGCAGCACATTGCGGCCAATACGGCCATAGCCGTTGATTGCCACTTTAATCGTCATAGACAGTTTTCTCCCTTAAATAAATCCAATGCTACGGAATTCTATGGCTGCGCGGTTCCGCACACGCGTTTTTAGTGCTGCCGAGATAGGCGGCTAGCGGCCGAGCACCGCACGGGCCGTCTCTGCCAGGGCCTCGGCTGTAATGCCAAAGAATTTGAACAGGTCTCCTGCCGGGGCCGACTCGCCAAAACGGTCGAGCCCAATCACGGCCGCGGGCTGGTACTTCCACCAAAAATCGGTAACGCCGGCTTCAATGGCCACACGCGGCACGCCCTCGGGCAAGACCGAAGACTTATAGGCCACCGTCTGCTGATCAAACACGGTGGTTGAAGGCAGTGAGACCACACGCACCCGGCGTTTCTCGGCCCGCAGCATGCCAGCCGCCTGCATGGCGAGCGCCACCTCAGAGCCCGTGGCCATCAGCACAATCTGCGGGTTCGCATCCGTGGATAAAACATAGCCGCCCTTTGCAACCTCTTTGGCGAGGGCGGGGTCTTTCACCTGGGGCGGTAGGCCCTGACGCGACAGCAAGAGCGCGGTGGGACCATCTTTACGCTCCAATGCCGCCTGCCAGGCCACCGCGGTTTCCACCGCATCGGCCGGACGCCAGACATGCAAAAAGGGAATGAGCCGCAGTGAGGCAGGATGCTCCACCGGTTGGTGGGTGGGGCCATCTTCGCCCAGTCCAATCGAATCGTGGGTAAAGACATGGATCACCCGCTGACGCATGAGCGCGGCCATGCGAATGGCATTGCGGCTGTAGTCGGCAAAGGTGAGGAAGGTGCCGCAGTAGGGAATAAAGCCACCATGCAAAGCCACACCGTTACAGATGGCAGCCATGCCGAACTCGCGCACGCCGTAGCTAATATGCTGGCCGGGGGTCAGCCCGCCCTGGGCATCCACCTTGAGTGTGGCTACGCCCTTCCAGTTGGTTAGGTTGCTGCCCGTGAGGTCGGCCGAGCCCCCTAAAAGCCCGGGCAGCCTGGGGCCAATTTCGTCTAAGGCCATCTGCGAGGCCTTGCGGCTTGCCACAGTCGGCGCATCTTTACAGAGCTGCGCAACATAGGCCTGTGTTTTGGCAGCAAAGTCTTTGGGTAGATCACCGGCCATACGGCGCGAAAACTCGCGGGCTTTTTCGGGAAAGGCCGCTGCGTAGGCCTGCATAAGGCGGTTCCAGGCCTGCTCGTGGTGGGCGCCGGCGGCCTTGGCATCCCAGGCGGCGTAGATCTCTTTCGGAATCTCAAAGGGCGCATGCGGCCAGCCGATGGCCTTGCGCGTCAGCGCAATCTCTTCGTCACCCAGGGCCTCACCGTGGGCCTTGGCCGTGCCGGCGCGGTTGGGCGAACCCTTACCAATGGTGGTCTTGCAGATGATGAGCGTAGGGGCCAACCGCCCTTTATTGCCAGCGCGGGCCCAGAGACGCGCCTGGGTAAGTGCCGCAGAAACCGCCTGGGTGTCGTGGCCATCTATTGGGCCGATCACATTCCAGCCATAGGCGGCAAACCGTTTGGCTGTGTCGTCCCGAAACCAGCCCTCAACCTTGCCATCAATAGAGATGCTGTTGTCGTCGTACAGGGCAATGAGCTTAGACAGCCCCCAGACACCAGCCAAGGCGCAGGCCTCGTGGCTAATGCCCTCCATCAGGCAGCCATCACCCAGAAAGACATAGGTATTGTGGTTTACGAGTTCAAAATTAGGCTGGTTAAATTCTGCCGCTAACAGACGCTCGGCAAGGGCTAGGCCAACGGCATTGGTAATTCCCTGGCCCAGCGGCCCGGTGGTGGTCTCCACGCCCGGAGTCACGCCCACCTCGGGGTGGCCCGGGGTCTTGGAATGCAGCTGGCGGAAGTTCTTAATCTCTTCGATTGGCAGGTCGTAGCCCGTAAGGTGCAGCAGGGCATAGACCAGCATAGACCCATGGCCATTACTCACCACAAACCGGTCGCGGTCTGGCCAGGAAGGGTTTTTAGGGTTGTGCTTTAAATGCCCGTGCCACAAGGCCACAGCCATATCGGCCATGCCCATGGGCATGCCGGGGTGGCCCGAGTTCGCTTTCTGCACAGCATCCATTGCAAGGGCGCGAATGGCGTTGGCCATGGATTCCGAGGACACCGAGCGCGAAGACCCGGCAGGGCTTACGCTTGGCCCAGACCCACCAGACGCGGCAGACAGTCGGGCATGCGGAACTCGGGCAAGGGGAATTGGGGCGAACAACGGGGGGGCGTACACCAAGGGGGTCTCCGATCAAAGGCGTGGGCTGACTGACTCGTTTTTTTAACTGATTATTTTGATTTTTTTGGGGGTTAACCCGGTCCCAGAAAACCATAGCCTTCTGGATAACCCGAATTCTAACCGGCCCAGCCTGCGACCCCTGCAAAGAGTTTCTTACCGGTTTTGTTTCAAAAGCCTGACGATTTACTCTGTCGCCATGATCCCTCGTCTCTACCTGCCAGAGTGCGCCACTAGTCAGACCCCCAGCGGCCAGCCAAGGGCCGTGCGCCTATCGCCCGAGCAGGACCACTACCTCATGCGGGTGCTTCGGCTCAGCGCCGGAGACAGGCTCACGGTATTCGACGGACAAGGCCGAGAAGCGGCCGCCACGGTGGTCTCAACCAGCCCTGCGGGCACCGAACTACACTTAGGTCCTTTCCAGGCCATGAGCCGTGAATCGCCCTTGGCGATTGTGGTGATACAGGCCCTGTGCACAGGCGACAAAATGGACTGGGTGGTGCAGAAGGCCACCGAACTGGGGGCGGCTGCCATCTGGCCGGTTCAGACCCAGCGCAGCCTGGTGCGGCTCGACCCGGGCAGGGCAGAAAAGCGCAGAGAACACTGGCAGCGCATCGCTGAGGCCGCAGCCGCGCAGTCGGGGCGAAACCGGGTACCGCTGATAGCACCGGTGCGGAGTTTTGCAGACGCTGTCCGCGAGGCAAGTCCGCAAGATAACGTGCTGGCAGATTCCGGCCGCCCAAACCCAATCGCTCTGCGAGACACCGCTGAGGGTGAGCCTTGCGACACACGAAGAGCATCGGACTGCTGGCTGCTCGACCCCAATGCCTCAGCTGCAGTATCTGCTGCGCCTCTGTCTTCGGACCGCCGCCTTTTTATTGCGATTGGCCCTGAGGCAGGATTTACTGAGGCAGAAGCGGCGCTGGCCCGGCAGGCAGGATTTTTAGGCGTGCGCTGCGGCCCCAGGGTGCTGCGAACAGAAACCGCAGCCGCCACCGTATTGGCCGCCGTTGCTACCCGGCTCGGGGAGTTTTAAACACTAAATCGGCGCGTAACCTGGCCTGTTTGCCCCCACCACCGTTAGTGCGGTCATGTTGACTAGTCGGCGAACGGTGGCCGATGGGGTAAGAATCGTGACTGGCGAGGCACAGCCCAGCAAGATCGGACCGATCGCGATGTTATTGCCCGCCGCAGTCTTTAAAAGGTTATAGGCAATATTGGCCGACTCCAGCGAGGGCAGTACCAAAAGGTTAGCCTCCCCCTGTAGCGTAGAGTTGGGCATGATCGCCTTTCGCAAGGCCGGATCGAGGGCCACATCGCCATGCATCTCCCCGTCTATATTCAGCGCAGGGTCCTGGTTCTGAATCAGCCCAAGCGCCCTGCGCATTTTCAGCGCCGAAGCGGAGTTAGAGCCGCCAAAGTTTGAATGCGATACCAATGCCACCCTCGGCTCAATTCCAAGGCCTCGCATCGCCTCTGCAGCCGCCAAAGTAATCTCGCAGATCTGCTCCGCACTGGGGTCGTCGTTTACATGGGTGTCGACAATACCCACCGTGCGATTGGGCAGCATCAGAATGTTCAGCGCTGCGTACACAGAGGCCTGCGGCGCTAGCCCAAGCACCTGATCAACATAATGTAGATGCAGTCGGTGGGTGCCAAAAGTGCCGCAGATCATGGCATCGGCATCGCCCTTGTGGATCATCATGGCACCAATCAGGGTGTGCCTGCGGCGCATTTCTACCTGGGCATACTGTGGAGTAACCCCCTTACGCTGGGTGAGCTGATAGTAGGTCTCCCAGTAGTCGCGATACCGCCCATCAAACTCAGGGTTCACTACCTCAAAATCAACACCCGCCTTAATGCGCAGGCCGAATTTGGCAACACGTGACTCAATAACCTGGGGCCGGCCCACCAAAATGGGCTGGGCGAGGTTCTCGTCCACCACCACCTGTACGGCACGCAGCACGCGTTCCTCTTCCCCCTCGGCATAGACTAGCCGCCGCTTCGCCGCCGCCTTGGCCTGCAGCAGCAGAGGCTTCATGAAGTTGCCCGAGAGATAGACAAACTCCTGGAGCTTGTCGACATAGGCGGAAAAATCGGCCACGGGCCTTGTGGCCACACCGTCTTCCATAGCTGCCTTGGCCACGGCAGGGGCAATCTTCACAATCAACCGAGGATCAAAAGGCTTTGGAATGAGGTATTCCGGTCCAAAGCTCAGGCCCTCTGTGCCGTAGGCGGCTGTGACCACTTCTGACTGCTCGGCCCGGGCAAGCTCTGCCACTGCGTGCACCGCGGCCAGTTCCATAGACCGGGTTATCGTCGTGGCTCCTACATCGAGGGCGCCCCGAAAGATAAACGGGAAACACAGAACATTGTTGACCTGATTGGGATAGTCGGTGCGGCCCGTGGCAATAATCGCGTCACTGCGCACCGCCTTTACGTCTTCCGGAAGGATTTCTGGGTTGGGGTTAGCCAGGGCAAAGATCAACGGATTCGCTGCCATCTTGGCAACCATCTCAGGTTTCAACACACCTCCTGCAGAAAGCCCCAGAAAGACATCGGCCCCAGCGATGACATCGGCAAGCTTGCGGGCATCGGTGGGCTGGGCAAACCGCGCCTTCTCGGGGTCCATGAGTTCGGTACGGCCCTCATAGACCACTCCCGCAAGATCGGTCACCCAGATATGCTCGTGGGGCAGGCCCAAGTCAAGTAGGAGGTCGAGGCAGGCAAGAGCTGCCGCCCCTGCTCCCGAGACCACCATCTTCACCTTCTTAATATCCTTACCCACTACCTTTAGGCCATTGACCATGGCCGCCCCCACCACGATGGCCGTGCCATGCTGGTCATCGTGAAAAACCGGAATCTTCATCCGCTCGCGCAGCTTGCGTTCCACATAAAAGCAGTCGGGTGCCTTGATGTCCTCAAGGTTCACTCCACCAAAGGTGGGCTCAAGCGCGGCGATAACTTCAACGAGCCTATCCACGTCTTTTTCATTGACCTCAATATCAAAGACGTTGATACCCGCAAACTTTTTAAAGAGTACTGCCTTGCCCTCCATCACAGGCTTGGCGGCCAAGGGCCCAATATCGCCTAAGCCAAGCACAGCAGTACCGTTCGTTATGACTGCAACCAGATTACCTCGGGCGGTATAACGAAAGGCGTTTAACGGATCAGCCACGATCTCTTCGCAGGCGGCCGCCACGCCCGGCGAATAGGCTAGGGCGAGATCACGCTGGTTGGTTAGCTGCTTCGTAGGAGTAACGGCAATCTTTCCGGGAACGCCAGCCTCGTGGTATTCCAAAGCCTGCTTGCGAAAATTTGGGTCCATAGGAGTTCTGAGAGTACGGGTAGGGTCGAAACAGAATTATGGGCCTTTAATGCGCCCCGCGTACGATGGGTTTTGACGACACAAGAAAACCCTGGGCCAGGAGTTCTACGCAGTGCAACACCTCTCGGCCTGCTAGGTCATGAATCTGGTGGCGGCAGGAAAAACCATCGGCCACGAGAAGCGTGTCGCGATCGGCCTTGCGAATCGCTGGCAGCAAAGCATCTTCTGCCATGGCACGCGAAACCGTCTGATAGCGTGCCTCATAGCCAAATCGCCCCGCCATACCGCAGCAGCTCGCAGCAATGGTGTCTACAGAAAAGCCTGCTGCCCTGAGCAGCCGCTCGGTGGCAGACAACACACCGAGTGCCTTCTGATGACAATGGCCATGCAGCAGAACCCTGCGCCCTCGGGCAAGCGGCCCCTGCGCATCGGGATCCTTCGCTATTGCAATACCTCCGGCGTGAACCTCACGATCAAGCCATTCGTCGATCAGAAACGTCTGTTGGGCGAGCTGCTCTGCCTGCACGCCCAGACCCAGAGACAGCCACTCGTCCCGAATCCCCAGAATGCACGAGGGCTCCAAACCGACCAAAGGAACCCCGCGAGTAACCGCGGGCGCTAAGACCTGCAGCGCCCTGCGGGCCCGTTCGCGGGCCTGATCAATCATGCCTACAGACAGGGCCGACCGACCGCAGCACAGGGGCGTTTTGGCAGCGGCGCCAGACAATGCTACGCGGTAGCCGAGCGAACGCAAGAGCCGATAGGCGGCCTGCACCGGGCCCGGGGCAAACCCATCGTGAAAGGTGTCTGCCCAGAGCACTACATCGCAGTCGGCCAGGGCTGTCGTGTTCATTTCTAAATGAGGCAGACCGGCCAGAGCCTGAGACGACCGCCAGGCCGGCAGCCTTCGGCCAGCGGCGATGCCGGTAACACGTTGCATGAGGCGGGCCAGGAGGGGGCTGCGGTTGCGAAGGTTTAGTGCTGCGGCAAGCCCTGGGATACGACGTACCCAGACCACCCAGTCGGGCAGCGCTGCAACAAGCTGGTCTTGCACGGAAAACCCATGGCGCAGACCCCGCTGATACTGCGCCTCGATCTTCATGCGGGCCATATCCACACCCGTGGGGCATTCGCGCTTGCAGCCTTTGCAGCCCACACAGAGCGCAAGTGCCTCGGCCACCGCATCGCCGGCAATATCCTGATCGCGCAGTTGGCCACTGATCGCATGCCGCAGGGTATTGGCACGACCCCGCACCGAATGCTGCTCTTCTCGGGTTACGCGGTAGCTGGGGCACATGGTGCCGGCATCAAACTTGCGGCAATGGCCATTGTTGTTACACATTTCTACGGCCTTGGCCAGGCCAAGCGTGGGGTCCTGGCCGCTTCCGGGCGGGCCCACATAGATGCCTAGGCCGGCCTCAGGCCCTGGACGTGCGGGGTCGTTCTCCACATTCCAAGCAGACCAGTCGAGTCCGGGCTGTATCGGGGCAACGGCATAGCCCGGGCCGTACCGAAAGAGCGAACGATCGTCCATTCGCGTGGACCGGACAATCTTGCCCGGGTTCATGCGATTGTCCGGGTCGAAGGCATCCTTCACGCGCGCAAAGGCATTTGTGATCTTCGGCCCAAACTGCCATGCTACCCACTCGCTACGCACCAGTCCATCGCCGTGCTCACCCGAGAAGACGCCCTTATATCGGCGAACCAGTTCGGCGGCCTCCTCGGCAATCGCCCGCATCTTCTGGGCCCCATCGCGGCGCATATCCAGAATGGGCCGCACATGCAGGGTACCCACAGAGGCATGGGCATACCAGGTGCCCTGTGTGCCATGCCGCGCGAAGACCTCGGTGAGCGCTGCGGTGTATTCCGCAAGGTGCTCTAGCGGCACTGCACAGTCTTCAATGAAAGACACGGGCTTGCCATCACCGCGCAAGGACATCATGATATTTAGACCTGCCTTGCGTACTTCCCACAAAGAGGCCTGGGCTCTGGGCTCAGTGAGTTCCACCACGCTATTCGGCAGCCCCTCATCGGCCATCAGTACCGTCAGGTCGCGCAGCTGCTGGTGCAGAAGCGCGGAGTCATCGCCGGCAAATTCCACAAGCAGCAGGGCCTCTGGGGTCTTGCCATCGGCGGCCACCAGGACCTTTTGAATCACCGATGCAAACGCGGCATTTGCCGCGCAGAGCTGAATCATGGTGCGGTCCACCAGTTCCACCGCCACGGGGCCAAGGCCCACGATCTTCTGCGTGGCCGCCATGGCGGAAGAAAACGTCGGAAAGTTCACCACCCCCAAGACCTTGGCCTGCGGCAGCGGTGCGAGCATCAGTTCGATTGCCTCAAAGCTTGCCAGGGTGCCCTCTGAGCCAACTAGGAGGTGCGCTAGGTTAGGCAGGCCATCAGAGGTATACGGGCGTTCGCCTTGCGGGAAGAAAATATCGAGGTTGTAGCCGCCCACCCTTCGCAGCAACTTGGGCCAGACGGCCGCCATCTCAGAGCGAACCCCTCGGGCAATGAGAAAGAGCTGCGATACCAGACTGGACATACGATGTCCGGAGACGACCATCTCGCCGCCATCACCAAAACGTGCGAATCGTGCGGCTGTGCCATCGGCAAGCACCGCATCGATTGCGGCAACGTTATGCACCATGTTGCCGTAGTAAAGTGACCGCGAGCCGCAAGAGTTGTTTCCCGCCATCCCCCCAATCGTGCACTGGGCACCAGTGGAGACATCCACAGGAAACCAAAGGCCGTACGGCTTCAGAAAGGCATTGAGATGGTCGAGCACCATGCCCGGCTCCACCTTCACGCGACGGGCCTTTGGGTCGAAAGCGAGCACGTCCCGCAGGTATTTGCTGGTATCGAGCACCAGCGCCTCGCCTACGGTCTGACCACATTGAGATGTTCCTGCGCCCCGCGGCAGCACAGGGACCTTGGCATCGCGTGCCACATCCAAGGCGATGCGCAGGTCTTCCCCTGTCTTTGGTACTGCCACCGCCAAGGGCATCTGCTGATAAATGGAGGCATCGGTGCTATACCGGCTTCGGCTCGCAGGATCACTGTAGACCTCGCCCTGCATTTCTCTTTTTAGCCGCTCCCAGACGGCAGACTGGTCGTTGCGCAAAAGCGGGCCGCCCGAGAGAAATGCGCGTCGCGAGCGCTTAATGGGTTGTGCGGAAACAGCCATGGGCTATATTGTCCATGGATTCCATCCCCTAGAATGCGGGGACAACAAGGAGATGCCATGCAGCGCGACCCCGAATACGCCACGTCCAGCCGAACCCGACTCAACCGAATCGGCCAGGGCCGGCATTTTCTGCAGATCCCTGGACCATCGCCCGTGCCCGACCGGGTTCTTCGCGCGATCGATTACCCAGCAATCGACCATCGTGGGCCAGAGTTCCAACAGCTTGCCCTGCGGGTGCTGAGAGGTGTCGGCCCCATTTTTGGTACCACAGAGCCGGTTGTCATCTATTCGGGTTCTGGAACCGGAGCCTGGGAGGCCGCGCTGATGAACACCCTGAGCCCTGGCGATTCCGTGCTGATGCATGAGACAGGTCAGTTCGCCGGCCTCTGGAAAAGGCTTGCCGAGAAGCTTCAGCTCAAGCCCGATTGCATCGCCTCGGACTGGCGGTCTCCCGTAGACCCCGACCAGGTGGAGTCTCGACTGCGCGCCGATAGCAAGGGGGTCATTAAGGCCGTCTGCGTGGTGCACAACGAGACCTCTACGGGTGTCACCTCCGACATTGCTGCCATTCGAAAGGCCATGGATGCTGCGCGGCACCCTGCGCTGCTCATGGTCGATTGCGTCTCGTCTCTCGGGGCGATCGACTACCGCCACGACGAATGGGGGGTAGACGTCACGGTGGCAGGGTCACAAAAGGGGCTAATGCTGCCACCGGGCCTGGGCTTTAACGCAGTCAGCGCCAAAGCCCGCGCGGTAGCCAAAACCGCTGGCATGCCCTGCGGATTCTGGGACTGGGAGGACATCATCGCGACCAATGCCCAAGGGTTCTGGCCCACCACGCCCAATACCAATCTGCTCTACGGGCTTGCCGAGTCTATCGACATGCTAATGGAGGAGGGTCTAGCCCGGGTGTTTGCCCGGCATCAGCAACTGGCCCTGGCCACCCGCACGGCCGCAGAGGTCTGGGGAATGGAAAATGTCTGTCTGCACCCGAAGGCCTGCAGTCCGGTAGTTACGGCGCTGCTAATGCCGGCAAAGCCCGATAGCACCCGCTACGACGCCGACACCCTTCGACGCGAGGCGCTCGAGCGTTACAACATTTCTCTGGGAACCGGGCTGGGGCGGTTGGCTGGCCAGGCGTTTCGCATCGCCCACCTGGGAGACACCAACGCCCTGACAATCATCGGAGCGCTCGCAGCCGTAGAGATGACCTTAAAGGCGCTGCAAATTCCGCATCGGTCTGGCGGGGTTCAGGCTGCTATGCAAGTACTCACTTAGTCAGCCATTGCCAGCGCGCGACCCTGTGACACGGCCACTAGCCTTTCCTGTTCTCGAAATACCTTCGAGGGATAGCTACTTATTCCTTCGGCGCCTACACCCACATAGGCCAGAAGCGCAGACTCGAGCGTGCGGAAGCGGTCGAGATACTCGCGCACGATAGAGGTGCCCACCTGGATATTGGCCCAGGGCACTAATGCCATGTCGAGCCCCCCGAGGGCGAGAAACTTCTCACTATGGACATGCGGCATCACCTGCATGAGGCCCTTGGCCCCCACGGAGCTTTCTGCTACCGGATTGAATCGGGACTCGATGGCAATTACCGCGAGCACCAGATAGGGGTCGATACGAAACTGGTTTCCTGCCTCGAAGGCATGCTGCACAATCTGCTCGGTTGGCGCAAGGGCAACACGATAACGCCTGGCGATCCATCGGGCGGTGCGCGCTTGCTCCGCAGTAAGTACTGACTCAGACGGACGAAAGAGCGTGTTTTCGACCGGCTTTTCGAAGGCAGACGCTGCGATCATCCACCAGCCCACCAGGCGCTCTCGGCCCGCGGCCGACAAGAGCGTGGAGTAGCCAATCAGCGCAAGGATGACAAAGCCAAGCAGATACCGGTGGCTGCCTTGAAGAGGGGGAGGAGAAGGATGTGTCATTGCGTTCATCACGTTTAGATCAATCATGGACTTTCGGGTACTGAGACCTTCCTAGGGATATCCCGGTTCCCTCGTGGAATTTTTCCGAATGTGTCATCGTCTGATCATCAATTGGTGCTATTGTGCCGCCCTTTCCTATTTGGCCAGAAGAAGGAACCTGTCATGCCCCTAGAGAAAAACGAGAACTATTTCGAGCTTACCGATGAAAACGATCGGGCCTCAGCCATCGAGACCCAGTTCAATGAAGACGCCCTGGAAGAGGCCCGCCGCCGAACCGCACCCGAGACCAGCCCTGACTTCGATGGGGTGCACTGCATTGACTGCGGAGAGACGATCATGGCGGCTCGGCTCAAACTGGGCAAAATCCGCTGTATCGACTGCCAGACCCTCAAAGAAAAACAGAGCAGGTTCTTTGCGCATTGAAGTATAGGGTAAACCCTTGATCTTGAAATAGAGGATCGGTTCCCCTATTATTAGCACTCGAGGGTGATGAGTGCTAACAACTCAGGTCGTCTTGCCAGGGGCAGCACCAAGGCCGCTTGGGTCTAGACAGAAGATGAGCAAGCACCACGCATCCGTCTTTATTTTCTTCCAACCTCAAGTAAAACGGAGTAAATGACATGAAACTACGTCCCTTGCACGATCGTCTGGTGGTCAAGCGCCTGGACAATGAGCGTAAAACCGCCTCTGGCATTGTGATTCCCGAGAATGCCGCCGAGAAGCCCGATCAAGGTGAAGTGCTGGCTGTAGGCAACGGCAAAATTCAAGAAGACGGAAAGCAGCGCCCGCTCGACGTCAAAGTCGGCAACAAGGTGCTCTTTGGAAAATATTCCGGCCAGAGCGTAAAGGTCGATGGCGAAGAGCTCCTGGTTCTGCGCGAAGACGACGTGATGGCAGTGATCGAAGGCTAAATAAGGCCTGGTCTCTTTACTTCCCTCTCAGACAAACGAATTAAAGGAGTTCTGTAATGGCTGCAAAACAGGTGTTATTCGGCGACGATGGTCGCGCCCGTATGGTCAATGGCGTTAATATTCTCGCCAATGCAGTGAAAGTTACCCTTGGCCCCAAAGGCCGCAATGTCGTTCTCGAGCGTTCGTTTGGCTCGCCCACTGTCACCAAAGACGGTGTCTCGGTGGCCAAAGAAATTGAACTCAAAGATAAGTTTGAGAATATGGGTGCCCAGATGGTTAAGGAGGTTGCCTCCAAGACCTCTGACAACGCTGGCGACGGCACCACCACCGCTACGGTGCTTGCCCAGGCCATCGTGCGCGAAGGCATGAAGTACGTGGCCGCTGGCATGAACCCCATGGATCTTAAGCGCGGTATTGACAAGGCAGTTATCGGTATCACCGAAGAGCTCAAGAAGATCTCCAAGCCCTGCACCACCACCAAAGAGATTGCCCAGGTGGGTTCGATCTCTGCCAACTCTGACCATGAAATTGGCGACATCATTGCCCAGGCCATGGAAAAAGTGGGTAAAGAAGGCGTAATAACCGTAGAAGACGGCAAGTCGCTCAACAACGAACTTGATGTGGTTGAGGGCATGCAGTTCGACCGCGGCTATCTGTCGCCCTATTTCATTAATAACCCCGACAAGCAGGTTGCCGTTCTCGACAATCCCTTTATCCTGCTCCACGACAAAAAGATTTCTAACATTCGCGAGCTGCTGCCCGTGCTCGAGCAGGTGGCAAAGTCTGGTCGTCCCCTGCTGATTGTTGCTGAGGATGTCGAGGGTGAGGCCCTGGCTACCCTGGTGGTGAACAACATCCGTGGCATTCTGAAGACCGTAGCGGTCAAGGCGCCTGGCTTCGGCGACCGCCGCAAGGCCATGCTCGAAGACATGGCCATCCTCACCGGCGGCACGGTGATCTCCGAAGAGACCGGTATGACCCTTGAGAAGGCCACCCTGCAAGACCTCGGCCAGGCCAAGACAGTCGATATCGCCAAAGAGAACACCACCATCATCGATGGCGCCGGTGACTCCAAGGCGATCGAAGCCCGGGTCAAGCAGATTCGTGTGCAGATCGAAGAGGCCACCAGCGACTACGACAAAGAAAAGCTGCAAGAGCGCGTAGCCAAACTGGCAGGTGGTGTTGCCGTGATTCGCGTGGGTGCTGCCACCGAAGTCGAGATGAAAGAGAAGAAGGCCCGTGTTGAAGATGCCTTGCACGCAACCCGTGCCGCAGTGGAAGAAGGCATTGTGGCGGGCGGTGGCGTGGCTTTCCTGCGCGCCCGCGCCAATGTGAAGGTCAAGGGCAACAACCCTGATCAAGAGGCCGGAATCAAGATTGTGATGCGTGCGGTTGAGGAGCCTCTGCGTCAGATCGTCTTTAACTGCGGTGAAGAGCCCAGTGTGGTGGTGGCCAAGGTACTGGAGCACAAGGGCAACAATGGCTACAACGCGGCAACCGGCGAGTATGGCGACCTGCTCGACATGGGCGTAGTGGACCCCACCAAGGTGACCCGTATGGCCCTGCAGAACGCGGCCTCCGTGGCAGGCTTGATGCTTACCACCGATGCCATGGTCGGCGAACTGGCAGAAGACAAGCCCGCCGCTGGTGGTGGCATGCCCGGCGGCATGGGGGGTATGGGCGGCATGGGCGACATGGGCATGTAAGCTGCCCGGCTTTCCCAAGAAGCGTTTTAACGCTCCTCCTCCTCAGAACGGCTGGCCTGAAAAGGCTGGCCGTTTTTTTAGCCCACGAACTACCCTCACGTTGCCCAAGTTGCCCATAGGATGCCCTTGCTACGACGCCTTGTACGGGGTTGCCCGGTGCGCCCTAGGGGTGGCATGCCACAATAGGCGCTATGTCATTTATTCAGCGGTGTATCCGTGCCTGGTCGGTTCGCAAAAGCATGCTCTGTGTGGGGCTTGACCCAGAACCCAGCCGCTACCCAAAAGAGTTCCAAAGCCATCCACCTCGCGAGGCCACTGAGGCCTTCTGTAAGGGCATCATTCAGGCCACAGCGTCGCATACCTGCGCCTTTAAGCCACAGATTGCCCACTTCGCAGCCATTGGTGCAGAGGCGGTACTAGAACGGCTTGGCCAATGGATCAAAACCGAATACCCAGAGCATCTCTGGATACTGGATGCCAAGCGAGGCGACATTGGCTCCACCGCGCAGCACTACGCAACAGAGGCTTTTCAGCGCTATGGGGCCGATGCGGTAACACTTAGCCCCTATATGGGCACCGATAGCCTTGACCCCTTCCTCGGCTATCGCGATAAGGGCATCTTTCTGCTCTGCCGAACCTCGAACCCTGGGGGCGACGACCTACAGATGCAGACACTTCAGTCAGGTGAGCGGGTCTTTGAGTACATCGCCCGGCTTGCGGCGGATCGCTGGAATGCCCATGGTCAGACTGGTCTGGTCGTCGGCGCTACCTATCCTGCCGAACTGGCCCGTGTTCGCGCGATCGCCCCGACCCTTCCTTTACTCATCCCCGGCATCGGCGCCCAAGGGGGAGACCTACAGGCGGCCGTAGCCGCCGCAGCAACGTCCTCTGGGGGCATCTTCGTGAACTCCTCCCGGGCTATTCTTTACGCGAGTGCAGGAACCGACTGGCAGGCGGCCGCAGCGCAAGAAGCCCGCATGACTCAGACCGCACTTCAGCAGGCCGCAGCCAGTCTAGATGCTCCCCGTGCATAGTCCCACCCTCCCCAGTATCGCCGCACAACCCTCCGAGCGCGCCAGCGTGCATGCCCTATTGCAGAAAGAGATTCGCCGGTTCTTAAAGGTTTCGATTCAGACCATTCTGGCGCCCATGGTCTCATCGCTTCTTTTTCTGGTGATCTTTGCCTTTCTGCTCGAAGGCCGGCTAGAGCCGTTCCCCGGAGTAAGTTATTCGGTATTTCTCGTACCGGGGCTCGTCATGATGACGCTCCAGCAAAATGCCTTTGCCAACACCAGCTCGAGCCTCACCCAGAGCAAGATCACCGGTACGCTTATCTTTCTGCTGCTCTCACCCATGCGCCCCTGGGAGTGGCTGGTGGGCTACCTGGGCGGGGCTGTGGCCCGAGGCCTGGCCTGTGGGCTTGCGGTCTGGGCTGCCAGCCTTCCGTTTATCCATACCGGAATGTTCCACTGGGGATGGACGCTGACATTTGCTCTTTTAGCCTGCCTCGTCATGGGGTCCCTGGGAATCATCGCCGCGCTCTATGCAGAAAAATGGGACCATGTCGCCGCATTCCAAAACTTTCTGATCAATCCGCTTACCTTCATGGCCGGGGTGTTTTATTCGGTACATAACCTGCCGCCCGTCTGGCAGACCATCAGCCACTTCAATCCGTTCTTCTATCTCATCGATGGCTTTCGGTATGGCGTCTTCGGGCAGGCCGATGTCTCGCCGTGGTTTAGCCTTTCGGTCGCTGTCACGGCTACGGTGGCCCTGCTGGTGCTTACCCACCAGCTCATTGCCCGAGGCTGGCGTATCCGCCACTAGCAGTTAGTCGCCTCGCCCCGCGTCCCGCCTCCTCCTTCAACATCCCCCGCTAGCCGCAGCCCAGGTCCCGTATGCCCCTCTCGCATCTGTTGCTGGCTCTGATCATCATGGCGGTCTGGGGATTGAACTTCATCGCCATGCGATGGGCGCTTGACGACGTCGCCCCGCTGACATTCGCGGCCCTGCGGTTCTCCATGGTGCTCGTGCCGTTGATCTTTTTTGTGCCCCGACCAAAGGTGCCTTTGCGACTGCTACTTGGCTACGCATCAAGCTCCTTTAGCCTGCAGTTCTGCCTTTTGTTCCTTGCCGTATCGATCAACATGCCGGTGGGACTTACCTCTTTAGTAGTGCAGGGGCAGGTATTTTTCTCCATTATTCTGGCCATCCTCATGCACCGTGATCGGCCCACTCGCTGGCAGATCATTGGCGTCTCGGTGGGCACACTCGGTATCGCCGCCGTAGGTGCCGATATAGGCCAGACGATGCCGCTACTGGCCTTTATGGTCACACTCTGCGCTGCCTTTTGCTGGGCAGTGGGCAACACTTTTGTTAAGGCAATGGGCCCTGTCGATGCTATTTCGCTGGTGGTATGGGCCTCGCTTATTGCCTCCCTCACCCTCATTCCCATCTCTCTGGCCATTGAAGGCACAGCGCCCTGGGCCGTTGCCCTTAGGCTCTTAGCCCAGGGAGATCTGGTGTTCTGGGGCAGCCTGCTCTTTAACGCCTTTGGGGCAAGCCTACTGGGCTACGGCGGCTGGTCCTGGCTGTTGCGTCGCCATCCCACCGCGCTGGTCGCCCCTTTCACGCTGCTGGTGCCAGTCTTTGGGCTGGGATCTGCCGCAGTCATTCTCGGCGAAGGGCTACGGCCAACTAGCTGGCCAGGAATCATCATGGTCTTTATTGGCCTGGGCCTCACCCAGGTACGTGACCTACGGTCTTGGCTCTTCTGGCGTCGCAGAGGCGTCTAAAAACTGATACATGGCCAGGTCGCGATAGAGCGGGCTCTGCTGCAGAAGTTCAGTATGGCTTGCCTGGGCAACCCGCCTTCCGGCATCTAGCACCAGTATCTGGTGTGCCTTGCGCACCGTGGAGAGCCGATGGGCCACCACGATGGCAGTGCGCCCAGGCAGTAGGGCCTCCAATGCCTGCTGCACCGCCCGCTCAGATAAGGCATCTAGGGCAGAGGTGGCCTCATCCAGAAGAAGCACCGGAGGGTTACGCAGTACTGCACGGGCAATCGCCAGTCGCTGCCGTTGACCACCTGAAAGACGTAGCCCCCGTTCGCCCAGGAAGGTATCGTAGCCTTGCGGCAGCGACTGCAAAAACCCATCGGCGTGGGCGGCCTGGGCTGCAGCGGTTACCTCTTTGTTGGTTGCCTCAAGACGTCCATAACGAATGTTTCCCCAGGCGTTATCAGAAAAAATCACGGGCTCTTGGGGCACGAGCCCAATGGCAGCCCGGACAGCGGTAAGCCCCCAGTCGTCCAATGGCCGTTCATTGAGCAGAATCTGGCCGCGCTGCGGGCGATAAAAACCCAGAAGCAACTGCAATACCGTGGACTTCCCCGCGCCCGACGGGCCCACCAAGGCAAAGGTCTGACCCGCGGGCAGGTCAAACGAAAGATCGGCTATGGCCCAGTCGTTTGGCCGCGAGGGATAGGCAAACCAGACGCCCACGAACCGAATGCGAATCGGTGAGAGCAAAGGCAGCAGCTGCGGCGTCGGGGCGATTGGACTTCCCTGGGAATCAGGCTCTGTCATCAAGGCGACCAGCCGCTCCGTGGCCCCTGCGGCCCGTTGCAGGTCTCCCCAGACCTCGGCCAATGCGGCAATCGAGCCAGCGGTTAACACCGCATACAGTACAAACTGGGCAAGCTGACCTGCCGTCATGGTGCCTGCCACCACCTCACGAGCGCCCAGCCACAAGACAAAGACGATCACACCAAAGGCCAAGACAATCGCCACGGCCGTAAGCAAGGAACGCGTCGAAATCCGACGTCGTGCGGTAATGAAGGCATCTGCAACGGTCTTGGCGTACCGCGCCTGTTCATAGGCCTCACGGCCATAGGCCTGCACGGTGGTCATGGCATTGAGCACCTCACCGGCCAGAGCACTGGTATCAGCCACGCGGTCTTGGCTATCTTTCGAGACGGCGCGTACCTTTCGGCCCAAAGCGAGCACTGGCAAAATGACCAGCACCAGCAATACCACCATCAGGCCGGCCAGAAAAGGGCTCGTCAGCAGCATCATGGTGACACCGCCCGCAAAGAGCACCAGACTGCGTAAGGACAGAGAAACGCTCGTACCGACCAGTGTCTGTACCAGAGTGGTGTCGGCCGTAAGCCGCGACAAGACCTCGCCGGTCTGAAGGGTCTCAAAATAGGCCGGGGGCTGGCGCAGCACCCGGGCGTAAACGCGTTCGCGCAGATCGGCCACCACGCGCTCGCCGAGCCAAGACATGAAATAAAAACGCAAGGCCGTTGCCACGGCTAGCACCACCGAGACCCCCAGCAACGACAGAAAGGGCCTATGCAGCGCCCCGACGTCTTGCAAGCCTTGGTCTATGAGAAGCCGAAAAACATACGGTACGGAAAGGGTGGCCGCCGCCGCCAGTGCAAGAAAGAAAAAGGCCCAGAACCACTGAGCCTTGTAGCCGGCGGCAATCCGCAGAACGGGCGCAAGGGCCCGAACCGCAGGCTTGGGCACAGCAGGCGCTGTACCGACGGTCGCAGGGCGCCGCGCAGACTGAGAAGAATCGGTTGGAGAATGAATCTGCGAATCTGAGGACGAGTTTGGGGGTGACATTACAGACACAAAGACCTTCGCGCGTGCAGGCCCGTGGGCCCTTGTAGGGAAAAGAAGGGGAAGATGCAGTAGACCTAGGGGTATTATGAGGCTTGAAGCAATCAGCGGCCTGTTTCCCCAAGATAGGTATTGCCTAGCGCTGCGTGACCGTTGTTACGATCTTCCTTGATCCCCATAATCAACTCGCTTTTTAACGAGAACCGCAAGATGACCCAGTTACTCCTCGGACTAATTCTTTTCCTCGGTATCCATTCTCTACGCGTCTTTGGCGATGGTCTGCGCACGGCAGCGATTGCCCGTATTGGGCCACTGGGGTACAAAGGTGCCTACAGTGTCATTTCAGTAGTGGGCCTCTTGCTCATCATTTCGGGCTATCAGCTCGCCCGGGCAGACCCGATCATTCTCTACACGCCCCCGACGGGCATGGCACATGCGGCATCGCTGCTTACGCTCATTGCCTTCGTGCTGCTGGTGGCCGCCTACATTCCCGGCAATATCTTTCTCAAGAAGGTTAAGCACCCCATGACTATTGGGGTAAAGACCTGGGCCTTTGCCCATCTGCTGTCCAACGGAAGCCTGGCTGATCTCGTGCTTTTTGGCGGCTTTCTGGTCTGGGCGGTCTTTGTATTTCGATCTGCCCGCCGTCGCCCTCCCGTGGAAAACCCGGGAATCACCGAGTTGCCGGCGGCGATTGCAGCCCAGCCCAGTTCGATCGTAGGAAGTATGCTCACACTGGCAATTGGTATCGGGGTCTGGGCCTGGTTTGCATTCCAGGGTCATGCGCTTCTCATCGGCGTGGCGCCCTTTGGCAGTGCAGGGCAATAGCGTCGGGATGCCAGACCATCAGCAGTCAGCCATGCAGGGATCGGCCCCGGGGGACGCCCCAGTGGCCCCCCAGGTAGAGCACTAGCCGGCTTGTTATACAATTCGGGCAATGGCGAATTAGCTCAGTCGGTTAGAGCGACGGAATCATAATCCGCAGGTCCGGGGTTCGAGTCCCTGATTCGCCACCAATTTTTCTCATCTCCATCAATGACTTAACAGCAATTTCAAGCATGATGGAATTTCCAAAAGTATAAAAGTACCAAGTTTTATACTTTCGGCGACTTCGGAACTTCAACTCAAAAGTCCGTCGACCAAGCAAGTTGCCATCTATGCCCGTGTCTCAACCAATCAGCAGACCGTCCAGAATCAACTGAGTGCCCTTCGTGAGGTTGCAGAACGGTCTGGGTACTGCAGGAAGCACAGATTCAGGCCGCAGAGCGCTATGCTGAGGCCATGCACCGCGGGTTACTGGCGGGCACCATGACCACCGGAGACCTTGCGCGGGCCGAAGCGGAACTTCTCAATGCGCGGCAGAGGCGGCTTGCGGAGTTGATTGCCTTCTCGCAGGCCTGGGCGCAACTGAGCATCACCACCGCCCAGATTAGCCCCACGTTTGCAGCCCGGCCACCCCGGGCGCCGTAAGGGTGTCGGCTTAGAGGTACGGGATTAGCGGTACGGGCTTAGAGGTGCCGTCTTTGGGGTCCGAGCATTGGGGTCGAAGCTTTGGGTTGTGAACTTTGGGGGAAGGGCCTTGCCGCAGAGCCTGCCGCTTGGTATGGTTCTAATTCCTAGACCCTGCCCTTTTGGGCTGCGAGGTAAACCACGATGAATGCCCCCCACACCCCTGCGCTGCACCCCGATTTTTCACCTGCCGCTTCCAGCCACCAGGAGGCTTCTGCCAACTGGCTGCCCTTCACCGCTAACCGGCGTTTTCAGACCACTGCGGCAGACCGCACCATGGTCTCGGCCCAGGGCAACTACTACACCAATGCCTCCGGCCACCGGCTTTTTGACTGCCTCTCGGGCATGTGGTGCTGCCCCGCGGGTCACGGGCATCCTAAGCTGGTAGAGGCCTTCACTCAGCAGGCCAAGACACTCGACTACGCACCGGCGTTTCAAATCAGTAACCCGCAGACACTCCGGCTTGCCCAGCGTATTGCCGACATGGCGCCCCAGGGCATGGGTAAGGTCTTTTTTGTGAATTCCGGCTCTGAAGCCGTTGACACCGCGCTCAAGATGGCCCTGGGTTATCACCGCATGAGGGGGGAGGCGTCACGGTTTCGCATGATCGGTCGTGAGCGCGGCTACCATGGCGTAGGCCTTGGGGGCCTGGCCGTGGGTGGCATTCCGGCCAATCGCAAAATGTTTGGGCCGTTGCTCATGCCCGGAACCGACCACCTGCGTCACCCCTGGAACCCGGAGCACATGGCCTATTCCAAGGGCCAGCCCGACTGGGGCGCAGACCTGGCCCTCGACCTCGAGCGCCTCGTCGCCCTGCACGACGCCTCATCCATCGCGGCCGTTATTGTTGAGCCTGTACAAGGGTCTACTGGCGTACTGGTGCCTCCCAAGGGCTATTTGCAAAAGCTGCGCGAGATCTGCACCAAGCATGGCATCTTGCTAATCTTCGATGAGGTCATTTCCGGTTTTGGCAGGCTAGGCACCCCGTTTGCCGCCCAGTACTTCGACATAAAGCCCGACATGATCACCTTCGCAAAGGCGGTCTCCAACGGCGTTGTGCCCCTGGGCGGGGTGATTGTGCGCGACGAGATTCAGCAGGCGTTCATGACCGGCCCGGAGCACATGATCGAGTTTTTCCATGGGTACACCTACTCGGGCCATCCCATGGCCACTGCAGTGGCTAATGCCACGCTCGACCTCTATGCCGAAGAAGACCTGTTTGGCCGAGCCCAGCAGCTCTCCCCGGTTCTGCAAGAGGGCCTGCACAGCCTCAAAGGAACCCCCGGCATTACCGATATTCGCAATATTGGGCTGATGGGGGCGATTGATCTCGAGCCCGTGGCTGGCAAGCCCGGGTTGCGGGCAACCCAGGTCTTTGAAAAAGGACTGCAGAGTGACCTTTTGCTGCGCTTTACCGGCGACACCTTGGCGTTTGCTCCGCCTTTTACGGCAACCGAGTCGGAGATTGCTCTGATGATCGATTCGGTGAAGCGACTGGTGACGCAGTAACCAAATAGATACCCAGCAGAATACCAACCCCCCCAATCAGATGAAAGAGTTGGGGGGGTTCGTTCAAAAGTAACCATCCCATCACCCCCGCGTACAGCGGCCCCAGGTACAACACCATGGCGGTTTTCGCGGCGCCCAGTTCACGCTGCATAAAAGAATACGACAGGTAGGCTAACAGCCCCGGAAACACCGCTGCGATAACCGCAAGCCAGAGGCCCTGCTCGGTCAGGGTCCAGTCATCGAGCAGCACCGCCTCAAGGGCTGTGGTTGGCAGCAGTATCATGACTCCGCCCAGAGTCATTACCAGCAGGCGGCCCATTGATGAGAACCGGCTCTTGCGGGCTTTTAGCCGAATGGAATAGACCGTCCAGGAAATTACCGCTGCAAGAATCCAGAGGTCGCCCACCTGGAACGTATCGGGAGAAATGCGCTCAGGCTGCCCCTGGCTTACGATCCAGACCATGCCCAGCAGGGCGATCACCACCCCAAGCGCCTGCCGCGCCGAAAAGGTCTCGCCAAGCGCCCAGACCGAGACCACAGCAATCATCACGGGCGAAAGGGCATACAAGAGCCCGATATTTACGGCCGAGGTAGTCTGCCCACCAATATAGACAAAAGCACCACAGATCCACATTCCCAAGGCCCCCATAATCAGGGCATCTACGACCTCTTCCCGGGTTAAGGGCCAGCGATGGCGAATCTCCGCCCCTGTCATCCAGAGCAGGGCAAGGCCCACTAGAGACCAACGCAAGAGCGCTAGCATATGTGGCTCGATCTCGCCCGGGGCCCTACGGGCAACAAAATAGTTCATGGCCCAAAAGGCCGGGGTGGTCCATACGAGGATCAAGGCTGCCCTGAGGCGCCAGGTGGTTTGCGGCAGATCAAGACTATTCATAGGAAAATGCGCCATTCTAATGACTTCACTATCCTTTCTCTTAAAGCGCATTGTCTTTGCCTGCACGGCGCTCGCCTAAAAGCAAGCACGTAATCGCCCCCTGCCCGATGAACAAACCCAGCACCTCAGAACCCGCCTTCCCCTGGCATGCTCATCCTGCAAGCGATGCGCTCGCCCGCCTCAATTCCCAAGACCTTGGTTTAAGCAGCAGTGAGGCAGACCAGCGGCTACAGAAATACGGGCCCAATCAGCTTTCCATGGCCGAAGGCCCGAACTTTGCCCAGCGCATCTGGGCCCAGATCAATAACGTGCTTATTCTGGTACTGCTCGCTGCAGCAGCGATCACCGCCCTTATTGATCACATGCTCGATGCGGGTGTCATCCTTGCCGTAGTGGTACTGAACGTCACCATTGGTCTCATACAGGAAGGTAAGGCCGAGAAGGCGCTACATGCGATTCGCAAGCTCTTGGCCCCGCACGCAGTGGTATGGCGCGATGGTCGTCAGCAAGACATCGCAGCCGCGGAACTGGTACCCGGCGATGTTGTACTTGTGGCCTCGGGCGATAGTATTCCCGCAGACCTGCGGTTTCTGCGTGTCACCAACCTTCAGGTCGATGAGTCTGCCCTTACGGGGGAATCGGTGCCGGTGGTCAAAAACGAGGCCGAGGTAGCCACTGATTCGCCTCTCGGAGACCGTTTCTGCATGGGATTTGCAGGCACCCTCGTCACCCAGGGCCAGGCCAAGGGTATCGTGGTGGGTACCGCAGGTCAGACGGAAATGGGGCGTATCGGACGGCTTCTCGAAACAGTAGAGACCAACGAGACGCCCCTGGTGCACGATATGGCGGTGCTCTCAAAATGGCTTACCGGAGCTATTTTGGCCATTGCCGGGCTGCTCTTTGTCTACGGCGTCTGGCTCATGGGAATGCCTGGGGCCGACATGTTCCTGGCGGCCGTGGGCTTGGCTGTGGCCGGGATCCCCGAGGGGCTTCCTGCCATTATGACCATCACGCTCGCAATCGGCGTGCAGCGCATGGCGAGTCGCCGGGCAGTCGTACGCAGGCTGCCCGCCGTGGAAACCTTGGGCGCGGTTACCGTTATCTGCTCAGACAAGACCGGCACCCTTACCCGCAATGAGATGACCGTTCAGTCGGTGATTCTTGGCGACGAACAGTTTGCAATAACCGGCGTGGGCTATGCGCCCGAAGGCCAGATTCGAATCACCGCGCAGAGCGCAGAGGCAGCCGACACCACGAATCTCGCTATGCCTACGCCTGGTGCGGGCCCCGATGCCCGCGCTGTCGATGAGAACCACTCCCTTGCCTTAAAGACGCTGGTACATACCGCAGCCCTGTGCAACGACGCAGGACTGTTGCAAGACAAACATGGCCAGTGGCAACTGGCGGGCGACCCCACCGAAGGTGCGCTCATTACCCTGACGATGAAGGCCGGTATCTCGCACGAAGAATTACTGGCTCTCCGTCCGCGGTGCGCAGCCATTCCGTTTGAGTCTGATTTTCGATACATGGCCACCGCCCATCCGCTCACCAGCGCTGACAAGCCCGCTGATGCGAACCCCCAGGCCTGCGAGATTCTGTTCAAAGGGGCTCCAGAGCGCATTCTGGATATGTGTATCGACCAGCTACAGTCGAATGGGGAGACAGTACTGCTCAATGCGGGCTTCTGGCAGGACGCCATTGCCCGGGAGGCACAGGCTGGCAGACGGGTACTGGCCTTTGCCAAATGCACGATCGATCATATTCCCGATCAGCTCGAGCGCGACCATATCACCCAGGGCCTTACCCTTGTGGGACTGGTTGGCATCATAGACCCACCCCGTACCGAGGCCATTACTGCGGTCGGCCAGTGTCAGACCGCAGGCATCGCGGTCAAAATGATTACGGGCGACCATGCGCTTACCGCAACGGCTATTGCTGGGCAGCTTGGGCTATCGTTGCGGCGACAGGCGCTCACTGGCCCAGAGATCGAGGCCCTGTCTGATCTTCAGTTGCAGGAAGTAGTAAAAGACACAGCCGTCTTTGCCCGGGCCAGCCCCGAGCACAAGCTGCGACTGGTACGGGCCATGCAGGCCAATGGCGAGGTGGTGGCCATGACCGGCGACGGCGTGAATGATGCCCCCGCGCTAAAGCAGGCCGATGTCGGCGTAGCTATGGGCCAAAAGGGAACCGAGGCCGCCAAGCAGGCTGGCGAAATTGTGCTGGCCGATGACAACTTTGCCTCGATCGCCCATGCCGTGGAAGAAGGCCGCACCGTATACGATAACCTGCGCAAGGTGATTACCTTTCTGCTGCCGATTAATGGCGGCGAGTCTATGGCCATTGGTGCGGCAATTTTATTGGGCCTGGCGCTTCCGATTATGCCAGCCCAGATTCTTTGGGTGAACATGGTGAGCTCGGTGGGCCTAGCCCTGGTGCTGGCCTTTGAACCGACAGAGCGTGACGTTATGCAGCGACCGCCCCGCAACCGCCATGCTCCCATGCTTTCGCCATTCCTGCTCTGGCGTATTGGGCTGGTATCCACCCTTTTCGTCAGCGGCGTCTTTAGCCTGTACTTCATCTCGCTAGCCCAGGGCGCCTCTATAGAAGAGGCCCGCACGGTGGCTGTCAACACCCTGGTGGCCATGGAGATTTTTTATCTTTTCAGTGTCCGCTATCTCAAGTCACCCTCGTTTACCATGCAGGGGGTCAAGGGCACGCCAAAGGTACTCATGGCAATTGTGTTTGTCGTAACCGCGCAGCTTATCTTTACCTATGCACCCTTCATGCAGAAATGGTTTGGCACTGCGCCCTTAAGCCTCTGGCAGCTCACTGAGGCCGCGATTGCGGGTTTTGTGGTGCTACTCATTCTTGAGATCGAGAAAACCCTCTTGCGGCGGTTTCATTTAAGTCACGTGTAGAAAGATAGGCAAAAATTGCAAGCGGTTGAATTTATAGGGCGTTGCCTGCAAGACCTCGATACGCCCAGCCTCATCGTCGAACGGCCTGCCCTACTGCGAAATCTTCAGCGGCTCATGGATTCGGTAAAAGGCACCGGGGTGCGGGTTCGGGCCCATGCCAAGAGCCATAAATGTCCGGCGCTGGCGAAGCTACAGATACAACATGGCGCGGTCGGCATCTGCTGCCAAAAGGTAAGCGAGGCCCAGGTCTTTGCCCAGGCCGGTATTCAAAACATTCTGGTATCTAACGAGGTGGTGGGTGCGGCGAAAATTACGCGGCTTCTCGCGCTCGCGCAGCAGACCGACCTCACCGTATGTGTGGACCATATCGATAACGCACTCGCGCTTAGCCAGGCCTTTGTACAGGCGTTTGCGCAGCCCCGTGGGCGGACTGAAGAGACAGCAGGCAAGGCCAGCCATGAACATGGGCAGAGTACCGATCCAGGGCCCCTAAAAGTACTGGTCGAGATTGATGTCGGGCAGGGCCGTTGTGGGGTGCCACCTGGAGCACCGGCTGTGGCGCTTATTCAGGCCATTACCCAGATGCCTGGGCTATCGTTTCAGGGCCTGCAGGCCTACCATGGCACCGCGCAGCACCTTAGGCTGCCGTCCGAGCGCAGGGCCGCAATCGCCCAGGCCTGCGCCCAGGTACGCGACACTGTCAAGCGCCTTGAAGCGCTTGGCATCGCCTGCCCTATTGTTGCTGGTGCCGGCACAGGTAGCTATCTGCTAGAGGCTGGCAGTGGCCTATACAACGAGATTCAGCCCGGGTCTTATGTGTTTATGGATGCCGACTATCAACGCAACCATGCAACCGAGGCTCCATCAGAAGAAACCAGCACTGAATATTCAGGCCCCACCAGCGCGGCATTCGAGCAGAGCCTGTTTGTCTGGGCGGGGGTCATGAGCCGCCCCACGCCCGACCGCGCTGTGGTTGATGCGGGTCTAAAGGCCTTTAGTGTGGATTCCGGTCTACCGCAGATTTACGAAATGCCGGGGGTCACTTATGTTAAAGCCTCTGATGAGCATGGGGTGTTGCGCACCACAACCATGCTTGCGTTAGGCGACAAGCTGCGCATTGTTCCCGGCCATTGCGACCCTACGGTCAACCTCTACGACAGCCTGTTTGTGGTGGAGGACGAAATCGTGGTCGATGTCTGGCCAATTGCCGCGCGCGGGGCGCTGTACTAGTCAAAAACCTCTGCCTCTGCCAACCGCGGGGCAGCCTGGTCTTTGGCGGCCAGCAAGGGGGTCATGCCAAGGTCGGGCCATGCGATTCCCAGG
Source organism: Burkholderiaceae bacterium (assembly GCA_049426285.1). GTDB lineage: Bacteria > Pseudomonadota > Gammaproteobacteria > Burkholderiales > Burkholderiaceae_A > Hahnella. The sequence continues at coordinate 47,581 of JBMSYB010000010.1, forward strand.
TTTGGGTCGTTCCATAAAAGACTACGTTCGTGGGCAGGTGCGTAGTAGTCGGTAGTCTTGTACAAGAACTCTGCTGAGTCACTGAGCACCATGAACCCATGGGCAAAACCGGGAGGAATGTAGACCATTGTCTTTTCCTCTGCCGACAACACAAACCCCACCCACTGGCCAAACCGCGACGATGACCGACGAATGTCTACAGCAACATCAAACACAGACCCACTGACCACACGCACAAGTTTTCCCTGCGGCTGCCGTAATTGATAGTGCAGACCGCGCAGTACACCCCTTGCAGACCGGCTATGGTTGTCCTGCACGAAGTCAAGATCAAGGCCTGTTGCCTGGGCGAAATCCCGACGGTTAAAGCTTTCGAAGAAAAACCCACGGTCGTCGCCGAACACCTTCGGCGCGATAAGCAACACCTCGGGATGCGATGAAGGACTAACGGTGTAGGGCATTTCAGAAGCACTCTCGAAACAGTAAATACAGCGATAAATAAAGCAGCCCATTAGTGCTAAGCACGGGGGTACACACCCCAATCAGCCGCGCACAAGCCCCAAGAGATACTGACCATAGCCGTTTTTGGCCAAAGGCGCAGCCAAGGCCTGTAAGGCCTCGGCAGAAATCCATCCCTGAGAAAACGCAACCTCTTCTGGGCAGGCCACCATGAGCCCCTGCCGCTTCTGCAAGGTGGCAATAAAGCTCGCGGCATCTAAAAGACTGTCGTGGGTACCGGTATCCAGCCAGGCATAGCCACGCCCCATAACCTCTACGCTGAGCATGCCCAGGCGCAGGTACTCTCGGTTAATGTCGGTAATCTCAAGTTCGCCCCGGGCAGATGGGCGAATAGCAGCCGCAATATCGCAGACCCTACTATCGTAAAAATACAGCCCAGTAACGGCATAGTTACTTTTGGGAGCCTGGGGCTTCTCTTCGATCGTTACCGCGCGATTATGCTCATCAAATGAAACCACGCCATAACGCTCTGGATCGGTAACGTGGTAAGCAAAAACCGTTGCCCCTGATTCGGTGGCATAGGCACTTCGTAACTGGCGGACAAGGTCATGCCCGTAAAAGATGTTGTCCCCAAGTACCAGGGCGGATGGGCCACCGGCCAAGAAATCGCGGCCGATTATAAAGGCCTGAGCAAGACCGTCGGGCGAAGGCTGCACCTCATAGCGAATCGACATTCCCCATTGACTGCCATCTTTAAGTAACTCGGCAAACCGCGGCGTGTCTTCGGGTGTGGAAATAACTAAAACATCACGAATTCCAGAGAGCATAAGGGTGGTTAGCGGGTAGTAGATCATGGGCTTGTCATACACTGGCATGAGTTGCTTGCTAACTGCCTGAGTAACTGGAAACAGCCGCGTTCCAGAGCCGCCTGCGAGAATAATGCCTTTACGGATCATTTCGATCTACCTAAAAAA
>JBMSYB010000011.1:0-47843 GCA_049426285.1 Burkholderiaceae bacterium
CCTTCAGGCAGCCATCGGCTGCAAAGGCTGAGACCCAGTCATTGGACACGTCGCAGGAATGTACCTCGCAATAGACATGGGCCTCGCGCACGCGACGCGCAATCAGCTGCGTCACCTGCGAGCCAAAGTCGAGGATGAGAATTTTATCGTGGCTCATAGCGGCGCGACTACTCTCATTCTTGTTGATCGCAGCTTCAATCGCCGCACAACAGGCCAGAAGGACACCACGAGAGACGCGAAGAGCAACACTGCGTCAGTCAGCCCGATAATTGGGCGCCTCTTTGGTGATCTGCACATCGTGCACATGCGACTCACGAATGCCGGCATTGGTAATCTCGACGAACTGCGCCTTGTCGTGCAGCTCGGTGATGCTGGCGCAGCCGCAGTAGCCCATGCTTGCCCGCACACCGCCCGCCAACTGATACAGAATGGCCCGCACACTGCCTTTATAGGGCACGCGGCCCTCAATGCCCTCGGGCACCAGCTTCTCGGCGCTCGGGCTATCGCCTTCTTGAAAATAACGGTCTGCAGAACCGGCCTGCATGGCTCCCAACGAGCCCATGCCCCGATAGGCCTTGTACGAACGCCCCTGAAACAGCACCACCTCGCCGGGGGCCTCTTCGGTGCCCGCAAACATTCCGCCCATCATTACCGTACTTGCGCCTGCGGCCAGTGCCTTGGCAATATCACCCGAGAAACGAATCCCACCATCGGCAATCAAGGGCACTCCCGTGCCCTGCAGGGCCCGCGACACAGAATCGATGGCAGTGATCTGTGGCACCCCCACCCCAGCCACCACCCGTGTGGTGCAGATAGACCCCGGGCCAATACCTACCTTCACTGCATCGGCGCCGTTGTCTGCTAGGGCCCGCGCAGCATCGCCTGTGGCGATGTTGCCGCCAATAACTTCCACCTGCGGAAACTGCCGCTTCACCCAGGCCACCCGCGCGAGCACCCCACGGGAATGGCCATGGGCGGTATCAACGACGATCACATCGACCCCCGCCTCTACGAGCCGCGCAACACGATCTTCGGTGCCCTCGCCCACGCCCACTGCCGCGCCCACGCAGAGCTTGCCCTGGTCGTCGCGGGCTGCCTGCGGATGCTCGATTCCCTTGAGAATATCCTTTACCGTGATCAGGCCGCGCAGTGCGAAGGACTCATTGACGACCAGCACGCGCTCGATACGATGGGCATGCATGAGCTTTTTTGCCTCGTCAATCGAGGCACCCTCAGACACCGTAACCAGTCGGTCACGCGGGGTCATGATGCTGCGCACGGGCTCATCGAGCCGGGTTTCGAACCGCAGGTCGCGGTTGGTAACGATGCCCACCACTAGGCCGTTTTCCACCACAGGCAGGCCAGAGATTCGGCGCTCGGAAGTAAGCGACAAGACCTGCCGCACGGTCATGGTGGGCGCCACGGTAATCGGGTCCTTGACCACACCGGCCTCAAACCGCTTTACCTTGGCTACCTCGGCAGCCTGCAGGGCGGGTGACAGGTTTTTATGAATGATGCCAATGCCGCCCTCTTCGGCCATGGCAATCGCCAGGCGGGCCTCGGTAACGGTATCCATGGCCGCAGAGGCCAGGGGCAGATTGAGCCGAAGCCGCCGCGTGAACTGCGAAGACAGGCTGGTGTCTTTGGGGAGTACCTCGGAGTAGGCGGGAACGAGAAGGACGTCGTCGAAGGTGAGTGCTTTTGTCAATACTTGCATTGCAGAAGTTTACCGGCTTCGGGTCCACCGGTCGAACCGGCCCTGCTCTGCCTGGGCGCGCCGCAGGCCCTCTACGCGCAGCCTGCGGGCATCTTTGGGGTCGGCCTGCAGGGGCTGCAGAATCTCTACCCGATCGCCTGGCTGCAGCATTTTTTCACGATCCACCACCTGCCCCCAGACTGCAAGACCTGAGGCCTGCTGCCAGCTGGCACGCAGGCGTTCGTTAAGGCCGGCATTCTCAAGCGCCCCCACCCGTGCGCCCTCAGGCAGTTCCAGCAGCTGGCGCTCGGCCTTTCCGGCCACGACCGCGACAACGGTTATCTGCATACATGACTCAACACAACACTACAACCGTTCCTGCGCGCCGGGGGTATCAGGGCGAGTAGCAGGCTGTTCCGCGGCAGGCTGTTCGCCAGCAAGCTGCTCTGCACGGCTTACGAAGGCATCGACAAAGCTCTTGGCGATATGGTCAAACACGGGCCCCACGAGTTTTTCCAGAAGCCTGCTGGAAAAATGATAGTCGAGCTCAAACTCCACCTTGCAGGCAGACTCAGACAGAGGCGAGAACACCCAGTAGCCGGCAAGGCTTTGGAACGGCCCCTCGTGCAGTTCCATATCGATACGCCTTCCGGGATCATGACGATTACGCGTGCAGAACGACTGCCGCAGCCCCTTAAAGGCGATATCTACACGCGCCAGGAGGGTCTCATCCACCTGCGGAGAGACCTCTGCCCCGCCACACCATGGTAAAAAGCGAGGATAGGCCGCAACATCTGCCACCAGGTCGTACATACGCTGGGCAGGATACGGCACCAAAACGGACTTCACTACGCGAGGCATTTCAGCATTTTATGTCGATCATCGATAACAAGAAGGCGTTCCACGATTACTTTATCGAGGAACGGCTTGAGGCCGGTATTGTGCTCGAGGGCTGGGAGGCCAAGGCTATTCGTGCGGGCCGAGCCCAGCTGAAGGAAGCCTATGTTGTGATTCGGCGGGCAGAGCTGTTTTTAATTGGCGCCCATATCTCAGCGCTGCCCACGGCCTCTACCCATATTCAGCCCGACCCGGTGCGCAGCCGCAAGCTGCTGCTGCATGCGGCAGAGATCGCCAAGCTAATCGGCAAGGTGGAACGGGCGGGCTATGCCCTGGTGCCTCTCAACCTGCACTACAGCAAGGGCCGCATTAAGCTGGAAATTGGCCTGGCCAAGGGCAAGAAGCAGCATGACAAACGGGCCACCGAGAAGGCCAAGGAATGGCAGCGCGAGAAACAAAGACTCTTGCGCGACGTAGTGAAGCAGGCAAAATAGGGTATGTCTGACAGTCACATCCGAATCTCGATCCAGGCCCAGAGGCTGCACCTCTACAACCTGTCGTCTGAGAACGGAATAGACCGCTGGAACCCAGACCAGATTGCCCAGGCGGCCCCGCGTCTCAGCGTGGATATATCAAGCTCGCGCAACGGCATTGGCCAAGACCAGGGCAGCTTTCGCACCCCGGTGGGCCGCCACTACATTCGCGCCAAGATTGGCCAGGGCGCGGCACTGCACACGGTGTTTGTCGGACGCCGGCCCACGGGAGAAATATGGAACCCTGAGTTGGCCCAGGCCCATCCCAAACGAGACTGGATCCTTACCCGCATTCTCTGGCTCTGTGGGCTCGAACGCGGGGTGAACCGACTGGGCAAGGTGGACACCATGCGTCGCTACATCTATCTGCATGGCAGCCCGCCCACGGTAGAGATGGGCGAGCCTGGGTCGATCGGCTGCATTCGCATGCGTAGCCAGGACATCATCGACCTCTACGACCTGGTACCCGCGGGCACCACGGTGGATATTCAGCCATGACCACTGGCCTATTGCAGCTGGTGGTGTTCATAGAGGTACTTGCCCTGCTCTTTGTGGCCTGGCGCCTGCGAACCCTGCTATGACCGACGAGGGCTTTATGCGGCTGGCCCTCGCCCAGGCCGCAAAGGCCGCAGCCTTGGGAGAGGTGCCCGTGGGCGCGATCGTGGTCAAGGGCGACACCGTAATCGCCGAGGGCTATAACCGCCCGATTGCCAGCCACGACCCTACAGCCCATGCCGAAGTGCAGGCGCTGCGTGCGGCCGCCCTGTCTCTTGGAAACTACCGGCTGCCCGGCTGTCGGCTGTTTGTTACCTTAGAGCCCTGCCTGATGTGCTCCGGCGCCATTTTGCATGCCCGTCTGGACGAAGTCGTCTTTGGGGCGCACGACCCCAAAACCGGTGTGGCCGGCAGTGTGATCGATATCTATGGCATCACCTCTTTGAACCATCAGACCCAGATTCGAGGGGGAGTGTTGGCGGCCGAATGCGGTGAAATTCTGCAAATATTTTTCAAAAATAAACGGTTTGTCCAGGGTAATCACGCAAAAAGTGTTTCTGTCTAAGTCAAATTGGGCTTACACTTACGGTCTGTTGTTACCTCTCTCTTAATCTCTTTGGAGTCAATCATGACTGGTGTTCCCATGAAATCCCTCATCGCCGTAGCCGTGGCTGCGTTTGTGGTTGGGTGCTCAAAAAAAGAAGCCGAATCTACTGTAAAGATTGGTCACGTCGGGCCCCTAACCGGCGGCATTGCCCACCTGGGTAAAGACAACGAGGCCGGTGCCAAGCTTGCCATTGCCGACCTAAACGCCGCAAAGATCACCATTGGCGGCAAGCCGGTGAAGTTTGAACTGATCTCGGAAGACGATGCCGCAGATCCCAAACAGGGTACGGCAGTAGCACAGAAACTGGTAGACGCAAAGGTAGTAGGCGTGATTGGCCACCTCAATTCGGGCACCACCATTCCTGCATCCACGATTTACAACCAGGCTGGTATTCCCCAGATCTCGCCTTCGGCCACCAATCCCAAGTACACCCTGCAAGGCTACAAAACGGCCTTCCGCGTGGTGGCCAACGACGGTCAGCTCGGGGGCACCCTGGGTAAGTTTGCGATCGAAGAGCTCAAGGGCAAGTCGATTGCCGTTATTGACGACCGCACCGCTTATGGGCAAGGTGTGGCCGACGAGTTTGAAAAAGGGGTGAAGGCTGCAGGTGGCAACGTTGTAGACCGCCAGTACACCACCGACAAGGCCACCGACTTCGCGGCCATTCTTACAGCGATCAAAGGCAAGTCCCCTGACATTGTGTTCTTTGGTGGAATGGACGCGGTTGCCGGCCCCATGATGCGCCAGATGAAGCAGCTTGGCATTAACGCTAAGTTTATGGGTGGCGATGGTATCTGTACCAATGAGCTGCCCAAGCTGGCCGGTGATGCCACGGGCGATGGCGTGATCTACTGTGCAGAGGCCGGTGGTGTCGTGGGCCCCTACGAGCAGAAGATGAAAGACTTCACCGCCCGGTTCCAAAAAGAAATGGGCATGGAGGTCAAGCTCTACGCGCCTTACGTTTATGACGCCACCATGGTGATGGTGGAGGCCATGAAGAAGGCCAACTCTACCGACCCCAAGGTCTACCTGCCTGAGCTTGCCAAGATTGAGTACGACGGCACGATTGGCAAGATTGCCTTCGACGCGAATGGCGATATTAAAAACGGCACCCTCACGCTTTATACCTACAAGGGTGGCAAGCGCGAACTGGTGAAGGTGATCCAGTAAGCGCGTCCAGTAAGCGCAACACGCCTGCCGCGCCGCGCTGTAACGGGCCTCGCCGTGCTTTGCGGTGCGGCGGCCCTCAAAAAACCCCGACTATCGATCAACGATGGCGGGGTTTTTTTATAGCGCTACCGCGTCTATGGCACCAATACAACGGCGCTTACCCTGACACTCATAACGCGCCGCATTAACCATCGGTGTATTAACCACCGAGCTTCTGCCAGGTATCGACCACCGTATCGGGGTTCAGGGAGATGGACTGAATGCCCTGCTCCACGAGCCAAACAGCCAAATCGGGATGGTCTGACGGGCCCTGGCCACAGATGCCCACATACTTACCCGCCCGGTTACAGGCGGCAATGGCCTGGGCCAGCATCTTCTTTACCGCAGGATCGCGCTCATCAAAGCCTTCGGCCACCAGACCGGAGTCGCGGTCTAGCCCGAGGGTAAGCTGGGTAAGGTCATTCGACCCTATAGAAAACCCATCGAAGTACTCGAGAAACTCCTCGGCTAACAGGGCATTGGAGGGCAGCTCGCACATCATGATGAGGCGCATGCCACCCTGCCCTGCAGCATCGGCACCACTGCCACGGGACAGGCCCGACTCGGCAAGCAGGCGGTTTACCGAGGAGGCCTCGCTAAGGGTGCGCACAAAGGGCACCATGACCTCGACATTGGTAAGACCCATGTCTTCGCGCACCCGCCGCAGCGCCTGCACCTCCATGGCAAAACAGTCGCGAAAGCTTTCTGCAATGTAGCGCGAGGCACCACGAAAGCCGAGCATGGGGTTTTCTTCTTCGGGCTCATAGCGCGAGCCACCAATAAGCTTGCGATACTCGTTGCTCTTGAAGTCCGACATACGCACGATTACGGGCTTGGGCCAGAAGGCAGCGGCAATGGTGGCAATGCCTTCGGCCAGCTTGTCTACAAAGAAGTCACGCGGCGAGGCATGGCCGCGTGCAATGCGTTCCACAGCATTCTTTAACTCGGCATCCACCTGGGGATAGTCGAGAATGGCCTTGGGATGGACCCCAATATTGTTGTTAATAATGAACTCCAGACGGGCCAGCCCAACCCCATCGTTGGGGATAGACTGAAAGTCGAAGGCCAATTGCGGGTTGCCCACGTTCATCATGATCTTTACGGGAATCTTAGGCAACGTACCGGTCTGTACCGTAGTGACTTCAGTTTCGAGCAGTCCCTCATAGACATTACCGGTATCGCCTTCGGCGCAGGAGACCGTGACCATGCTGCCTTCGTTTACGCGATCGGTGGCATTGCCGCAGCCCACCACGGCAGGAATGCCCAGTTCGCGGGCGATGATGGCCGCGTGGCAGGTGCGCCCTCCCCGATTGGTAACAATCGCGGCCGCCCGCTTCATTACCGGCTCCCAATTGGGGTCTGTCATGTCGGTTACGAGAATATCGCCCACCTGTACCCGTTCCATTTCGGAAGGGTCGTGGATCACCCGTACGGGGCCAGAGCCAATCTTCTGACCAATGGCACGGCCGGTAGCCAGCACGCTGCCATGGCCCTTTAGGGCATAGCGCTGTTGGCTGTCGGAAGCCGACTGCTGTGACTTTACGGTTTCGGGGCGGGCCTGCAGGATAAACAGCTGACCGTCTTTACCGTCGAGACCCCATTCGATATCCATGGGCCTGCCATAGTGGTTTTCGATAGTTACGGCATAGCGGGCCAGCTGGCTTACCTGGTCTTGGCTGAGCGAATACCGGTTGCGCAGCTCAATGGGAACATCGACAGTCTTGACCGCATGGCCCGAGGTGCGGCGTTCTTCGTCATCGGCAAAGACCATCTTAATAAGCTTACTGCCGATCTGGCGACGAATGACGGCCAGCTTGCCAGCAGCGAGCATGGGCTTGTGCACATAGAACTCATCGGGGTTAACTGCACCCTGCACCACGGTTTCGCCCAGGCCGTAAGAGCTGGTAATGAAGACCACCTGATTAAAGCCCGACTCGGTGTCGATGGTGAACATGACACCCGCGGCTCCGAGGTCGGAGCGCACCATACGCTGAATGCCTGCGGACAGAGCCACCTCGGCATGGGTAAAGCCTTTGTGCACCCGATAACTGATCGCGCGATCATTATAGAGTGAGGCAAAGACATGGCGGATTTTTTCAAGCACATCATCGATGCCCACCACATTGAGGTAGGTTTCCTGCTGACCAGCAAAGGAGGCATCGGGCAGGTCTTCTGCCGTGGCCGACGACCGCACTGCCAACGAGACATCGCTGCCCTCGGCGCCCACCAGTTGCGCATAGTGGGACCGGATTTCTTCTTCGAGCGCGTGCGGAAGCGGGGTGTCAACAATCCATTGGCGAATCTCGGCCCCGCACTCGGCCAAGGCGCGGACATCGTCGGTATTGAGCCCCGCAAGCCGCGCGGCGATGCGGGCGTCAAGCCCGTTGTGGGCAAGAAAGATGCGAAAGGCATGGGCCGTGGTGGCAAAGCCCCCGGGCACGCGAACCCCCGCATCAGAGAGCTGGCTAATCATTTCACCTAAAGAGGCATTCTTGCCTCCTACCGCATCGACATCGGTCATGCGCAGTTCGGAGAACGGCACCACCATCTTCAGACCAAGCCGACTTGTTTGTAGTATTTCAGAGGAACCCATGCGCAGACCACCTTGAAAGAGAGAATTCTTTGCGATAGCGAGCGATTTTACCGGGTTTATACTCAGGCAATAGTTATCGTAAAAAGACCGTTCCTTCGATGCAGCCCAGTCAGTTCGTTCAGCCCAACGCCAGTCAGCCTATTGCCAGCGGTAGAACCGTTTTTTTTGTCTCCGATGGCACCGGTATCACTGCCGAGACCTTCGGCTCTTCGATTCTGGCGCAGTTTGACCAGCTACGGTTTCAGATTCGGCGGCTGCCGTTTGTAGACGACCTCGAGAAGGCCAACAATGCTCGGGCTGCGATTAATGATCAGGGGGAACTCGATGGCCGCATGCCGATTGTCTTTCTCACGCTGGTGAACCCAGAGATATCAGCCCGGATTAAGACCACCCGGGCGCTACACCTGGACCTTTTTCAGACCTTTGTGGAACCCTTGGAACGCGAGCTGCAGGTGAAGTCGAGTCACACGATTGGCCGGTTTCACCACACGGCCGACAGCCAGTCGTACAAGAACCGTATTGAGGCCATTAACTTTTCACTAGCCCATGACGACGGCCAGTCGTCGCGCAACCTGGCGGAGGCCGATGTGATTCTGGTGGGTGTGTCGCGCAGCGGCAAGACGCCCACCAGCCTGTATCTGTCGATGCAGTATGGGCTGAAGGTAGCCAACTACCCCTTAATTCCGGAAGACTTCGACCGCGGCCATCTGCCCCAGCCGGTGGTGCCCTACAAGGCCAAATGCTTTGGCCTGACCATCGATCCCATGCGGCTGTCGGACATTCGCCAGGAACGACGGCCGAATTCCAAATACGCGGCACTGGAAAACTGCCGCGCAGAAGTGGCGGCTGCCGAGATCATGATGCGCCGCGAGGGCATTGGCTGGCTCTCCACCACCACCAAGTCGATCGAAGAGATCGCCACCACTATTTTGGCGACGATTCAGAACCGTGCGCCGCTGCTATCGGCGGCACCGAAGCCGCTCAAATAGCACCACGGCGGCCGCGGCCGTGACATTAAGCGACTCCACCTGCGGATCATGCCGAATGGTGATGCGCAGGCTCTGACCTAGCTCCTGCCATACCGATGAGACGCCCTGCCCTTCCTGGCCCAATACCCAGGCAATAGGGGCGGAGCTCTTCAGACGCTGGGCAACTTCGGGCGAATAGAGATCCGCAACCCCCGGAGCCCCCGGCGGTAGCGTGAGCGCAACGGTATAGCCCCGCGCGATGAGGTCTTTGGCAAGCAACTCGGAAGAAAGGCCCTCGCGCACGGGCAGCAGGAACTGCGCTCCGGCCCCGGCCCGCAGGGCCTTGGGCGAGAAGGCCTCGGTGCTGCCTTCGGTGAGCAGTACCTCGCCCACCCCCGCCGCCGCCGCGGTGCGGATCATGCTGCCCATGTTGCCGGGGTCTTGTAGGCCGTCCAAGACCAAAATATCGGTCCCTGTGGATCGTTCTTCATCCACCTGCCCCGCCTGCCCCACCTCCCCCGGCTGCGAGGCCACCAGGCCAATACCCTGGGGGGCCTCAACCCCGCTCAGATACGCAAAAATAGCAGCATCGAGGGCAACCACCTGGGCTCCGGCGGACTGAGCCTGGACGATAAGGCGCGCCTGTGTTGCATCGGGTCCTTGGTTCCCTTGGGGCCCTTGAGTCTCCTTGCCCGCGGTGGCCGCCCAAACCAAGAGGTGCGCCTGCCAGCCGACGCTTTTCTGAGAAAGAAAGGCCTCGACCAGCCGGCTACCTTCGACCCAGCACTGCCTGCGTTCGCGCCGGACACGGGGCTGGCTGATGAGGGCCCGCAAGGCCTTCACCTGCGGGTTATCACGGGAGCGGATAGGCGTAGGAATGGGACTAGCGGCTGGGCTGCGGATCTGCATCGGATGTGGCGCTGTAGATATCGGAACGCGAGATGCCTCTAGGCACGGGAGGGTAACTGCCGAGAAAGACAGCGGACTACGGGAGCAAACGATCGGCGGTGAACGGGGCACGGGCCCAAACGGTCTAAGGCGGCCTGATGGGCTGCGGTGCCATAGCCAGCATGCTGGGCGAAACCATAACCCGGATAGACACCGTCAAGGCGCGCCATTTCGGCATCGCGGGCCACCTTGGCCAGAATAGAGGCTGCAGAGATCTCTGCCACCTGGGCATCACCGCCCACCACGGCCTCCGTTGCCCAGGGCCAGTGCTGCGCGCCCAGGCTGCGGGCGGGCAGCAGGCTACCGTCCACCTGAATAAACACGTCGCTCCACAAACGAACGACGAGCTTATCTAGGCATTGCACTACCGCCCGCTGCATGGCCTGAAAGGTCGCCAGCAGAATATTGCTGGCATCAATCTCTTCGGCCGAGGCCCAGCCCAGACCCCAGGCGCGGGCACGCTGTTCAATTTCGGGGGCAAGGGCCTGCCTGCGCTTCGCAGACAGCCTCTTGGAATCATTTAAGCCCTCTATCCCGTGGTCGGGCCCAAGCACCACTGCGCCTGCACAAACGGGCCCAGCCCAGGGTCCCCGGCCCGCTTCGTCTACGCCGATGAGAACCCCATAGGCCGGAAGGCAGGGCGGCATAGTCGATACTAAGGGCATAGCTGCAGCACCTCTTGCAGCACCGCCGTCACCCGCCCTGCGCAGCCCTGACGCAGGCTTTCGTGAAGCGCACCAAACCGTTCAGAGACTTCCTGCCTATGGGCGGGCGCATCGGTCCATTCGCGCACCGCCTGCACCAGACCCTGAGCCGTGCAGGCCTCTTGAATCAACTCGGGTACCACAGCCTCGCGCAGCAGCAGGTTGGGCAGACCAATATGCTGTACCAGAGCCTTGCGCCGCATCCACCAGTAGCTGATCGCCGGAATGCGATAGCCAATGACCATCGGGCGCCGATACATAGCGGCCTCAAGGGTGGCAGTACCACTGGCGACAATGGCCAGCTGGCATGCCTCGAGTACCAGGTGCGAGACCGGTCGTGGCCAGGTTGGCCCGCCTCTATTGCTGTTCGATGGATCAATAAGCTGTACCCCGGCATCTGCGGCGGCAGGCCACTGGGATAACGCACGGATGGCCGCGGCAACCCGTGTCGATACCGCAGGAATCACCACCGCGAATTCACTGCGCAGCCCAATAGCCGCCCGCAGAAAGGCGGGCCCCAGCGCGCGGATCTCAGACAGGCGCGACCCGGGCAGCACTGCCAAAATGGGCTGGTCTTGCGAGAACTGCAGGCCAGCCGCCTGCAGGGCTGCACGCGCCGCAGCGGGGTCTGGCACCAGGGGCACCAGGTCTGCCAAGGGATGGCCTACAAACACCGCATGCACCCGCGTACCTCGGTAGCAGTCGGGTTCAAACGGAAAGAGGCAGAGCATATGGTCGATGGCCTGGGCAATGCCATGCACCCGTTCCGGCCGCCAGGCCCATACCGAGGGGCTTACCAGATGCACGGTAGGCACACCCAGCGACTTCACCTGTCGGGCAACACCCAGATTAAAGTCTGGGGCATCCACCCCCAGAAAGGCATCAGGGGGGCTCTGCCGCAGTCTTGCCAGCAATTGCCTGCGCACCGAGAGAATATCGGGCAGACGCGACAAGGCCTCGATATAGCCGCGCACGGCAAGTCGGTCTGCGGCAAACCAACAGTCCATGCCCAACGCCTGCATCGCCGGCCCGCCAATACCCTGCAGGGCCACACCCTGGGCCGCCAACGGTGCCAAGGCCTGTGCGGCGATGAGGTCGCCCGAGGCCTCGCCGGTGACCGCGGCAAGCCGCTTCATGGGCTAGCGAACAATGCCCCGGCCAGGCGCCACCAGAAACTCAGCAAAGGCCTTCAGGGCCGTGGCAGAGGCAGTATCGGTCTGGGTCTGGGTCTGGGCCTGGGCCTCGGCCAGACGGGAAACCTCGGCCGCTGCCTCGGAAAGGCCGAGCCCCGCCTTGTAAACCAGCCGATAAGCTTTCTTCAAAAGGCCCAAGGTGTCTGCCGAAAACCCGCGCCTGCGCAGCCCCTCAGTATTGAGACCATGGGCCGCTGCGGGATTGCCCGAACTCATTACGTAGGGCGGCAGGTCTTGCAGCAAAGTGGTGCCCGCACCGGTCATGGCATGGGTACCCACACGCACAAACTGATGTACCCCTGTAATGCCACCGAGAATGGCCCAGTCGCCCACGGTGACATGGCCTGCCAGTTGGGTGGCATTGGCCATGATGGTGTGTGACCCCACCTGACAATCATGGGCGATATGCACATAGGCCATGATCCAATTGTCATTGCCAATGCGGGTAACGCCGCCGTCTTGTTCAGTACCGGTGTTAATCGTGCAGCACTCGCGAATGGTGTTGCCGTTACCGATCTCAAGCCGGGTGGGCTCCCCTTTGTACTTTTTGTCCTGTGGTGGCCCGCCGACCACCGCATGGGAGTGCACCGTGTTGCCGCTACCCATCTGGGTATGGCCCAGCACCTGGGCAAAGGCATGCAGACGGCAGCCCGGGCCGATCTGCACATGCGGCCCCACGATGGCATGCGGGCCGATTTCCACAGAACTGTCAATCTGGGCCGAAGGATCCACCAGCGCCGTGGGATGAATGCGGGTTACGAGCACCCCTAGGCCCCCTGCTGGCCTATATCACGCAGGGCACACATAAGATCGGCCTCAGCCGCCAGGTTGTCGTCCACCATAGCCTGGGCCTTGTACTTCCAGATGCCCCGAATATGCCGCTCAATAGAGACATGCAGCGACAGCACATCGCCTGGCACCACCGGCCGCTTAAACCGGGCGTTGTCAATGCCGACAAAAAAGATCACCGACTTGTCGTCGGGCTTGGCCTCCATGGTCTTAAAAGACAAAATGCCAGCCGCCTGGGCCAAGGCCTCGATAATCAGTACCCCTGGCATGACTGGAAAATGGGGAAAGTGGCCATTGAAGAACTCCTCGTTGATCGAGACATTTTTCTGGGCATGAATCCTCTCGCCCGGAGTGAGGCTTAGCACCCGGTCCACCAAAAGAAACGGATAGCGATGGGGCAGGAGCTCTAGGATCTGCTGAATGTTCATCATGGGCAGTACGCCTTCTTGTGAATATGAAATTGTCTCTGACATTAGCGCAGTTTGTCTCTGAAAGAATAAAGCCGCCGTAGCATCACCGCAGACTTCTCCCAGTCGCGCTCGGGCTGCAGCGGATAGACGCCCACGTACTTTCCGGGCGTATCGATGGAAGACATCACCAGGCTCATCGGGCCGATGATCGTATGATCAGCAATCGATAGATGGCCCAGAATACCTGCAGCACCCCCAATCTGGCAGAACCGGCCGATGCGGGCACTACCTGCAATACCCACGCAGCCAGCAACGGCCGTGTGCTCGCCAATTTCTACGTTGTGGGCCACCTGTATTAGATTGTCGAGTTTTACGCCATGGCCAATACGGGTGTCGGAAAGGGTACCCCGATCAATCACGGTATTGGCACCAATCTCCACATCGTCGCCTATCCATACCCCGCCCACCTGCGGAATCTTCACCCATGCGCCATCGGGCGCAGGGGCAAAGCCGAATCCATCAGAGCCGAGAACTGCGCCACTATGAATCACCGCACGCGCGCCCACCTGCACGCCATGGCCAATGCGCACACCGGCATGGATCTGGCTGCCAGTACCGATACGCGATGCCCTACCCACCAGTACCCCAGCACCAATATCGGTGTCATCGCTAACCACGACATCTTCTTCAACAACCGCCAGAGGGCCAATACGCACCCGGCTGCCAATCTGGGCAGAGGCATGGACTACGGCACTGGCATGTACTTCGGTAGCCAGCACGGTCTGACTGCGGGCATGCTGCAACAGATACTGGGCGGCCTGGGCAAAATACAGATACGGCTGATCTGCCACGATGCAAGCGCGGAAGCGCTGGCCTTCGGACTGCAGTCGGGGCGGCAGCACGACCAGGCCCGCGCGGGTCTTCGCTAACGAAGGCAGGTACTTGTCGTGGGCGAGAAAACTGGCGTCCGTTGCCTCAGCGCTATCGAGCGGCTGAAACCGGGTAACAGCAAAGCCAGGGTCTCCCTGCAGAAGGCCGCCCAGGTGGGCGACCAGGTCGGCTGCGGTAAGACTACTTGGCCGCTGCGGGGCGGGGCTCATTCAAGGCCTTTATCACCTTGTCCGTAATGTCGATGCGCGGAGAGGCAAAGACCGCCTCTTGAAAAATGATGTCGTACTTCTCGGACTCTGCAATCTGGCGAATCGCGCGATTGGCCATCTCGACGACTCCGGCGAGCTCTTCATTACGACGCTGGTTTAAGTCTTCGCGAAACTCGCGCTGACGGCGCTGCAGGTCGCGCTCCATATCGGTGATTTCACGCTGACGTTTTACGCGCTCAGACTCTGCCATGACGGTGCCATCGCGCTCGAGCCGTTCGCTCAGCCCACGCATGCGGCTTGCAACATCCTGAAGTTCTTTCTCGCGCTTGGAGAACTCGGCTTCGAGCTTCTTCTGGGCGGCAATTGCCGGCGTGGACTCACGCAGCACCCGCTCGGTATTTACAAACCCAATCTTGGCAAAGGCGGGTAATGCCATAAAAAGGCCAAGCGCAAGGGCCGCGCCGATTCTCACGCAACCAAGGCCCTGCAGGCCCGGAAGACGAAAAAAGCCTCGAAGACCCCGAGACGGTTGCGGCAACAAAGAGACAGAAAAGTTCATATGCATAGGTCCACTGTTTTTAAGAAACTAGAATCCCGTACCAATCTGGAACTGAATGGTCTGGGTATCATCGCCGGGCAGCGTGCGCAAAGGCTTGGCCCAGCTAAGCTTGAGAGGCCCTACCGGGGAGAACCAGCTCAGCCCCAGTCCAGTAGAGGCGCGCAGCTCGTCGGCCGAGATGCGCTGCGACTCTCCCCAGGCACTGCCTACATCTAGGAAGGTAAATACCCGAATGGTGCGGTCTTGGGCCATACCGGGAAGGGGCATGAGCAGCTCGGCATTGAGAACCAGCTTTCGGCTGCCACCGATAGAGATTAGGTCATTCTCAGGCGCATTCTGGTTGCGTCTTACCTTCTCTCCAATGGCACTGGCTGAGAAGCCCCGCACAGAGCCGATACCGCCGACATAGAAGTTCTTAATGCGCGGATAGTCTTTCCCCGACAGCCCGATGCCCGCGCCAATCTCGGCGTTGAGCGCCAGAGTAAGGGTTCGGGTGAGGGGCGTGAACCGCTGATGGCCATAGGTAAGCCGCAGGTACTCAAGGCTTCCCGCCGGCGTGGCGTAGTCGGCATTGGCATACTGATACACACCCGAGGTCGGTGCGAGGGTGGAGTCACGCGAGTCACGCGACCAGCCAGCCGAAAGCACCACTGAGTCGCCGTCTGTGAAATTCTCGGGCCTTGACCCTGGAACCGTCTCTGTAATCTTGGAATCGTCATACGAGACCCCGAAAAAGATACGATCTTCTTCGGTATAAGGAATGCCAAAACGCACACCCGCCCCATTGGAACGAATACGGTAGTTGCCTAGCGAGTCGAGCTCGTCGGCATTAAGGGTTCGGGAATAAATATCGAGCGATCGGCTCACGCCGTCGTCGGTCCAGTAGGGGTCGATATGGCTGATGGCAAAGACCTGGCTTACCTTGCTGGTGTTCACCTCGACTGAGACATTGGTACCCGAGCCCATAAAATTCTGCTGGGTGATAGAGCCGGAGAGCACCAGGTTCTCCGTACTCGAAAATCCAACGCCCAGGGTAAGACTGCCCAGGGGCCGTTCTTCTACCTGCACATTGACATCTACCTGGTCGGGCGTACCGGCTACCGGCTCGGAGCCAATATCTACCTGCTTAAAGTAGCCCAGCCGGTCGATGCGATTACGTGAGAGCCGAATGCGTTCACTGTCGTACCAAGATGCCTCGTACTGGCGCATCTCCCGTCGAATGACCTCGTCACGGGTTTTGGAATTACCGCTGATATTGATGCGCCGTACATACACCCTGCGACCCGGGTCTACCTGCAGGCCGAAGTCAACCACCCGCCGTTCACGGTCGATACGGGGAATCGGATTCACAACACCAAAGGCATAGCCAAGTTCCCCAAGCCGATCGGTAATGGCCTTGACTGCGACCTGTAGCTGCTCATTAGAAAAGGTGTCTCCCGCCTTGATGGCAACCAGCTTGCGAATCGCCTCGTCTTGCCCGAGAAGGTCGCCGCCAAGCGAGACCTCGCCAAACCGAAACTGCTCTCCCTCGCTGACCACCAGGGTAATGAAGACATCTTTGCGATCGGCAGACAAGGACACCTGCGTGGAGTCAATGACAAACTCAAGGTAGCCACGGTTGAGATAGTAGGAACGCAGCGTTTCAATATCTCCCGAAAGCTTCTGGCGAGAATACTGGTCTGACTTGGTATACCAGCTCATCCAGGTTGGGGTGGAGAGCTGAAATTCGGAGAGCAGATCTTTTTCTTTAAAGGCCTTGGCCCCCACGATTCGAATCTGTCGAATGCGGGCATCCTCGCCTTCATCGACCGCGATAGAGATTGCGACCCGATTGCGCGGTAAGGGGGTGACCGTAGACTGAATCTGCACGTCGTACTTGCCACGGCCAAGGTACTGTCGCTTGAGTTCTTGTTCGGCGCGCTCTAACAGCGCCCTATCAAAGATGCGCGCCTCGGCAAGCCCCGAATCGGCAAGCGCCCGCTTGAGGGTTTCCTGGTCGAACTCCTTAGTGCCCGTAATTTCGACAGCACCAATTGCAGGCCTTTCTTCTACCGTGACAACCAGCACATTGCCATCGAGGGCAATGCGCACGTCCTGAAAAAAGCCAGTGGCAAAGAGCGCGCGCACCGACTCAGCAATGCTACGGGCATTGACTCGATCGCTAACGCGAATAGGAAGATAAGAAAAAACCGTTCCAGGCTCGATACGCTGCAGTCCTTCGACCCGCACATCTTCGATCACCACGCCATCGATGGGAGCGACACCAGGCTGCACGGGAGCGGCCGGCTGGGGAATTTGGATCTGTGCGTAAGCCGGCAGGCTTAAGGCAATACACAGGGCTGGCAGGCTTGAAAGAGGAACCAGGCGCCTGAAGGGAATGGGCATGCAGAGGACCTTAAAAACCGAAGACACGAGAGACGTCGTTGACCAGCGCAAAGCCGGTGAGAATAGCAATGAGCACCAGCCCAAGCTTCTGCCCCGCCTGCTGAACCTCCAGCGGAAGTGGCTGGCCACGAACAAACTCGTAGAGATAATACAGGAGGTGCCCGCCATCGAGCATGGGGATGGGCAAGAGGTTCAGAACACCAATGCTAATGCTCACCAGGGCCAGAAACCCGATAAAGGCAATCAGCCCCAGTTCGGCCGACTGGCCTGCCACGCCAGCAATGCCTACCGGGCCGCTAATCTGCCGCCAGGAAAGGTCGCCGACCACCATGCGGCCCAGCGCCTGCAACGAGAGTTCGGCCACCTCGTAGGTGCGCACCGTGCCGCGCCAGAGGGCCTGGCCCAGGCCCTCGCGCACCTGGGTAAGCTCGTGCAGGGGTGCAATGCCCACGCCCAGGCGCAGACGACCATCGGCAGAGGCCTCTGGGGTGAGGCTCAGCTGACGCCGGCTGCCAGGGATTTCTTCGTAGGGATTACCAACAGGCGTCTGCACAATGTCCAGCGTTATGGCTGCGCCCTGGCTCTGCTGCACCAGAGCCTGAAGGTCGCGGGGATGCCGTACCGCTGTGCCATCCACCGCCAGCACCAGCATGTCAGGCTGCAGCCCTGCCCTTTCGGCCGCACTGCCGGGCTGAATGGCGGTCAGGCGCACGGCCAGCGACTCGGGAGAAATGCCTGCGGCAGCAAGCAGGGCATCGGGCGAATCGGTCTGTAGCTCGCGGGCCTTGGCGGTGAGGTCGATCTGCAGGCTGCGGGTGACGGCACTGCCAGAGCCACTCGAGCCACCTGAGGCAGGCGACTGCACCTCGAGATCGAGCACCGGCCGGCCCTGGCCGATGGCCGCCCGGGCAAGCTCCCAGCGCAGGTCGGAAAAGCCCCGAACCGCAGCGCCATTGGCCGACACGATCGTGTCCCCGGCGGCAAGGCCTCTGGCAGCCGCGATGCTGTCGGCTGGAGGGGCGTGCAGCACTGGTAGAGGCTCCATACGGCCGACGAGTCCGAGAACCGCATAGGCAGCCGCTGCAAATACAAAGTTGGCCAGAGGGCCAGCCACCACCACCCAGGCCCGTGCGGCTAGAGACTTCTCGTCGAATGACTGCGCGCCTGCGGGAACCTGCGGGAGGTGTGGTACCTGAGACGCCACAGGCCCTGCGGCGGCTGCGGCGCGCACGGGCGGTTCAGGGTCGGGATCGTTGCGGTCGAGCATGCGGACATAGCCGCCTAAGGGAATGGCGGCTACCACCCATTCGCAGCCCCGACGATCGCGCCGCATAAAGAGTGGCCTGCCAAAGCCCACAGAGAACCGCAGCACATGAACGCCCACCGACCGCGCAGCAAGGTAGTGGCCCATTTCGTGGATAAAAACAAGTAGGCCAACCGCAACCAGAAAGGCCAGAAGGCTGGTGATCATGACTGAGCTCCAATGGGCGTCACCGAGCAGCCGGAGCTGACCGCGCCAGCTGCGCTGCGCGAGCCACCTGCGCCACCTGCACCACCAGCACCACCCGCACCACCCTCACCGCCCGCACTACCCGCACCACCCGCGTGTCCCGAGGCTACGCCGGCTGGCAGGCCCAGGGCAGTAGCAAGACGCAGTCGCAGTTCATGGTCGATGGCCATGACATCCTCAAGCGACTGGGGTGCAGGCATTTGGGGGGCCAGTTTCTGCAGGCTGTCGTCAACGGCATCGGTGATCGCCCCAAAGCCAATGGCGCCTTGGAGAAAGGCGGCCACGGCAACCTCGTTGGCGGCGTTCAGACAGATCGTGGCGCAGGCACCAGTCTGCATGGCCTGCCGCGCCAGGCCAATAGCCGGAAACCGTTCGGGATCGGGCTGCTCGAAGTGCAGCGCAGATAGCTGGGCCCAGTCAAGCGCTGGGCTTGGTGCGGACATGCGGTCGGGCCAGGCCATGGCATGGGCAATGGGGGTGCGCATATCGGGCGCACCGAGTTGGGCAAGAGTGGAGCCGTCAGAGTATTCAACCATGGAATGAATAATACTTTCTGGATGGACCACAATCTGTATGCGGTCCATGGGCATTGCAAAGAGCCAGTGGGCCTCGATCCATTCCAGGCCCTTATTCATCATGGTGGCCGAGTCCACCGAAATCTTCTGGCCCATAGACCAGTTGGGATGCTTAATCGCCTGGGCCACGGTGGCCGCCCGTATTTGCTGAACAGACCAGGTACGAAACGGGCCGCCCGAGGCGGTGAGCAGCAGGCGGCGCACCTCGGGGGGCCTGGTGAAGCAGCGATACTGCAGGCCCAGGCACTGGAAAATAGCATTGTGTTCGCTGTCAATGGGCAGAATGGTGGCACCCGACTCGGCACAGACCTTTACCAACAATTCGCCAGCACAGACCACGGCCTCTTTGTTCGCCAGAAGAATCGTCTTGCCTGCCCTGGCCGCGGCCCAGACCGAAGACAGGCCGGCAATGCCTACAATGCCCGCAACCACCATGTCGGTGTCAGATGCCGAGGCAAGGCTGTTGAGGCCATCGGGTCCCGACAACACGGTGACACCGCCAATGCCCTGAGCGGCCAGTCGCGCGGACAAGGCCTGCGCGGCATCGGGGCTTGCCATGGCCACCAGCGAAGGCCGGCCTTGGGTAATGACCCGCAGCATGCCCTCAACATCGGTATGGGCTGCTGCGGCATAAAGCCGAAACCGCTGCGGATGGGCCGCGATCAGGTCGAGCGTGCTCTGGCCGATTGAGCCCGTGGCACCGAGCAGGCAGACATTGCGAATGCGGTTCGCGGAGTGCGCGGCGTTTACGGGGTGCGCTGGGTGCGCGGGGTTCGGGGGGAACGCGGGGTGTGCGGAGTGCGCGGGGTGCAGGGAGTGGGCAGTCATAGCTGTGATTCTGCCCAGAGTTCACAGAAAACAGCCAGCGGCATTACTACCAGCACGGCATCGAGCCGGTCGAAGAGGCCCCCATGGCCGGGAAGCAGACGGCCAGAGTCTTTCACCCCCGCCTGGCGCTTGAGCAGTGACTGGTGCAGGTCGCCCATCACACTATAGCCAGTCAGTACGAGCACGACCAACAGAAAGGGAATCAGGCCCAGATACTGCAGCATGCGGGCCGACCAGCTTTCAAACAAGAAAAAGCCTAGTGCGGTCATGACCACGGCATTGAAAATCACCGCACCCCAGACGCCCTCCCAGGTCTTGCCAGGACTAATAGAAGGCGCCAGGCGATGGCGGCCAAAGGCCCTTCCCGAAAAGTAGGCGGCGGTATCGGCGAGCCAGACCAGCAAAAGCGCAGTGACGAGAAAGACAAGCCCCTCATAGCGGGCCTGCCATACCGCCCAGAAGGCAGCAAAACAGGCCAGCCCGGCTAAGGCCAGTGCCAGCAGGCCGCGCGGAGACCTGCCGCGCCAGAGCACCCAAGGCAGCAGCAGTAGCCAGAGCAAGCTTGCGGCACCCAGCACCTCTATGCCAAGCCCACGGGGATCAAGGTAGGGGTCGAAGACCAGCGCCGTACCCAGCACGAGCAGAGCCGTTAGCGCTGCTAGTCGCGGGCCGAATGCCACCTGCAGCAGACGGGACCATTCCCAGAAAACGCCCGCGAAGATAAGCAGGCCGAGAAAAGAAAAGACCGAGATGGGGGCCCAGAGGGCAATTGGTATGAGAACGACAAACAGGGCCAGTGCGGTAAGAATCCGAACGGCCATGCAAGGGCCCGGCTAGCGCACGAGCGGTGCTGCTGCCGCGTCTTGTACCTCTGCCGCGAGCTGCCCCGAGGTGCGGCCAAACCGCCGCTCCCGCTGCTGGTAGCTGAGAATCGCCGCGTCTAACGCCTTATCATCGAACTCGGGCCAGAAGAGATCGGTGAAATAGAACTCTGTGTAGGCAGACTGCCAGAGCAGAAAATTACTGATCCTTTGCTCACCCCCGGTGCGAATGAACAGGTCAGGCTCGGGCAGGTCGGAGAGGCAGAGGTAGGGGGCAAGCGCCTCTTCGGAAATCGGCATATTTTCCTTGGCAAGCTCGGGCCGGGCATTGAGCAGCTTACGCATGGCCTGCAGCATGTCCCAGCGGCCGCCATAATTTACTGCCACGGTAAGTACAAACGCGGTATTGGCCCGGGTGGCCTCGGTGGCCTTGGCAATGGCAGACTGCAATGCGACAGAGAATGCGCTCAGGTCGCCGATTACCCGCAGCTGCACCCCGTGGGAGTCGAGCTCGCGCACCTCGCGTTTAAGGGCCCGCAGAAACAGCCCCATCAGAAAGCTAACTTCCTCTTCTGGCCGACGCCAGTTTTCAGAGCTAAAGGCAAACACGGTGAGGGCCTGAACACCGCGTGCCACACAGGCCGAGACCGCGCCACGCAGAGCGGCGACACCACGCTCGTGTCCGGCCATACGGGGAAGACGCCTTTTTGAGGCCCAGCGACCATTGCCATCCATGATGATGGCAATATGCCGCGGCGTCGCGGTAACTTCGGGCACCAGCAGTGTGGAACTGGGCGGGAGAGGGCTTGAGGAATAGGGCATGGGCGGGCGCGCTGTAAACAGTGCCTTGGGCTAGACGGTCATGATCTCGGCCTCTTTCTGGGCCAGGATCTTATCGATTTCAGCAACAAACCGGTCGGTGAGCTTCTGGGTGTCTTCCTGCGCGCGACGCTCGTCGTCCTCGGAGATAAGCTTGTCCTTCATCATTTTTTTGAGCTGCTCATTGGCATCGCGCCGAATATTGCGAACCGCCACCTTACAGTCTTCGCCCTCGGACTTCACCACCTTGGTGAGTTCACGACGCCGCTCCTCGGTAAGGGGCGGCATCGGCACCCGAATCAGGTCGCCCGAACCTGCAGGATTTAAGCCAAGATCCGACTCGCGTATGGCCTTTTCGACCACAGCGACCATCTTCTTTTCCCAAGGGGCCACGCCGATGGTGCGGGCGTCGACCAGCGTAAGGTTGGCCACCTGCGACAGCGGCGTGGGCGTGCCGTAATAGTCTACGGTGATCTGCTCAAGAAGCCCCGGGTGGGCCCGGCCCGTGCGCACCTTAGAGAGCCCAGACTTCAAGTTATCGAGGCTTTTGGTCATCTTTTGTTCGGTGCTGACGCGAATTTCTTGGATGGTCATGGCAGTCGTCTTTCTGCAGGTGCCTTAGACATGTACCAGCGTGCCTTCGGGCGCGCCGCGCACTGCGGCCAGAAGCGCACCGGATTTGAAAAGGCTGAGTACACGAATAGGAAGCCTCTGGTCGCGACACAGGGCAAAGGCGGTGGCGTCCATGATTCGCAGGTTTTTCATGATGGCCTCATCAAAGCTAATGGCATCGTACCGAATGGCCGAGGGGTCTTTTACCGGGTCGGCGTTATAAATGCCATCGACTTTGGTGGCCTTAATGACCACCTGGGCGCCGACCTCGGCGCCGCGCAGGGCGGCCGCGGTATCGGTTGTGAAAAACGGGTTTCCGGTACCGGCGGCAAAGATGACCACCTTGCCTTCCTCAAGGTAACGAATCGCCTTGGGCCGAATATAGGGCTCGACCACCTGATCGATTCGCAGCGCCGACTGCACCCGGGCCTCAATACCCGACTGGCGAAAGGCATCCTGCAGGGCCAGGGCATTCATGACGGTGGCGATCATGCCCATGTAGTCGGCCGTGGCACGGTCCATGCCCGAAGCGCCTAGGGCCACACCACGAAAGATGTTGCCCCCGCCGATCACAATGGCCAACTCGGTTTTCTGCGCCACCACCTGCGCGATCTCGGCAACAATGGCATCGATAGTGGCCTTATTGATGCCATAGGGGTCATCACCCATTAAAGCCTCACCCGAGAGCTTTAAGAGAACCCGTCGATAACCCGTTGTCTCGGTCATGGTGTCTGGGTTTAGGCAGCCCGGGCCGCGGCCGACTGGGCGGCAACCTCTGCCGCGAAGTCGGTAACCTTCTTCTCGATGCCCTCGCCCACGACATACAAGGCAAAGCTGGCGATCGAGGCCTGCTTTTGCTTGAGCAGCTGCTCGATGGTCTGCTTGCCATCTTCTGCCTTAACAAAGACCTGGCCCAGGAGCGTGACCTCTTTTAAAAACTTCTGCACCGTACCCTCGACCATTTTGGCCACGATGTCGGCGGGCTTACCCGACTCGGCAGCCTTCTCAGTGGCCACCCGGCGTTCGGTGTCGATGAGGGCCTGATCAACCCCCGAGGCATCAAGCGCCCGGGGCTTGCTGGCGGCAATATGCATGGCCAGATCGCGGCCCAGCTGCTCATCGCCGCCCACCAGATCGAGCAGCACACCAATCTTGGCGCCCCCATGGATATAGGAGAAGAACCGGCCCTTGGCCTGATGGCGGGAGAACCGGCGCACGGAGATGTTTTCGCCAATCTTGCCCACCAGAGCGGTTCGCACAGAATCAACCGTGCCACCCTGCAGCGACTTGCCTGAGAGCGCGTCGACCGAGTCAACTGAGGCATCGTCCATCACGATACGGGCAAGGTCTGCGGCAAAGCCGAGAAAGTCGTCGTTCTTGGCCACAAAGTCGGTCTCGCAGTTCACCTCGATAATGGCGGCCATCGACCCCTTGGTGGCAATTGCCACCACGCCCTCGGCAGCCACGCGGCTTGCCGCCTTGGTGGCCTTAGAGCCCAGCCGAACCCGCAGAATCTCTTCGGCCTTGTCCATATCGCCCGATGCCTCGGAGAGCGCCTTCTTGCATTCCATCATGGGCGCATCGGTCTTCTCACGAAGCGCCTTCACCATTGCCGCACTAATCTCTGCCATACGCTTACATTCTTTCTTGAAAAAAATTCTGAAACGATGCGCCTGCCGAAAAACCAGGCAGGCCCTCAGGACCGGGGCGGTTGCGTTTACGAGGCTGCCGCCTGCTCCTCGACCTCGACAAAGTCTTCACCCTCTTGCACTGCCTGCACAAGATCGGACATCGCCTCGCCGCGGCCCTGGATAATGGCGTCTGCCACGGCGCGGGCGTAGAGGCGCACCGCGCGGCTGGCATCGTCGTTACCCGGAATGACATAGTCGATGCCCTCGGGGGAATGATTGGTATCGACCACGGCCACTACCGGGATATTGAGCTTGTTGGCCTCTTGCACCGCAATCTTGTGATAGCCAACGTCGACGATGAAGATGGCATCGGGGAGGCCCGTCATGTCCTTAATGCCGCCCAAGGCCTTGTTCAGCTTGTCGAGCTCGCGGCTAAAGGACAGGGCCTCTTTTTTGGACATGCGCTCAAGACCGCCTTCGGCCTCGGTGGCCTCCATGTCTTTAAGGCGCTTAATAGAGGCCTTCACGGTTTTGAAGTTGGTAAGCATGCCACCGAGCCAACGCTGATCGACATACGGCATTCCCGCACGGGTGGCTTCTTCGTGAATGATCTCGCGCGAGGCGCGCTTGGTGCCAACAAAAAGTACCGAGCCACGGCGCGACGACAACTGGCGCACGAACTTTAAGGCATCGTGCATGTTTGCCACGGTGGACTCAAGGTTAATAATGTGGATCTTGTTGCGATGGCCGAAAATGTAGGGGGCCATTTTGGGATTCCAGAACCGGGTTTGGTGTCCAAAGTGCACTCCGGCTTCCAGCATTTCACGCATAGATACTGAGGCTGCAACAGTCATGTATTTCTCCGACAGGAAGTGGCAAGGGTTGGTTCTCACTACATCGCGCACGGTTCTGAACGGGGCTTAGAACAGACGCCCTACAACAGAACACCCTTGCGCGCGACGGGGATGATTTAAACCAAAGTTAAAAAAACGTATAATTATAAGCACTTATGGCCGTTTCAATCAAATCAGAGCAGGACATCGCCGGCATGCGCGTTGCTGGCCGGCTGGCATCCGAGGTGCTTGATTACATTACCCCTTTTGTGCAGCCCGGGGTCAGCACCGAGGCGCTCGACAGGCTCTGCCACGACTACATGGTTAATGTCCAGGGCTCTATTCCGGCGCCACTTAACTACTGCCCGCCGGGCTATTCGCCCTACCCCAAGTCGATCTGTACCTCAGTCAACCATCAGGTGTGCCACGGCGTGCCGGGGGCTAAGGTTCTTAAGTCGGGCGATATTGTCAACATCGACATCACCGTGATTAAAGACGGCTACCACGGGGACACAAGCCGTATGTTCTGCGTGGGCCCGCCTTCGGTGGCCGCGCGGCGCCTCTGCGAGGTAACCCACCAGTGCCTCTGGCAGGGAATCGAACAGGTGGCACCGGGCAAGACCCTTGGCGATATTGGCCATGCCATTCAAAAGCATGCCGAGGCCAATGGCTTCTCGGTAGTGCGCGAGTTCTGCGGCCATGGTATTGGCAAGGTGTTTCACGAAGAGCCGCAGGTGCTGCATTATGGCCGGCCCGGAACAGGGCTCAAGCTATCGGCAGGCATGACCTTCACTATTGAGCCGATGATCAATGCCGGGCGGCCTGAGATTCGCGAGCTTGCCGATGGCTGGACCATCGTCACCAAAGACCACAGCCTCTCGGCCCAGTGGGAGCACACCATACTCGTAACCCCCTCTGGCTTTGAGGTGCTTACAGTCTCTGAGGCCAGCCCCGACTGGTCGCGCCTGCATGGGGCAGCCGAGGCACGCGTCGGATAGCCTGGCGTTACCCGCGCAACCAGCCACGAATGCCGACCTCGCGGGCAAGGTGCGGCAGGCGGTGCAGGCTGCCCGCGCCGCCAACGCCCAAGGCTGGCTCGACCGTCGCCCACCACCAGTGCTCCTGCGGGGCCTGTGCCGCGATATCGACCGATGCGTGCTGCAGCTCTGGTCTGCCCAGCCCCTTCAAAAGGCCGCGCTGCTGGCCGTAGGCGGCTATGGCCGCGGGGAGCTCTCACCTTTTTCCGATATCGACCTGCTTATCCTGCTGCCCGACGACACCCCCATCGCCGATATCGAGGCTTCGCTCTCGGCGTTTGTGACCAGCCTTTGGGATGTGGGCTTAGATGCCGGGCACAGCGTGCGAACCCTGCAAGAGTCGATCGCACTAGCCCAGAACGACCTCACGATTGCCACGGCGCTGCTCGAGGCCCGTATGCTGGCCGGGCCGTCAGACCTTATTGCGCGGCTGCAGCAGGCATGGCACGCGCGTATCGATCGGTTCGGATTCATTCAAGGAAAACTGCTCGAGCTGCAGCAGAGGCACCACCGCTACCAAGACTCGCCCTATGCCCTTGAGCCCAATGTAAAAGAAAGCCCTGGGGGGCTGCGCGACCTGCAGGTGATTCGCTGGGTTGCCCTGGCGGCTGGCCTAGATGGCCGCTGGCCGGGCCTGGTAGAAAGGGGCCTTCTCACCAGCAAAGAGGCCCGGCAGCTGGCACTGCACCAGTCGGTGCTGCAGACTTTTCGAGCCCACCTGCACCTGCTGGCCGGACGCCGCGAAGACCGTCTGGTCTTCGACCTGCAAAACCGCATGGCAGAGCGACTCGGCATTGGCCCGCGTGCCGGTCGTCGCGCCAGCGAGGTGCTGATGCAGCGCTACTACCGCGCAGCAAAGCTGGTCTCGCAGGTGACCTCTATTCTTCTGGCAGACCTCGACCCGATTTTCTCGGCACCGGGCAAGGCGGGTGGGCATCAGAACCCGAGCGCTGAGGCCCGGCCGTTAAACGAAGACTTCCAAGAGCTACGCGGACTGCTCGACATCCGGCATGAGCAGGTATTTGCCCGCCGGCCCACGGCCATGCTCGAGGCGTTTTTGATAATGCAGCAGGCCTCCAGCCGGCGGGGAATGACAGCCCGTACCCTGCGGGCCCTCTGGAACCACCGCGACGCGATAGACCAGAACTACCGGCAAGACCCCGCCCACAAGGCTCTGTTAATCAAGATATTTCAAGAGCCGCGCGGCATTGTCCATGCCCTGCGGATCATGAACAATCTGGGCGTTTTGGGCCGCATGCTGCCGGTGTTTCGGCGCATCGTGGGGCAGATGCAGCACGACCTGTTCCACGTCTACACCGTGGACCAACATATCCTGCAGGTCATTCGAAACCTGCGCCGGTTCACCATGACCGAGCATGCCCATGAGTTTCCGCTGCTCACCGAGCTCATGGCAGAGACCGCTGCACCATGGAAGCTCTACCTTGCAGCGCTCTTTCACGATATTGCCAAAGGCCGCGGGGGCGACCATTCCGAGCTAGGCGTCCATGAGGTGGAGGTCTTTTGTCGCGACTTCGGGCTTGATGCCGACACCCAGGCGCTCCTGTCTTTTCTCGTCCAGGAACACCTTACGATGTCGAGCGTGGCCCAGAAGCAAGACCTCGCCGACCCCGTGGTGATTTCCGCATTTGCCCAGAAGGTGCAGACCGCCGACCGGCTCAAGGCGCTCTATCTGCTAACTGTGGCAGACGTGCGTGGTACAAGCCCCAAGGTCTGGAATGCCTGGAAGGCCAAGCTGCTGGAAGAGCTCTTTCGCAAGACCCTGGGGCTGCTGCAGTCCAAGGGCAGCGGTGCGGCCGAACCGAGTGCTGGGGCAGAACATGCGCGGCACCTAAAACAGGCCGAGGCCGAACGGCTGCTGCAGCTGCACGGCCGGTCTATCGCACAGGCCCGAACCCTGTGGAAGACGCTCGACGCCAGCTACTTTATGCGGCAGTCTGCCGAAGAGATTGCCTGGCATGCCCGGCACATTGCCGGCGATAACGAGGCGGACAGCCCCATTGTCTTTGCCCGCATGGCGCCCGATGGGGAGGGCCTGCAGGTGGGCATTTATCTCAAGGATACCGAGGGCCTCTTCGCCCAGATCACGGCCTACTTCGACACTCAGGCGCTACCCGTTCTTGATGCCCGACTGCACACCACCCAAGAGGGCTATGTGCTTGATGTCTTTATGGTCGACCACCATAGCTTTGCGGGCCATGCCCGCGA
The DNA here is from genome assembly GCA_049426285.1 of Burkholderiaceae bacterium. Lineage (GTDB taxonomy): Bacteria > Pseudomonadota > Gammaproteobacteria > Burkholderiales > Burkholderiaceae_A > Hahnella. Next base: position 27,919 of record JBMSYB010000011.1, read on the forward strand.
GATGGTAAGCCTCATAGAAGCGGGGCTCACCGAGCACCTCTCAGCCCAGCGGCCTCTTGCCGAGCCCGGCCCGCGAGGACGCCAGTCGCGCCAGTCCAAGCACTTTCCAATGCCGCCCACCATTGAGCTGCAGCCCGATGCGCGGGGTCAGTTTTTTATTCTGTCGATCACCGCTGCCGATCGTGCAGGGCTGCTCTATAGCATTGCCCACTGCCTTAACCGCCACCATGTTGAGATTCACACCGCACGGGTTACCACCCTGGGCGAACGTGCAGAAGACGTGTTTCTCATTCGTGGCCCCGACCTTGACCGGGAGCGGGTGCAGGTATCCCTAGAATCGGCATTGCTGAAGGTGCTCAGCCCCACCGAGCGGCAGGCCGCATAAGCTTTGTACGGCTTACCGTCCCTTTTGGAGCTGGGCGATATGACCTAGCAGCCAGGCTTCAAACTCTGCACCTTCCTCGGGATGTCGGCTTGCCAGCGTAACAGTTGCCTGCAGATACCCTTGCTTTGACCCACAGTCAAACCGTGTTCCTTCAAACCGATAGGCAAGCACAGGCTCGTCGTGCAGCAGCTTTTCAATGCCATCGGTAAGCTGTATCTCGCCTCCCGCCCCTGCCCCCTGGGCCGCCAGAATATCGAAGATACGCGGTGTCAGCAGGTAGCGGCCCACCACCGCAAGGGTGGAGGGGGCCTTATCGGCCGCAGGCTTTTCCACAATCTGGGTAATACGTTCGGTACGCTGGCCCCAGGGGCTGCTCTGCACAATGCCATAGCGCGAGGTTTCTTCCCGTGGTACGTCTTGCACGGCCACGATGCTGGCTCGGTGGTGGCGATAGACCTCCACCATCTGGGCCATCACCGAAACGCCCTGCTCGCCGGCATCCATCAGGTCATCGGCTAGCAGCACGGCAAAGGGCTCACTGCCCACTGCCGGACGGGCGCAGAGAACCGCATGCCCCAGGCCCAGGGCCTCGGGCTGACGAATATAGATGCAGTTAATGCTTGGCGGAGCCACGCTGCGGACCAGCTCAAGCAGCGCGGTCTTCTGCTTGGCCTGCAGCTCAGCCTCAAGCTCGTAGGCCTTGTCAAAGTGGTCTTCAATGGCCCGTTTCGACCGCCCGGTGATAAAGATCATTTCGGTAATGCCAGCGGCAGCCGCCTCTTCCACGGCGTACTGAATAAGCGGCTTGTCCACCACCGGGAGCATTTCTTTGGGGCTTGCCTTGGTGGCGGGCAGAAACCGGGTGCCGAGGCCCGCCACGGGAAAGACCGCCTTGCGCACCGGTGGGCTGGTGGTTTCGGCAGATGCCGGGGTTGAAACGCTCGTGTTCATAACAGACTCGCTTGCTGAGGGGTGGTTAAAGCAGGGTTGGTTGACATGGTGTCGGGGGAGGTGGCCGTATTGGCCACGGGATGCGTCGTAGTCCCAGCGGGATCGGTTGCTGCAGGCCCTGCGGCAGAAGCTGCGGCAGCCGCGATGCAGGCCAGAAAGGCCTCTTCATCCCAGACTGTAACCCCCAGGCTCTGGGCCTTCTCGAGTTTTGACCCCGCGCTCTCGCCGGCGACTACCAGGCTCGTCTTCTTGGAGACCGACTGGCCCAGCTGCCCCCCAAGGGCATAGATCTGGGCCGAGGCCTGGTCGCGGGTCATGCTGGATAGGGTTCCGGTCAGCACCACCGTCTTGCCCACGAGGGGCAGCGCCTGGCTGCTTGCCTGCGGGGCGACAGCCGGGCGGTCATCGAGCCGGGCAATCTGCATGAGGCCGGCGATCTCCATGGCCTCGGCCCGCTGTGCTGGGTTGCCAAAGAAGTCGCGAATGGAGGCGGCCACCACTGGCCCGACATCGGGGGCCTGCATCAGGTCCTCGAGGCTGGCATTGGCGATCGCCTCCAGCGACTGAAAATGCAGCGCCAGGTCGCGGGCGGTACGCTCTCCCACGTGGCGGATTCCCAGGCCAAAGACCAGCCGCGAGAGGCTCGTGGTACGTGCTGCGGTAATCTGATCGAGCAGGTTCTGGGCGGACTTCTCTGCCATTCGGGGCAGCGCCGCCAGTGATGCCTTGGAGAGTCGGAAGACATCGGAGAGCCGCAGCACCAGCCCGTTATCTATCAGCTGCTCAGCAAGCTTGTCGCCCAGGCCCTCGATATCCAGTGCCTTGCGCTGACAGAAGTGCAACAGGGCCTGGATCAGCTGAGCCCGGCACGAAAGCCCCGCAGTGCACCGGACGGCAGCCTCATCCTGCACACGCAGCACCGGGCCCTGACAGACCGGGCAGCGCAGGGGCATCTCCCAGGCACGGGTCTCTGCCGGTCGCAGGGCGAGAATGGGGCCCAAGACCTCGGGAATCACATCGCCGGCCCGGCGCACCCAGACCGTATCGCCCACCCGCAGATCTTTGCGGTGTACCTCGTCTTCATTGTGCAGGGTGGCATTGGTGACCACCACCCCACCCACGCGCACAGGCGCCAGCCTGGCCACAGGGGTAAGCACGCCGGTACGGCCCACCTGCACATCGATACCAAGCAGCCGCGTACTGGCCTCTTCTGCGGCGAATTTATAGGCCAGGGCAAACCGAGGGGCGCGCGAGACAAAGCCCGCCTGTGCCTGATGGACAAGCGACTCAAGCTTTATCACCACCCCATCGATTTCAAATGCCAGGCTATGCCGGTCGCGCTCTGCCTGGTCCACAAACGCCCAGACCTGGGCCAGGCTGGCATGGGCAAGCCGCCGGTCACAGACCGGAAAGCCCAGCTCGGCTAAGGCCTGCATCTGTTCGGAATAGGAGACCAGGCTCTGCCAGGAGGTCGGAGGCTCGGCAACACCATAAGAAAAAAACCGCAGAGGCCTTGCCGCCGTAATCCGGGAGTCAAGCTGACGCAGACTGCCCGCCGCCGCGTTTCGGGGATTGGCAAAGGTCTTCAGGCCGGCTGCAGCCTGCCGGGCATTCAGCGCAGTGAAGTCTGCCGTGGCCATATAGACCTCGCCGCGCACCTCGAGCCGTGTCACCGAGCCGAAGGCCCCTCGGATGCGTTGCGGAATCTGAGCGATCGTGCGGATATTGGCAGTGACCTCCTCGCCCACCGAGCCATCGCCCCGCGTGGCCGCCTGAACCAGCTGGCCTGACTCGTAGACAAGGCTGATGGCTAGGCCGTCAAACTTTAGGTCCGCCGAGAATGCCGGCTCCTGCGAAAGCCGTCCGCCTAGCCCAAGCTGCTGATCGAGTCGCGCCACAAACTGATCGACCGACGCCCGGTCAAAGCCGTTATTCAAGGACAGCATGGGCTGACGATGGGTCACGGTGGTGAACTCTCGCCGGGGCGCAAAGCCCACTTTATTGATCACCGGATCAGTAAACTCCGCAGAGCCTTGCAGCGCTGTAAGCTCGGCCACTAAGGCATCGTATTGGGCATCGGTAATCTCCGGCGCGTCCTCGCCGTGATAGAGCCTCTGGTGGCGGGCGATCTCCGCCTGCAGGGCCCGAATGCGATCCTGGTCTTGGCTCAAGGGAAGAGCCTGCAGGTAAGCGGCGCGCCCGGCACCAGGCCTGCGGCCCGCAGCTGATCGGCACGCGCAATCACCTGCGACTGCATCATGGCGATGGCGGGGGCCGACAAGGGTATGCCACGGTCATCAACCAGTTCGGCCTCAAAGGCCTGGCCCACGGCCTGGGCCTCCTCGACCATTCGGCCAAGCACCGCGGCCGGTGTAACCACCCGGGGCAGGTCGAGCAGAAAGCTAAGAAACAGCCCCTGGTCTGCCGGCATGATGGAATACCAATGGCGGCCGTCAGAACCTTGCCGGGAATACTGGCCATTGCCGCGCACGACCAGGCCCAGTTCCTGCATCACCCGATCCACATCGGCCCATTCGGGCATGCGGCTTGCCTTGAGGTGAAAGCAGATCTGCCCATCGAGCTGCGAGAGCAGCGTGTCTACCTGTCGGGCCTGGGTCATGCTGGCTGCCGCATCCGGCCGAGGTCCCAGGCGCCTTAGCCCATGGGCCGCAAGCCGCTGCTCGGCCTGCTCTGAAAAGGCCTCGATCTCAATGAGGCTGGCAAAACCCGACCGCGTGGCCAGTGCCATGCCCAGCTGTACCATGCCCTTATGCGGGTCACAGTAGGCACGTACCGGCTTGGTCTGGACATGGTTGAACCGCTGCAGGGTAGGCCGCAGGTCGTCTGGCAGCGGGGCCTCACCGGTGAACTGCAAAATCATTTCATAGCGGGGGTCCAAGGGCTCGTCAGACACCGCTCCCCATGACCCCGGGTGTGCCGCATCGTGGTCGGGTTCGGCTGCAGACTCGGGCGCTGGCTGGTCACCGTCTGGGGTCGGCGCGCCCGCAGCATCGGATGCTGCAAACGAGGCTGATACCTCGTCCTGCTGCGGCCAGCGGTCGTGGGGGCCGGTAGCTGGGGTGTCCTCGTTCTCTGAGTCAGTCTGCCGGGCCGGCCAGAGTCTGGGAAACCGCAGCGGCAGGCCTGCCTTGCGGGCCTCATAAAAGTTATAGGAGGCAACCGTGGCCAGCAGACCCAGCCCAAGAAACAACAGACTGGCACCAAGGGAAGAGAGCCATTCTTCCCCCATGGTCTAGGCGGCGTCTCGCACCAGGCTTCCTGCCATATCGAGGTCAACGGCAACCAGTCGCGAAACGCCCTGCTCCTGCATGGTGACCCCCACCAGATGCTCGGCGAGTTCCATGGAGATCTTGTTGTGGGTGATGAATATAAACTGGGTCTGCGCGGACATCTGGCGAATAAGCGTGCAGAGCCGCTCGGTATTGGGGTCATCCAAGGGCGCATCGACCTCATCGAGCAGACAGAACGGGGCCGGGTTCAACTGGAATAAGGCAAAGACCAGTGCTGTTGCGGTGAGGGCCTTCTCCCCGCCAGAGAGCAGATGGATGGTGGTGTTCTTCTTTCCAGGCGGCTGGGCCATAACCTGCACACCACTATCGAGAATCTCATCGCCCGTGAGTACCAGCCGGGCCTCACCGCCGCCAAAGAGCGTGGGAAAGAGTCGGCCGAAGTTTTCATTGACCGTATCGTAGGTGGACTGTAAGAGCGCCCTGCTTTCGCGGTCGATTTTGCGGATCGCATCCTCAAGGGTGCTGACCGCCTCAGACAGGTCTTGCACCTGGGACTCTAGAAAACCGAGGCGCTCGCGGGCCTGCTCGAGCTCAGACAGGGCCGCCAGGTTCACCGGCCCGAGTGCCTCGATATCGCGCTGCAGGCGGTTGATCTCTGCCTGCAGGACTGCTGGCTTAGCAGTCTCTGCCGGTGGCCTGCCCTCTGGCCACTGGGCTATGAGGCTATCGACCGCCAGGCCAGACTCTTCGACCTGCTGCATCAGCTGGGCAAGCGCCGCCTCGGCCCCGGCCACCGCAGCCTCCAGGTGACTGAGCCTGGCGCGCAGCGGCTCGGCCTCTCGCACGGCACGCTGTCGGGCCTCGTCTTTTTCGCGCAGATGCTCCTGACAGGACTCCACCGCGTTTCGGGCATCGGTGAGCGCGGCCTCACGCTGCAGGCGATCGGCCAGAAGCCGCTGCAGAGGGCTCGCCGCCAAGGCCTGCTGGGCCTGGTCGATCTCGGCCTGGGCCTGGGCAACGCGATCGGTAAGCTCCTGGCGGCGCTGGGCCTGACCCGAGAGCGTCATCTCGAGACGGGCGCGCCGCTCCTGCAGGGTACGATCCTGCAGGCGCATCTCCTGAAGGCTGTGGTCGCGCTGGGCTAGGTTTTGCCGAGCCTGGGTCAGACGAGACTGGGTCGACTCAAGCCGTTGCTGGCTCTGCTGCGACTGAGACCGCACCTCTTCAATTGCGGCCTGGGCCGCAGACAGCTGCTCCTGAAAGAGACTCTGGCGGGAGGCGAGCTGGGTGAGTTCCTCTTCGACGCCGCGCTGGGCCAGGGCAAATTCCTGCTCCTTTGCCCGCAGGCGCTCAGCCTTTTCCTGCAGGCGCACCACCGAGAGTTCCAGTTCATGCAGCCGCTGCCGGGCCTTGGTCTCAGTGTCTCGGGCCGAGGCCATCTGACGCCGCAGACCGGCCAGAGACTCTTCGCTGCGTGCAAGCGCCGACTGGGCCTCTTGGGCCACCAGTCGGGCCGCCCGCGAGCGCTTATCCAGGTCTTCGACGGCGTCTCGGTGCTCGAGCAGGCCGGCGGTTTCCTGATCGGCAGCGTAGAAACGGGTCTCGTAACGCCCTACCCAGTGGCCCTCGGGCGTGACCCAGAACTCGCCCTCGGCAAGCTCCTGACGGGCGCGCAGGGCAGCCTGTAAGCCGGTGGCCGTGCGAAATCCGGAAAGCCAGCGACGGGCCATGACCGCCGCTGGGCTGTCGCCTTGGATCTTGCCCGCTAATGCATCGGATCCTGGCGCGGCGGCCGGGGGCGAAACGGTGGTATCAAAAAAGACCATACGCGCCGGCGGCAGTTCAGAAAAGTCGCCTACGGTTGCCACCAGATTGTCTAGGCCCAGAGAACCCATCCGCTCTAAAAGAACCGACTCCACCGCCCGTTGGAATCCCGGGGCCACCCGCAGGGTCTGCCAGAGACGGGAGTGGTCAGAAAGGCCCTGCGCGGCAATCCAGGGCACAAGCTGGTCTTTTGCCTGCGCCTTACTGAGCCAGTCAGTCTGGGCGGCATGCTCGGCCTCAAGGCGATCGGCCTCGCGGGCCCGGTCACTCGCCTGGGCACGGTCTTTCAGCAGCTGAGGCTCACGGCTGGAGACCTGCTCAAGAAAGGAACGGTGGTCGGCCCCGGCCATTTCAGCCAGGCGCAGTGCCTCGGCCCGTTGCTGCTGAATCTGACTAAGGGCAGAGGGGTCTAGTTTTTCCAGTTGCGTGGCCTGTGACCGCATCTCTGCCAGCCGGGCCTTGAGCCGGTTCTCCTGGCCCAAGGCCTCCTGCAGCCGAGACTGTAGGCTACGAATCTCGGCCTCACTGGCCGCCAGCAATGCCCGCGACTCGGTGTTCTGTAGGGCAATCTCTTCAAGCTCGGCCTCTAGCGGGCGAATCGCGCCCTGCGCCTGGTCGCGCTGGGCGAGCTGGGCGGCAAGCTGCTGCTCGTTCTCGCGCAGCGCCTTGGCTAGGCTGTCCTGCTCGGACTGCAGCGCGATACGCTCACGTTCGAGCTGGGTGAGCCCCTCGTCTGCGGCCGTCTGGGCTGCGGTGGCACGGTCGCGATTCTGGCTATGGGCGCGGTCTTCGGCCTCTTGACGGGCAATATCGGTATTGGTCTGAAAGAGCCCGGCCTGCACCGACTGCATCGTGGCCTGTTCTGCCTCCAGGGCCTGCAGTGCATGCTCCCTTTCGGTCTCGGCACTGCGCTGCGCCGCGAGTACCTGCTCGAGACGGGTTTCGGCCTCGGCGCGCTCTTTCTGGTGTCGCTGCTGGGCCGATAACAGCTCGGCCCGACGCACGGCAAGAAGCAGGCCCTGACTGTTGCGCCGCGCCTCGGAGAGTTCTTGAAACCGCTCCGCCACCTTGGCCTGGTCGGAGAGCAGATCGATACGCTGGGCGAGTTCGAGCCGAATGTCTTCGACGCGGGAGAGGTTCTCGCGGGCATCGGAAAGACGGTGCTCGGTCTCCTTGCGGCGCTCGCGGTATTTGGAGACACCAGCGGCCTCTTCGAGAAAGACCCGCAGCTCCTCGGGGCGCGACTCAATCACCCGGGAGATCATGCCCTGGCCGATAATCGCATAGGCACGGGGCCCCAGGCCTGTTCCCAGAAAGACATCATGGACGTCTTTGCGGCGCACCGACTGGCCATTAATCGCGTATACCGACTGGCCATCGCGCGACAGGGTGCGCTTTACGGACAACTCGGCAAACCGACCCCAGGGTCCGCCCAAGCGACCCGCGGAGTTATCAAAAATAAGCTCAACACTGGCCCGGCCTGCGGCCTTACGCGAGCCTGATCCGTTGAAGATGACATCATGCATCGACTCGCCGCGCAGTTCAGAGGCCTTCGACTCGCCAAGCACCCAGCGCACGGCATCAATCACATTAGACTTGCCGCAGCCATTGGGCCCAACAATGCCCACCCGCTGGCGTGAGAGCTGCAGCACGGTGGGGTCGACAAAAGACTTAAACCCAGAGAGTCGGACTTGAGTTAGGCGCATGAATAGGGCCGCAGGACGGCTAGAAAAGGGGCTGCGCTATAATAGCACCGCGAATCTACGGAGATTTTGATGGCAAAACAGCGCATCGTCTGGCATTTACCAGCCTTCGTCTCTCATCTCTCTAGTTCATGGCGCCAAACAGCCTAAACTCCCGATGTCTTTCTGCCCACGGATCCTTCTTAATGCCCAGCCAGCCCAGCACCGAACTCGAAACCTTCCCCAATCCCGCACCGGAACGCGACTACTGGGTACATATCGAGATTCCCGAGTTCACCTGCCTGTGTCCCCTTACCGGCCAGCCCGACTTTGCCACGCTGGTGCTCGACTATGTTCCTGACCAGAGGAATCTGGAGCTCAAGGCGCTCAAGCTCTACACCTGGTCGTACCGCAACACCGGCGCCTTTCACGAGGCAGTCACCAATAAAATTTTGTCTGACATGGTGGCCGCCACCAGCCCACGGTTTATGCGGCTTACGGCGCAGTGGTATGTCCGTGGGGGCATCTTCACCAATGTCGTGGCCGAGCACCGATCTCCCCAGTGGAACCCCAGCCCCTCCGTGGTGGTTCCTGCCAGTGGCAGCCCGGGCCAGCCAATGCGGGCCCGATAACTTTTTCTTCAGACGAGAACGCTTATGAACAACCATCCCCTAGCTTCTGTGATCGACCAGGCCTGGGAGGCGCGCACCAGCCTGTCGCCTCAGTCGGCGTCCAACGAGATACGCCAGGCGGTAACCACCGTACTCGAAGGCCTCGATACCGGCAGCCTGCGCGTGGCTGAAAAAATCGAGGGCCAGTGGCAGGTACATCAGTGGATCAAGAAGGCGGTGCTTTTAAGCTTTCGGCTCTCTGACAACCAGCCCGTGTCGGGTGGCGAGCTTCAGTATTACGACAAGGTGGCCACCAAGTTTGCAGGGCTGTCGGCTCAGGCCTTGGCCGACATGGGCGTTCGCGTGGTGCCACCGGCCGTGGCGCGCAAGGGGGCCTTCATTGCCAAGAACGTGGTGCTCATGCCCTCTTACGTCAACATTGGTGCCTATGTCGACTCGGGCACCATGGTAGACACCTGGGCCACGGTGGGTTCCTGCGCGCAGATTGGCAAGAACGTGCACCTCTCAGGGGGCGTTGGCATTGGCGGGGTGCTTGAGCCCCTGCAGGCCAATCCCACCATCATCGAAGACAACTGTTTTATCGGCGCCCGCTCCGAGGTGGTCGAGGGCGTCATCGTCGAAGAAAACAGCGTGCTCTCGATGGGGGTGTTTATCGGCCAGTCCACCAAGATCTTCGACCGTGAGACAGGCGAGGTGTCCTATGGACGGGTTCCTGCCGGAAGTGTAGTGGTCCCAGGAAGCCTACCGTCGGCAGACGGTCGGTACAGTCTGGCATGCGCGGTGATTGTGAAACGGGTCGATGCCCAGACCCGGGCCAAGACCAGCATCAACGAACTGCTCAGGCAGGCCTAAGGCTAAGCCTCCTCCCGGCCCCATGATCCAGGTATTTGGTATCTCCCAGTGCGACCAGGTGCGCGGCGCGCGGCGATGGCTCAAAGACCATGGGCTAGCCTATATCTTCGTCGACCTGAAAACAGCGCCCCCCAGCCGCGCGGTGCTGCTTGCCTGGCTCAAGCATATTCCATTTGACAGCCTGCTCAATCGGCGCGGAAAGACCTGGCGGTTGCTGCCCGAGGAGCGACGGCGCGCGGTGGTAGACCAGGGCTCGGCAGTCGAACTCATGCTCGAATTACCCCTGGTGATCAAGCGGCCAGTAGTACTCTGGGAAGACCAGATCGCGGTAGGATTCTCGGATGCGCTGTATGCTGGTCTTTTTGAGAATGGTACGGTAGAGACTGGCGCGGCCGAGACTGGCGCGGTCGATAGCAGTGCCGTTGGTAGTCCCCATACGAAGGCCGCCCCCGTTTCCTCATGATGCCATCGCAGGTTTCTTCAGCCGACGCAGCGAACGATGCCACACTGGCCCTGGCCCAGGCGCTTATTCGCTCGGCCTCGGTCACCCCCAACGATGCAGGCTGCTGCGGGCTCATTAGCGACAGGCTAAGCCCACTAGGGTTTCGCACCGAGCTTCTCACATTCGGCGAAGTGACCAACCTCTGGGCCGTGCGAGAAGGGGGCAGACCCGGCCCCACGCTGGTCTTGGCAGGCCACACCGATGTCGTGCCTACCGGCCCGCGCGAGGCCTGGCTACACGACCCGTTTGGTGCCGTTATTGAAAACGACCGTCTCTATGGCCGCGGCGCCTCTGATATGAAGTCTTCGCTGGCGGCCTTTGTCACGGCCACCGAAGCCTTCCTTGCGGCGCACCCGGTCTTTCATGGCCGGCTTGCTTTTTTGCTCACCTCCGATGAGGAGGGCCCCGCGATAAACGGCACGGTACAGGTAGTTCGTGAGCTCGCCCATCGGGGAGAGCCGCTTAACTACTGCATCGTGGGCGAGCCTACCTCGGTCAACACCATGGGCGACATGATTAAAAACGGCCGGCGGGGCTCCTTGTCGGGCAGCCTCACGCTGCGGGGTCGTCAGGGCCATGTGGCCTATCCCCACCTGGCAGAAAACCCGATTCATCGCTTTGCCCCCGCCCTGGCAGAGCTTGCGGCAATTCGTTGGGACGATGGCAATGCCTACTTCCCGCCCACCACATGGCAGGTGTCCAATTTACATGCGGGCACGGGGGCTAGCAATGTCATTCCTGGTCAGTTGACCGCTCAGTTTAATTTTCGGTTTGCCACCGTCTCTAGCCCAGAGTCGCTACGCCGAAGGCTCGAGTCGGTTCTCACCCGGCATGGCCTGGACTTTTCCATCGACTGGAACCTCGGCGGAGACCCGTACCTTACGCCGGCCGGCACCCTCTGCGATGTCATGACGGCAGCAATCGAAGAAACCTGTGGCATTCGCCCTCAGCTATCGACCACCGGCGGCACCTCCGATGGCCGGTTTATTGCCAAGCACTGCCGAGAGGTAATTGAATGCGGCCCGCCCAATGCCACGATTCACCAGATCAATGAACAGATTGCGCTCAAAGACCTGCGCCCCCTGCACCAGGTGTACCGTGCGGCAATCACCCGACTGCTGGTCGACCTGCCTGCCGTACCCCACGGACAGGCCGCTGTGTGAGCGCCCCGCGAGACTCCCAGCCGCTTTCTAGCCTAGGGGCCGAGGCCCAGCAGAATCTCCTGAGCGTCCGCGACTGGATACGATTTACCGCCACCGAGTGTGAGCGCCACAAGGTGGCCTACGGGCAGGGTACCGATAACGCCCTGGATGAGGCGCGATGGCTCATTACCGCGGCGCTGCGGCTTGCGCCCGACACGCCCGACGCGTTGCTCAGCGCGCGGCTGCTGCCCTCTGAACGAGAGATGCTCTGGAACCTGGTCTGCGCCCGGATACTGGAGCACCAGCCCACGGCCTACCTTGTGGGCGAGGCCTGGCTCTGTGGCTACCGGTTTCGTGCAGATGCACGGGCCCTCATTCCGCGTTCTTACCTGGCGGAGTTTCTCACCGGGGAGGGGTTTCCAGGAATGGCGCCCAGCGATGGGCCGCTGCGGATTCTTGAGCTCTGTACGGGCTCGGCAAGCCTGAGCATTCTTGCCGCCCAGGCCTGGCCAGAGGCCAGGATTGTGGCCACCGACCTTAGCCCTGAGGCGCTCTCGCTGGCCGCGGAGAACCTGGCCGACTATGACCTAACCAACCGGGTACGGCTTTACCAGGGCGACCTTTTTTCGGCGCTACCCGGTGCGCTCTTACAAGAACAAGAGGAAGGCCCCTTCGACCTTATCCTTAGCAACCCTCCTTATGTTAACCAAGACTCTATGGACAGGCTGCCTGCAGAGTTCTGTCATGAGCCCGCGCTGGCCCTGGCGGGGGGGAACGACGGCATGAACCTCGTCGCCCGAATTCTGCACGACTATCGGCAGTGGCTTGCCCCAGAGGGCCTTCTGGTGGTGGAAATAGGCCACGAGGGGCCCGCCTGCCAGAAGCTCTTTGACCAAAACTTTCCTACACTATCGCCTGTATGGCTTGACACTGCCCAGACCTCTCAACGCGTATTTCTTCTCGGAGCAATCCCATGATCACCCTGTACACCTGGCCCACGCCCAACGGCAAGAAAATTTCAATTCTGCTTGAGGAACTCAAGCTGCCCTACAAGGCCGTACCCATTGACATCGGCGCGGGCGACCAGTTTGCGCCTGACTTTCTTAAGATTAGCCCGAACAATAAAATTCCTGCGCTCGTCGATTCAGAAGGGCCCGATGGCAAGCCGATCTCTCTATTTGAGTCTGGCGCCATCATGATCTACCTGGCAGGCAAGACCGGAAAGTTCCTGCCCAAGACCGACCGCGAGCGCTACGATGTATTGCAGTGGCTGATGTTTCAAATGGGCGGCCTGGGCCCTATGCTGGGGCAGGCGCATCACTTTCGGCTCTACGCGCCCGAGTCAATTCAATATGCCATCGACCGTTACACCAAAGAAGCCCATCGGCTCTACGGGGTGCTCGATAAGGCGCTGGAGAAAACGGGCTATGTCGCCGCCGGCCAGTACACCATTGCTGACATGGCCTGCTGGCCCTGGGTGGCCTCGCACAATAACCATGGCGTGGCACTCGATCAATACCCCAACGTGCTGCGCTGGTTTAACAAGATTGCCGAGCGGCCAGCGGTACAAAAGGGCAGCGCGCTTTTCGCTGACTTGCGCAAGCCCATTACCGACGAGAAGGCTAAGGCCCGTCTCTACGGGTATTCGATTCCAAAATAGAATACAGAGCTTGGGCCTACTGCAGGCGGTCTTTTTTTCGCGCGGCAGACAAGGGCAGAGGCACCACGGCAATGCCCTCTTCGAGCAGGGCACTGGCCTCCTGGGCCGTGGCCTCGCCAACAATAGGCCGCTCGGGCACCTCTTGGTAATGCATACGGCGAGCCTCTTCGGGAAAGTCTTTTCCCACATAGTCGGCCTTCTCGGCCAGGCTCTGGGCCATGGCAATAATCTTAGACCGCAGGGCGATCTGCTCCTGGGTAAGGCTGCTTGCCACCGCGGGCTTGGCGGGCGCATCAGCGTCAACATGAGCCTGCTGCGCAGGCGCCATCTGCAGCCCCAAGGCCACATGCGGCGCCGTAGGCATACGGCGTACCGTGGGGCTTTCGCAGAACGGGCACTGCAAAAGACCCTGCTCCTGCTGGGCGTCGCAGGCCGCCAGCGAGCCAAACCATCCCTCAAACCGATGGCCGCAGTCGCACTCTAGGTTAAATACTTTCATGAATGTTTTGTCTCAGTATCCCCGCATTGTAAGCGCCCAGGAGGTTCTGCGCTCTGTCTCTGCCTTCGATACGATTATTGACACGCGTACCCCACCAGAGTTCGCAGAAGACCATATTCCCAGCGCAATCAATCTGCCCGTGCTTGATACCGAAGAACGGGCAGAAATCGGCACCCTGTACAAAGAAGATGCCTTTCGGGCTAAGCGCCGCGGTGCGGCCCTGGTGGCGCGCAACATCGCCCAGCATCTCACTGATACCCTGGCAGATAAGCCGCGGGACTGGCTGCCCCTGGTCTATTGCTGGCGGGGGGGTAATCGCAGTGGTGCCATGGCCACGATCTTTGCCAAGATTGGGTGGCGTGTCGCTTTGCTAGAAGGAGGCTATCGCGCCTATCGGCGCGAGGTAATCAGTGCCATCCGCGCGCGTGTGGCGGCAGTTCGGTTTGTCGTCGTCTGCGGCGTCACCGGTTCGGGTAAGACCAGGTTTTTGTCGGCGCTTGCGCGGCAGGGGCACCAGGTGCTTGATCTTGAGGCCCTGGCTCTGCATAAAGGCTCCCTGCTTGGGTTTCATCCCGATGCGCCGCAGCCCAGCCAGAAGTATTTCGAATCGTTACTCCTGCAGGCACTACAGAGCTATGCCACCGACAGGCCCGTGTATGTGGAATCGGAGAGCCGCAAAATCGGCCAGGTACAGCTGCCTGAGGCCCTCATTCTGGGCATGCGGGCAAGCCCCTGTGTCTCACTGGCGCTCTCGCTAGAAGACCGCGTGGAGCTACTGTGCGAGGAATACCAGCATTTCTTTAAATCGCCAGAGGCCCTGAAGGCGCAGATTCAAAAACTTATACCCATGCATGGCCATGCCGTCTGCGACACCTGGTGCGCGCTGATTGACAATCGGCAGTGGCAAACGCTGGTAGAAGCGCTCTTGGTGCAGCACTACGACCCTAGCTACCAGCGGTCATTGTTAAAAAACTATCCAGGCGTGGCGCAAGGAAGGCTGCTGGAGCTCTCGGGATTTCAGCCCAAGGACTATGACTCGGTTGCTGCGAGCTTTTCGGGGTAACGCTCCACCTTAAACCGTTTCTCTTGTTCTCTCAGCCAGTTGGTCCAAGAGGTCTCTGCGGAAACCCGCTCCATACCCGTAAAAAGTTCTCCGAGCCTTGCACGAATGCGGGGAGCGTCTTCGGCCGCAATACTGGTGGTGGTCCAGACAAACGCTAGGCTTCCTTCGCCAGGGCCCAGGTCGATTACCGAGGGCTTCAACCGGGTGAGGCCCGCTGAGAATACCTGCCGTGCGACATCTCGCTGGCTATTAGGGTTAGTGAGGTCTAGCACTTTGATGAGACCCTCGAGATTGTCTCGCGAGATGTCTAGCCGTTTGAGCCCCATGGCCCCTAGACTGGTGCGCTGCGCCGCAAGCTCTGCCGACATCGACAAGGCCTGCTGCATCTGAGTTGCCCGCTGGTCGGCCTGGTCGCGCGCCAGTTGCGCTGATTTCACCCGGGCCAGCTCCGCCCGTATCTGCGGCGTTACCTGGGCGAGCGACAAAGGCTCGCTGGGATAGTGCTTGTCTACCCGCGCACTCACCATGAGCCCGGGCCGTACCTCAATGGCCTCGGTGTTTCTGCCATCGGTGAGCACATCGGGCGAGAAGACCGCCTGACGCAGGGGCCCATGGTTCAGCACTAGGGCAGCCTCTGGGCTGCCAGAGGCCATGCCCGCCACGTTATAGGGCCCAGACCGAGTAACCCCTGCAAAAGAAACCACCGACAGCCCCAGACGTTGCGCGGCGGGCTGCAGGGAGTCACTCTGCTCGTAGACCAGATTCGAGAATGTCTCCGCCTGTTCACTGTCAGGCTTCGCAAGAATGAGCAGGGAGAGGTCTACCCGTTCTTCGGTGCGGTAGTCGGCCTGGCGCGCCTCGAAGTAGCTCTTTATCTCGTCGTCAGAAGGCTGGGCATTGGCAAGCTGCGCCTGGGCAGAAACCCGCACGACCCAGATCTCGCGCAGTTCGGTCTCCGACTGGGACAGGCGTCTGGCCAGACGGCGCGGAACGATCTCTGTCTGGCCAATAGCACTGGGATACTTTTCGGTGAGAAGGTCGGACCGCAGGCCCGCCTCAAACGCCGCAGAGGTGAGACCGCGCGCGGCAAGAAACTGCTTGGCGAGTTCCAGATCGAAACGGCCATCGGTCTGAAACTGCGGCACCTGGGCGATCATGGTGGCAATCTGGGCGTCGGGAATTGTGAGCCCTGCCTTGCGCGCCGCCGCTAATGTAACCTCTCGGCCAACGAGTTCATCGAGAGACTCTACCCGACTCGCCGGCGTGTCGAAGGCCGAGAATGGCACCTGCCCAGAGAACTGGGAGACCATGGCCTCCACCGACCGCCGATGGGTTTCCTGCCATTCGGGCGTGGTGATCTCACGACCATCAACGACAGCCAGGGTGGAAGCCCCGGACTGCGGTGAGACAAGGTCCCAGGCCCCAACAATCACAAACGAGGGCACGATAAAAATCAGGAGAACGACCTGCATGATGCGCCGGTGGCGGCGAATGGTATCGAGCATAGCGTACGGTCTGGATCAGAAGAGCTGCGAAGGCAAACCAGGAAGGGGGGAGAAAATGGCGGAGCGGACGGGACTCGAACCCGCGACCCCCGGCGTGACAGGCCGGTATTCTAACCGACTGAACTACCGCTCCGCGCTGACAATACAGAATTATACAACGCCCACACAGCCCTCTCTTCGCCGCACACCAAGAGGCCTCAAACAGAACTGTTGGGAGAAACAACCTGCAAAAGATGGTGGTGGGTGCTGAGAGGTTCGAACTCCCGACCTACGCCTTGTAAGGGCGCCGCTCTACCAGCTGAGCTAAGCACCCATCTTTGTTCAGCCCTCTAGTTTAATGCGTCTTTCAGGGCCTTGCCGGGACGAAACTTCGGAAGCTTAGCAGCCTTGATTTTTATGGCCTCACCCGTGCGAGGATTGCGACCAGCGCGGGCAGCGCGCTTAGACACTGCAAAGGTTCCAAAGCCCACGAGGGTAACAGCGCCACCTTTTTTTAGGGTCCCGCGAACACCGGTAAGAAACGCATCTAATGCCCGGCCCGCGGCTGCTTTGGAGATGTCTGCCTGCTTGGCAATATGTTCGATCATGTCTGTTTTATTCACGGCGTCATGTCCTTGTAATGTGGTTTTTATAAGAGAATCCCCAGCCCGGAATTAGACTGCATCATCCCCTATGGGTCAAGCAATAAGGACCTCTCAGGCATACGAATCGCCTACCACATGCCGCATAAAAAGGGTAACTACCTAGTGTTTGACAGCCTCAGGCGTACCCGCAGGCAGGTCTACAGCAGGCTGCCCCGGAACCGCTGCCGACGGGGTGTCTTCATCGGCTAGAGGCGTTGGTGTCTGAGCGAGTGCGAGTTCGAGTACCCGATCGATCCAGCGCACCGGAATGATCTCCAGAGAGTTTTTCACGTTAGCGGGAATCTCCGCAAGGTCGCGCACATTCTGCTCAGGAATGAGCACCTTTTTGATGCCACCGCGATGGGCCGCCAGAAGCTTTTCTTTCAAGCCACCAATCTGCAAGACCTCACCTCGAAGCGTGATCTCTCCGGTCATGGCCACATCGGCACGCACCGGAATACCGGTCATAGCAGAGACCATGGCTGTCGTCATCGCAATACCAGCACTGGGACCATCTTTAGGGGTTGCGCCTTCGGGGGCATGGATATGCAGGTCGCGCTTCTCGAAGTGTTCTTCACGAATACCGAGCTTACGGGCCCGGCTGCGCACCACCGAACGGGCGGCCTCTACTGATTCTTTCATGACATCACCGAGCGACCCGGTGCGAATAATATTGCCCTTGCCGGGCATAACAGCCGCCTCGATGGTGAGCAGTTCTCCACCGACCTCTGTCCATGCCAGACCGGTGACCTCGCCTACCTGGTCTTCCTTTTCGGCCACGCCAAAAGTAAATTTCTTTACCCCCAGGAAGTCTTCAATGTTCTCTGCAGAAACTGCCACCGTCTGTGCGTCTTTCTTGCCCAAGACCTTGCGGGTTACCTTGCGGCAGATCTTGGAGAGTTCGCGCTCAAGTGCCCGCACGCCGGCCTCGCGGGTATAGGAGCGAATGATCTCGCGGATGGCGTCTTCGGCCACAGCAATTTCGCTTGGCTTTAAGCCCGTATGCTTGATCTGCTTGGGCAAGAGATAACGCTGCGCGATATTCACCTTCTCGTCTTCGGTGTAGCCCGACAGACGGATTACCTCCATACGGTCAAGTAGTGCAGGCGGAATATTGAGCGAGTTGGCCGTTGCCACAAACATGACATCGGATAAGTCGTACTCCACTTCCACATAGTGGTCGGTAAAGGTGTTGTTCTGCTCAGGGTCAAGCACCTCGAGCAGGGCACTGGCGGGGTCGCCGCGAAAATCCATGCCCATCTTGTCGACTTCGTCGAGCAGGAAGAGCGGGTTACGCACGCCCACCTTGGTGAGGCTGGTAAGAATCTTTCCGGGCATGGAGCCAATATAGGTACGGCGATGGCCGCGAATCTCAGACTCATCGCGCACGCCGCCCAAGGCCATACGCACAAACTTGCGATTGGTGGCCCGCGCGATAGACTGCCCCAAGGACGTCTTACCCACACCCGGGGGGCCCACCAGGCAGAGGATGGGGGCCTTTACCTTATCGACCCGCTGCTGTACGGCCAGATACTCGAGGATGCGCTCTTTTACCTTTTCCAAGCCAAAGTGCTCTTCTTCGAGCACCTGTTCGGCTGCGGCGAGGTCGCCATTGACCTTGCTCTTTTTGCGCCAGGGCAGACCCACCAGGGCGTCTACATAGTTACGCACCACGGTGGCTTCGGCCGACATGGGTGACATCATGCGCAGCTTTTTAAGCTCGGTCTGGGCCTTGTCACGGGCCTCTTTGGGCATACGAGCGGCCTTGATTTTCTTGTCGATCTCGTCGAGTTCGTTGTCTTCGCCCTCACCGAGTTCTTTTTGAATGGCCTTGACCTGCTCGTTGAGGTAGTACTCGCGCTGGCTCTTTTCCATCTGGCGCTTGACACGGCCACGGATGCGCTTTTCGACCTGCAGAATATCGAGCTCGGTTTCGATCTGGGCCAGAAGCTTTTCCAGCCGCTCGGCAACAGGCAATACTTCGAGCACCGCCTGCTTTTCTTCGAGTTTCATGGGCAGATGGGCAGCAATGGTGTCTGCCAAGCGGCCAGGCTCTTCCATGCTTACGAGGCTATTAAGAATCTCTGCCGGAATCTTTTTGTTCAGCTTTACAAACTGGTCGAACTGGGTAAGGATCGTGCGCCTTAGGGCCTCTACCTCCGGGCCCTGTTGCTGCTCGGGCGCAATGGGGCGACAGACCACCCGCAGATGGTCTTCAGCCTCGTGCATATCGATAAGCTCCGCCCGCTGCACGCCTTCAACCAGCACCTTTACCGTGCCATCGGGCAGCTTGAGCATCTGCAGAATACTTGCCAGGCAGCCGATGGCATAGATATCAGGGGCACCGGGTTCGTCTTGGGTGGGCGACTTCTGGGCCGCTAGCAGCACATGGCTGCCCGACTCCATGGCCTTTTCCATCGCCCGTATCGACTTGGGCCGCCCGACAAAAAGCGGGATAACCATGTGCGGGAAGACCACCACGTCCCGCAGAGGGAGCATGGGCAGGTCTATGGGTTCGTGGGCGAGAAGTTCGGGTTTGGACATAAAAGGGCTACCTTTGGATAGCTAGATCGACGTTGAGAGGCATTTATAAAGCCCAGATGGGGCCCCTCTGGCAAAAAACAAGCCTTAACTGCGCTTACTACCGGCAACTTTGGGGGATTCACCGTAGAGAAGCAGCGGCTTCGCGTCATCAAAGATGGTGTTTTCTTCGACCACCACCTTTGAAACGTTCTTTTGGCCGGGGAGTTCATACATGGTGTCGAGCAGGGCCTGCTCCAAAATGGAGCGCAGTCCCCGCGCCCCGGTACGCCGCTTGATAGCCTTTTGGGCAATTGCTGCCAGGGCTGCTGGCCGAATCTCAAGCTCGACCCCTTCCATATGAAAGAGCTGCTGGTACTGCTTTACCAGCGCATTCTTAGGGCCGGTGAGAATCTCAATGAGTGCGGGCTCGTCGAGCTCATCAAGGGTGGCCACTACCGGAAGGCGCCCGACCAGCTCAGGAATAAGACCAAACTTGATCAGGTCTTCGGGCTCGGCGTCCCGAAAAACCTCGCTAAGCTTGCGGTCACTGGGAGACCGCACCTCTGCGCCGAATCCAATAGAGGTCTTCTCGGTGCGGTCGCGGATTACTTTATCAAGCCCGTCGAACGCGCCCCCGCAAATAAACAGAATATTGGTGGTGTCAATCTGCACAAAGTCTTGGTTGGGATGCTTGCGGCCGCCCTGCGGCGGAACCGATGCCACCGTGCCCTCGATCAACTTTAATAGCGCCTGCTGCACGCCCTCGCCCGAGACGTCACGGGTGATCGATGGGTTGTCTGACTTGCGGGAGATCTTGTCGATCTCGTCGAT
>JBMSYB010000012.1:0-47151 GCA_049426285.1 Burkholderiaceae bacterium
CCCGCCTTTAATCGTGGGCCACCCCAAGCTAGTGCAATAGCGACGGTTGAGAATGCGATGACCCTCAGCGATTCCCCCTAGAATACAGAGGTGTCTACTCCGCTACAGCTATTCTGGATTTTTCTTCGTCTCGGGCTTACCGCATTTGGTGGTCCGGTTGCTCACCTTGCTTTTTTTCGCCAGGAGTTTGTGGGTCGCCGTGGCTGGCTAAGCGATGCCACCTTTACAGAGCTCGTTGCCGTCTGCCAGTTCCTTCCCGGCCCCGCAAGCAGCCAGATGGGAATGGCCTTGGGTCTCTCTCGTGCGGGTTATGCTGGCGCATTGGCTGCGTGGATTGGATTTACGCTGCCCTCGGCAGTGATCATGATTAGTGCTGCTTTGGGCCTGTCCGTGTTTGGCAATATGCTGCCCAACGGTCTTCTGCTTGGACTCAAGATCGTTGTGGTCGCGATAGTGGCCCAGGCGGTCTGGGGAATGGGCCGGTCGATCTGCACCGATGCCCTGCGCGCGGGGGTGATGGTGGCTGCCGCCTCTGCCGCCCTTCTAATGCAGGGGGCCGCCGCGCAATGGCTGGTTATTCTTGTCTGTGCCTTGGTGGGCATGCTGGTCATTAGGCCGAAGGCGCAGTCTGCGGTAGTAGCCTTCTCGGTGCCGGTCACCAGTCGGCATGGCCTGGTGTGGCTCGCGGTTTTTCTCGGTCTTCTTCTAGGCCTGCCTTTTGTTGCGATTGCCCTGCAGTCGGGCTGGGCAACACTCTTTGATGTTTTTTATCGCACAGGGGCGCTGGTCTTCGGAGGCGGTCATGTCTTGCTTCCTTTGCTGCAGAGCCAGCTGGTGCCTGCAGGATGGGTAAGCAATGATGTCTTTCTTGCAGGGTATGGCCTTACCCAGGCATTGCCTGGCCCCATGTTTAGTTTCACCGGGTTTGTTGGCGCGTCGCTATCAGGCTCGGTGGTGCAAGGGATGCCTGCCTGGATGGTGGGTGCGTTCACGCTTTTTGCCACGCTCTTGCCCGCGTTTTTTATTCTGATGGCGGCCCTTCCATTTTGGGCTGCACTGCGCGAGAGCCCGCAAGCCCAGGCGGCTCTGGGTGGGGTCAATGCGGGTGTTCTGGGTCTTTTATTAGCCACCCTGTATGACCCAGTGTTCGTCAGTGCCATCGCCTGGCCACAAGACATGGCGCTGGCCTTGCTGGCCTTCGTGGCGCTTGTTTTCTGGCATCTTCCACCTTGGCTTGTGGTGATGCTGGGGGCGATAATTGGAGGAGTCTGGTTCTGATGCAGGTCTACAGAGAAGACTCCGATGCGATTCGGGCAGAGCTACAGGCGGGGCTGCTAGCAGAGCAGCCCCATGTATCGCCCAAGTACCTTTACGATGCCCTAGGTGCCCGCCTGTTTGAGGCGATCACCGAGTTGCCCGAGTACACCCCCACCCGCCAAGAGGCAGAGATTTTTGGTGGGTCTATGGCTGATATTGTGCGAGAACTTCCTGCCGATTCGTGCCTAATCGATCTGGGTGCGGGTAGCTGCCGCAAGGCAGCGCGGGTGATTCCCTTGCTTCGTCCGCTGCAGTACCTGGCAGTGGATATCTCTGTGGAGTTCATGGGTAACTGTCTTGAAGCCCTGCGTAGAGAATTTCCGGGGCTTACGGTGGATGGCCTGGGGATTGACTTCTCTCAAGGGCTTTCAGTTGATGCCGTTAATGCCATGGTGCCTTCCGGTCGCCCAAGAGTCTTCTTTTATCCGGGCTCGAGTATTGGCAACTTTCACCCTGATGAGGCAGAGCGTTTTCTGCGGAGCCTGTTGGTAGATAACGCTGCCCAGGCCTTAATTATTGGTGTTGATATGGCTAAGCCAGCGCCCGTGTTAGAGCTTGCCTACGATGATCCTCTCGGTGTTACAGCGGCATTTAATCGCAATATGCTGCTGCACTTAAACCGTCGGCTCGGCGCTGACTTCGCGATTGCCGACTGGGATCATCGGGCCGTCTTTAACACTACCCAGAGTTGTATTGAGATGCACTTGGTGGCGCGGCGCGATCTGCAGGTCCGATGGCCGGGTGGTGCTCGGTCATTTGCAAAGGGGGAATGGATACATACCGAAAACTCCTATAAGTACTCTATAGAATCATTTGGCGCATTGTTGGGGCGGGCGGGGTATAGCGTTGTGGGGGTGTTTCAGGATTCCCACAAGGGATTTGCAGTGTTTGTGGGTCGCAGAACCTAGTATTACAGAATTACGGTGACAGTTTACTTAATTCCCTTCGGGAATTAAGTAAACTGTCACCGTAATTCGTACTCTACCCGTAATTCCTATGATGCGACGTACGACCCTACCGTGCGAAAGCCCGCAAAGACGTCTGCCCGATGGGGCTTGTAGAAGTTCCGAAAACGTAAATTGCGCAGTCGATTATTGGTGACCCACGAGGCGCCCTTGAGTACTTGGTGATCACCAAACCAGGGCGCCGAATACTCTTTGTAGGGATGCGGCGCAAAACCATCAAACGGCAGAAATCTGCTTGCCGTCCACTCCCAGACATCTCCCCAAACAAAAAGCTCCGGCGCCGACAGCGCTGCGGCCATCCACTGGGCTTCGGTTGGTAGCTGCCTGCCCGCCCAGCGGGCCCAGGCTTGTGCCTCATAGAGGCTGATATGGATCATCGGAAACCACCCGGGTACCTCGAAGGTCTGGCCAAACCACTGTCGGACAAGCCTTCCGTTGGATAGGGAGAGATACCGTGGCCCGTTTAGACCCTCACGCCATCGCCACGCCCAGCCTTCCGAGCTCCAGAGTTCCGGCCGCTGGTAGCCCTGGTCTTCCATAAAGGCAGCGTATGCGGCATGGTCAACTGGCTGAGTGTCGATCTCAAAGTCGTCTAGGCTTTCAGAGAGTGACTCTGCCTCGTTGTCAAAGAAGAAACCTGAAGCAGGCCGAGGCAAGACCACGGTCTGCTTCGGAACAAATATTTGAGACCGTGCTGCGGCTTCTGCTCGCATGAAGCCCAAGGCCTCGGGAGGCGCAGCTCCCACTCTGGCCAGCTGCGACTGTGACTCTGTTGCCACGGATTGCCAGGGGGGGCTGTCGGTTCCAGGCATCGGAAACCCAAGGTCTTGCGCCGTCATATAGAAGGCTTCCGCATGCATGTCTTCGTGGGCGAGTGCAAGACGATAAAAATAATTGGTGTCGTCAATTACGCTATGGCCAGCGCCTGACCTCTTTGGCATCTCCAAAGCGGCCATATCTGAGGCCAGGCAGTGGTCCGTACGCGCCGCGACATCTTTCAGGTACTGCTCTATTCCATCTATACCAAGTAGTGGCAGCTGCCAGCGCGTCTCATGGGCCACAGTGGCGGAATTGAACAGCCCATCTGCCGCCTGCAGGGCCGAAGGCAAGTGGGTTAGTGGTTGGTACCGCGTGCCCAGCGAGCGACCTGGGTTACGTGCGATCCAGTAGTCGGCAAACCAGGCCACATGGCCAAACTCCCAGAGTGGGGGGTTGAGGTTCTCTTTAAAAGGAACCGCGAGCTGCTGGTTGCCGAGCGCTGCGCAAAAGCAGTGAAGCAGAGTGTGACTGGTCTGTCGCGCCTCTATGATCTGCGCTGAGAGTTCTGTGGCTGAAAGGATGCGAATATCGTTGGGCACGTATCGGTGAATTCGGTCTTTGTTCTGCGAAGCGGGTAGGTACCCATAGTACCGTCTATAGAAATGATCACGGAATTAGGGACACTTTAATACTTAAAGTGTCACCTAATTGTCAGTAAAATTCGGCGACAGACCACGTTTATTTCCTGTCTAGGCTGCAATCTATGCTCATCATCACTCCCTACGGCCCGGAATCCGGGTCGGGTAACTGGCGAACCGCCGAACGTTATGCGCGTCTGCTCAGTCGTCAGGGGCTGAGTCCAACCATTGTTGTTGGCTCGCCCGCCGATGCGCAGATACGGGCATCGAAGGCGGCACTGGTGTTGCATGCCCGCCGCAGTCATGCGGCAGCGGCCCTTATTCGGTCGGCAGCGATACCCTACGGTCTCGTACTCACGGGTACCGATCTGTATGCCGACCTCGCGGGCCTTTCTAAGCCTGAGTTCTTCGAGCAGGCCCTAGAAACCGTTCAGCATGCCACGGTGTTAATTGGGCTGCAGAATGACGCCTGTGCCCGCGTACAAGCAGTGTTGTCTAAATTCGCCTCTCAAGACACGCCGGCGTGCAGGGTGCTCTTGCAGTCGGCCGGGCTTGATACCGCACGTGTGGTCCGAGGAATAAGACCTGATCGCGCACAGAATCTGCGGGTGCTCGTGGTAGGGCATGTGCGCAAAGAAAAAGACCCCCTCACCGCCTTCCAGGCGTTTCTCTCCTTACCTTCTTCCGCGCGGCTGCGTCATATCGGCGGAAGCCTTGATGACGGGTTGATGCAAGAACTCCAAGGTATGGCAGCCCTTTATCCCGACCGCATCACCTTGCTCGGCTACTGCGATGCCGAGACAGTGCGCGCAGAGATGGCCGAGGCAGACCTTCTGGTGCATCCCTCGCTCATGGAGGGCGGTGCGCTGGTCATTGCGGAAGCCTTCGGCCAAGGGCTACCGGTGCTGGCCAGCAGGATCCCTGGGCACCTAGGCATACTCGGGGCCGATTATCCCGCCTATTTCGCCCAGGGTGACGTTGCTGATTTATCCCGACAACTGCATGCCTTTCTCAGCGACAATACCGTTGCCCTCGGGTGGGTGGAGGCCCTGCGACTCAGGGCGCCCAAGCTCTGCAGCGAAGAACGCGAGGCGCAGCAGTTGTTGGAGATCGTTCAAGAGATTCTTCAGTAGAAGCAGATTCAGCATAACGAGTCGTCACGCCCTAAGAAGCCAGCAGCCCCCAATGACAGAGAGCCAAGAACAACTCAACGCGCTTATTACCCAGGCTACGCCCTTTCTCATCGTCGGCCTCATTGTGTTTATGGTGTTTATTGTCTTTTCGCTTGCCCGACAGTCTCAGGGGGGCAAGATGGCCTACCTGGTTTTAAGCCTGGCCTTGCTCCTGGGTACGAGCGGGTATGTGGCCAAGCTCGTGATCGAGTACTTCCTGTCTGTCTAAGTAGCTAAGGCGCAGACGATAGTGGCCCAACCCACAACACTGGTATTGATACGCCACGGTCAGACCGATTGGAATGTCCAGGGGCGTATTCAAGGACAGCTCGATGAGCCTCTAAACGCCCAAGGCCGCGCGCAAGCTCGCCGCCTGCGCGATCTCGTTGCCCAAGGGCAGCCTTCGGTACTGCCTGCGTCTTTCGATGCTGCCTATTCGAGTCCGTTGGTGCGCGCTTGGCACACGGGTGAACCGCTCGCTGCGCAGTTTGGGCTACCCCTACAGCAAGCCTCGGCCCTTGCAGAACGGCATTTTGGCGAACTACAAGGCGTTTGCCACGAGGAGATGCATGTGCGGTTTCCCGAGGCGGCTCGGTGTTGGACAAGCCGTGACCCAGATTTTCGGCCGGCCGGGGGCGAGAGTCTAAATGATTTCTTTATGCGTATCCAGGGCTGCCTGACGCAGATTCTCTCAACTCACCGTGGCAAGCGCGTACTGTGCTTCACCCATGGTGGGGTGCTCGATATGGTCTTTCGTATGGCCCAAGGAATTGGCCTTGAAGCCCCCCGTACATGGGGCATTCCCAATACGGGTATCAATGTCATCACGCACGGCCCCGATGGATATAGCGTTAAGGCCTGGGCGTGGACGGGGCATCTTGATGGCACATCAGACGCCCCAGGTTCGGAATAGCTACCCCATCTTCGGTAGTTCTTGCGGCCGCAGATCGAAGACCAAGACCTCGGCCTGCTTACCCTCTTCCACCCTGATCTCTTGAACGTTGCGCAGTCGCGCACCGTCTCCTTCCTGTAGCCGCTCTCCGTTGACTGTGAGCTGCCCGCGCGCTATATGCACATAGGCATAGCGGTGCTCGGGTAGTGAGAGCACCGCGCGCTCGTCTCCGTGAAAGAGGCCCGCATAGACCCGCGTGTCCTGGTAGACCGACAGTGAACCGTCATTGCCATCCGGCGAAATGATCAGCCGCAGGCGGCCCCGCTTGTCTTCGTCAGAGAAAAACTGCTGCTGATACCGAGGGGCAACCCCATTGCGATTGGGCACAATCCAGATTTGCAGAAAATGTACCAATGCTGAATCTGAGGCATTGAACTCGCTGTGCCGAATACCCGACCCCGCGCTCATCATCTGCACATCACCCGGGCGAATCTCCGCGCCCGTGCCCATGGAGTCTTTGTGGGCTAAGGCCCCCTCGAGCACATAGGAGAAGATCTCCATATCACGGTGGCCATGGGTGTCAAAGCCCTTACCCGGTTGCACCCGGTCGTCGTTGATCACCAGCAGGTCGGAGAAGCCCTGCTGCTGGGGATCAAAGTAGTGGCCAAAGGAGAAGGTATGACGAGAACTGAGCCAGCCAAGGTTGGCCACCCCCCGCTGGCCAGACCGGCGGATCTCCATCACTGCTTAAGAGCCTCTATGGCCACCGTGATGGTTACCTCATCGCCCACGGCAGGGGCGAACTTGCCCGCATTGAAGTCGGAACGCTTAATGACCGCGCTGGCATCAGCCCCGATGACGTCGACCTTGCGCATGGGGTGCGGCTTATTCACATAGCGGTTCACTTTAAGGGTAACGGGCTTGGTGATTCCCTTGATGGTGAGGTTGCCCTCAATGCTTGTGGGCTTGTCGCCATCAAAGATTACTTTGGTGGATTTGAAGCTGGCCTTTGGAAACTTGTTGGTATCGAGAAAGTCTTCTGCCTGAATATGTTCATTGAAGGTGGCATAGCCGGTATCGACCGACTTCATATCGATCTCAATTTCCACCGAGGCGGTTCTCGCTGCCTTGTCGAGCACCACCTTGCCGCTGGTCTTGGTGAACTTGCTTAGTTGCGTGGACAGCCCAAAGTGGTCATACGAAAAACGCGGATAGGTATGGGTGGGGTCTACAACGTAGGTTTCGGGCGCCGCGAGGGCGGGGCCCGTTATGGCTGTAGAGAGTGCAATAGCAGTGAACAAATGGCGAAACGATGTCATGAAAAAACTCCTTATGAAGATGACAGAAAACGATTGAGGCTGTTACGAACCCGCCGAGGCGGCGATGCGGAACCTTACCAAGACCTCGTTGGCAAGAATGTCAAACTTGGCCCAGGGGCCTTCGCCGATGCTGAAGTCGCCACGCTTAATGACAAAGCTGCCCTCAAAAAGGCCCGTCTTGCCTTGGGCGGTGAACTGGGCAGGAACCACTACAGGGCGGCTCTGACCCTTGATAGACAGCGTACCAGTCACCTCGAAGCGCTGACCACCCAGGGGCTTGACACTGGTGGCAACGAACTTGGCGCTTGGAAAGACCTTGGTGTTAAACCAGCCCTTGCCGACAACTTCTTCATCTGATTCGGCAGCCCCAGTATCGATGCTTGCCAGAGCGACATCAAAACTGGCCTTCGCCGCTGCGGGCTTGGCCGGGTCAAACCTCAGATCGGCCGTAAACGACTTAAAGCGCCCGTCTACCTTCACCCCCATCTGCTGATAGACAAACTCAATGCGGCTCTGGTCAGCCTGTAGCCGGTTGTACTCTGTGGCCTGGGCGCAAGCCCCTAAGGCCAGAGCCCAGATCGCCAGTGCCGAGCGAATCGTGTTCATGAGGAAGACTCCGAAGATATTGTGCCGGGGCGGTCGGACGAGCGATGAATCATCATACGCGTGAGCAGACCATCGCGGTCTTTAAACTGATGCTTTAATGCCATGGCCACGTGCCCTATGACCAACACCAGAAGGCTTATGTTGAGACCCTTGTGAACCAAGACCAAGACATCACCCAATTCGCGATTTTTTTCTAACAAGTCGGGAAGGGGAACGATACCAAACCAGACAGTCTGAAAGCCTTTGGCCGAGCTCATCAGCCAGCCTGATAGGGGAATAACAAACATCAGTATGTAGAGCGCGGCATGGCCCCAGTGGGCTGCGCGCACTTGACGAGCAGACATGTGCGCGGGAAATGGCGGAGGGCTGTTACGTAAACGCCAGATCAGACGAAACCAGACCATAAGAAAGAACGTTACCCCTGCCCACTTGTGCCAAGAGTAAAGCTGCAACTTCTCGGGGGAAAGGGGAAGGTCAGTCATGTAAATACCCAGGGCAAAAGACCCAAAGAGCATCGCGGCCATAATCCAATGCAGACCCTTGGCCACAGGGGTGTACCGAAGGGAGGTGATAGAAGAAAGGTCATTAGGGCCCATGTCGATACTGTACCGGTCTAGGTTCTTTTTAAAAACGCCCTAATATAGAACGGTTAATTCCGAATAAAGCAACAATCTTCTCTGCTATCTGGGCACAGAAAAATCGTCGTTTCCATTTAAATAGTTGGTTTTGGGTCGATGCCTTAAAAGGTGTACGCTTTACAGTGTGAAGGTTGTATCGTCCAGGGAAAGTGGGGTAGAGCGCGCTGAGCGTGCGGTCTTTTTAAAAGAAACCAACGGAGGTTGTTCATGAAAGTAACACGTCGTCAGTTTGTGATTTATTCGGTGTCCGGTGTTGGGACCCTCTGCCTGGGCGCAGCCGCGCAGGCGCAGGCCATGGTGTCAGAGACCGATCCGCAGGCAGTAGCGGTGGGCTACAAGGCAGACACCAAAAAAGTGGACAAGAAGAAGTTTCCTAAGCACGCGGAGAGTCAGAAATGCTCTAACTGTGCCTTGTATCAGGGCGCGGCCACAGCCGCTGCGGCCGGATGCGCGATCTTTCCTGGCAAGCAAGTAGCTGGCAACGGCTGGTGCTCCGCCTGGGCGAAGAAAGGCTAGTAATTTTTAGTGGCTGACCAGACAACCACCGAACCACGGCTTACCTCGCTCTCGCATGGAGGGGGTTGTGGCTGCAAGATTGCCCCAGGCGTGCTCTCAGAGATTCTTAAGGACACTGCCGCTATGGCGGTGCCGCCCGAACTCTTGGTGGGCATCGGTACGGCAGACGATGCCGCGGTGTATCAGCTCAATAGCGAGCAGGCCCTGGTCGCCACTACTGATTTTTTCATGCCGATTGTCGATGACCCCTTCGACTTCGGCGCCATCGCTGCCACCAACGCCATCTCTGATGTCTATGCCATGGGGGGGCGGCCCATTATGGCGCTGGCGCTGGTGGGCATGCCGATTGGCCAGCTCTCCACCCAGACCATTGGCAAGATTCTCAAAGGTGGTCAGTCGGTCTGCCAGGCTGCTGGCATACCCATAGCCGGGGGCCACACCATAGATTCGGTCGAGGCCATTTATGGCCTGGTGGTCATGGGCCTGGTACACCCCCAGAAGCTCAAGCGTAATGCCGACACGCGGCCCGGTGATGCATTAATTTTGGGTAAGCCCCTGGGCGTTGGCATCTATTCGGCCGCATTGAAGAAGGCGGCATTGTCCGATGCAGGCTATCGCACCATGGTAGAGACGGCGACCCGGCTCAACCGGCCGGGCGCCGATCTGTCTGATATTGCGGGCGTACATGCGGTGACCGATGTCACAGGCTTTGGTCTTGCCGGCCATGCGCTGGAAATGGCCCGTGGCGCCGGCGTTCAGATTGTCATCGACTGGCCGTCGGTACCTCTGTTGCCAGAGACGCGTGTGTTGGCCGACCAAGGATTTATTACCGGGGCCTCGGGCAGAAACTGGGCGGGCTACGGCAAGGAAGTTACGCTGCCGCAGGGCTTCTCAGAAACCGATAAGGCCATACTTACCGACCCGCAGACCAGTGGAGGCCTCTTGGTCTCCTGCGCTCCAGAAAGCGTATCGGCCGTGCATGCCGCGTTTGGTCAGCACGGCTTTCAGTCTTATCTGGTTGGTCAGGCTCAGCCTGGCTCCGGCCTGCTGGTGCGGCAGTAGCATCCCGAGTTCTGGGCCGCTATTGCATTTTTAGGTTCGCTTCTCTTTAGTGCTTTATCGGGCGGCGGCCACATGCAGGACTAAACCGGCTGTTAATCACATGACCAATAGTCGGGTAACGCAGTGACATTCTGAGTTCGTTTGCAAGACGCGCAGACTGCACCCGCCGTGAGTCTTGCATAAAGCTTGCGGTCATGGTGCTTATCTCACCGCGGGCTACTGCTGCCATGTAATCTGCCCGGGAGAGGCGCGGCGGTCGGCCAACCCCTGCGGCATCGGCCACGGCATCGTAGTAGTCGCCCATAGGCATCGATTCCTCGCATACCGTATTGGTAACCCGGCCCGGTCTGCCGCGCCAGAGCGCCGCCCAGCAGATGCGGGCGAGGTCATCGGCATGAATATGGTTGGTATAGACATCATCTTCGGGGCGGAGCACACTGGCCCCAGCGCGGATACGGTCTACAGGAAGCTTATCCTCTGCGGTGATTCCTGGAACCCGCAGTCGGTGGGCACCAATGCCCCGCCAGAGGCGTTCCGCATCGAGACGTCGCAGCGAACGCGGCTGTTGGGTCTTGCATAGGCTGGTTTCATCGATAAAGGCCCCATGGTGGTTACCGTATACCCCGGTGGTACTAATGTAGACACTCCGAGGGCCTCTGGGGTGCACCGTGATTCGGCTTCGGATCGCAGCAGCGAGTCTTTTGCTTCGGGCATCGGCATAGACAGCTGATGGGTGATGGGGTCTCTGGCCAGAGCCTACCTCTGCGGGCGGAAAGAGAGCGATCCAGTGGGTTACGATGCCCGCCAGCCGTTGACAGGTAGTACGGTCATCTAGGTTCCATCCGAACAGAAGAATCTGCCGTGCCGCAAGGCTGCGGCGGGCCTTGAAATCCCTGCCAAGCAGCACCGGGTCTTCAGACAGTATTTCTTTGGAGCTGAGCTGCGCTAATCCCCGCGCCACGCAGATAAGCCGCATGGGCAGAATGCCCCCGGTAGTCTTTGCCACTGCCGCCACGCGCTGGCTCAGTATGCGGCGGCCGATGTCGCCAAAGCCAATGAGACCTACCCGTGGCTGCCGAAACCGTGCAGGCAATGCTCCTATCACGACGCCTCTTCACCAAGATAGGCGGCACGAACCGCAGGGCTCTCGAGCAGTGATTTTCCCGTGCCCTCCTGGGTGATCAGTCCTGACTCTAGAACATAGCCATAGTCGGCTGTCTGAAGGGCCAGCCGGGCGTTCTGCTCTACCAACAAAAGGGTAGTTCCCGCCTGCGAAATACTGCGTACGACCGCAAAGATACGATCGACCATGATCGGCGAGAGTCCCATGGATGGCTCGTCGAGAAGCAAGAGCCGAGGCCGGGCCATAAGGGCCCGGGCCATGGCAAGCATCTGCTGCTCCCCCCCTGAAAGGGTGCCTGCCAGTTGTTTCTGGCGTTCTTTGAGTCGCGGAAAATGCAAGAACTGCGCCTCGATATCTGCCTGAACCTCTGCCTTACGGGCGGCCTCTCCACGACGACACTCGGTGCCCATCAGCAGGTTTTCCATGATCGTCATTCGAGTGAAGATGCCTCTGCCCTCCGGAACCATTACTAGGCCGTGGCCGGGCAGGGCATGGCCTGGCATGGTCGATATGTCCTGGCCTTCAAACCAGACCTGTCCTGCCGCCTTTGGAATAAGGCCGGTGATGGACTTAAGCGTTGAGGTCTTTCCTGCCCCGTTGGCCCCAATGAGTGCCACCGTCTGGCCCTGATGTACCGCAAATGAAATTCCTTTCACCGCTTCAATGCCGCCGTAACGAACCTGAAGGGAATCCACCCGCAGAAACGGGGCTGACGAAACCAGGGGCGCTGTGAAAGGGCTGGTCATGTGGTCTGGGCCTGGGTTCCTAGATAGGCCTCAACAACGGCGGGGTCGGACTGCACCGCTGCGGGAGGGCCTTGGGCGATTACCTTGCCATAGTCAAGCACCGTCACCCGGTCGCACAATCCCATCACCAGCTTGACGTCATGCTCGATAAGCAGAATTGTCTTGCCGTCTGCCTGAATCTTGCGCAGGAGGTCGCGCAGCCCGTTTTTCTCGGTGGCATTCATTCCTGCGGCGGGCTCATCCAGGGCCAGCAGCACAGGCTCTGTGGCCAGTGCCCTTGCGATCTCAAGACGCCGCTGATCACCATACGAAAGCGTTCGCGCAAGAGACTGTGCATACCGATCAATTCCGACATACTGCAAAAGCTGCATGGCATGGTCGCGGATCGACGCCTCACTGGCTTTAAACGCAGCGGTGCGAAATACGGCACCAATAACGCCGGCGTGCAGCCCATGGGTACGGACATGCCTGCCCACCATAACGTTTTCGAGCGCGGTCATTTCCGCGAAGAGGCGAATGTTCTGAAAGGTGCGGGCTATGCCAGCTTCAGCGACGCGATGGACTGCCGAAGGGGAGTAGGCCTGGCCGTTCAGGAGAAAAACGCCGCCATCCGGCGTGTAGAGCCCGGTGATTACATTAAAAAATGTGGTCTTTCCCGCGCCATTGGGGCCGATGAGCCCATAGATCTGGCCAGCATCGATGGAGATGGCGACGTCATCGAGCGCGGTGAGGCCACCGAACCGTTTGCTCACCCCAAAGGCCTTGAGAATTGGGGTGCCCTCTGACGGCAGCGATGCTGCATCAGGCATGGCGTCGTCCGATCAGGCCATGCGGCCTGTAGAGCATGATTAGCACCATGGCCAGGCCAAAGAGCAGCATGCGCAGGGCCTCTGGTGCGACCACTTCATCTCCAATAATGGCCATCTGTAGGGGCTTGGCAATGAGCCTGAGCACCTCAGGAATGGCATACAAGAGCACTGCGCCGAGCACCACTCCTGCCACATTGCCCATGCCGCCGAGCACCACCATTGCCACGATTACAATGCTCTCCATAAGAACAAAACTCTCGGGAGAGACAAAGCCCTGAAAGGCGGCAAACATGGCCCCCGAGACGCCACCGAAGCTTGCCCCCATGGCAAAGGCCAGAAGCTTAACGTTGCGGGTGTGAATGCCCATGGCCTTAGCTGCAATCTCGTCTTCGCGAATCGCCATCCAGGCCCGTCCCACGCGGGAGTCTTGCAGCCGCACGCTGATCACGATGACAATGACGGTAAGGACGAGAAACAGGTAGTAGTAGAGCTGCACCGAAGGAATGGTGATAAACCCGAGATCAAGACTGCGCCCAAAGCTGATGCCGCCAATTTGCACCGGGTCGATCTTGCTGATCCCTTGCGGCCCATTGGTGAAATTAATCGGCGCATTGAGGTTGTTGAGAAAGATGCGAATAATCTCGCCAAACCCCAGGGTCACGATAGCCAGATAGTCACCCCGCAGCCGCAATACCGGAAACCCCAGGAGCACTCCAAACACCGCAGCAAGGGCTGCCGAAAGCGGTATGACCATCCAGATGGAACTGTGCAGCCCATCGGGAAAGGTCTGGCGTATCCATTCAAACTGCTCAAACAAATGCGGTGAGGCCAACAAGGCGTACATGTAGGCGCCCACCGCATAAAAAGCCACATAGCCAAGATCGAGCAGGCCTGCGTAGCCCACCACAATGTTCAGGCCGAGGGCCAGCATGACATAGAGCATGGCAAAGGCCAGAATGCGAATCCAGGCATTGCCAAATAGGCCGGCCACGAAGGGCAAAAGCAGCAGTGCGAGGGCGAGGAGCCCCACGCCTATCCAGGCATTTTTGCGAGTCCAGGGCAGTTGCAGGGCCATGATGCTGAGGGTTGCAGGTGGGGTCGAGGGCAGGTGTGGTCTTTGAAACTAGGCCCGGTCAGCCACTCGCTCGCCGAGCAGGCCAGAGGGGCGGAACAGCAGCACCAGAATAAGTACTGCGAAGGCAAAGATGTCCTGGTAGTGGCTTCCTAGAAAACCGCCGGTGAGGTCGCCCACATAGCCCGCACCCAGGCTTTCAATAATGCCCAGCAGCAGGCCCCCGAGTACCGCGCCGGGCACATTGCCGATGCCGCCAAGTACAGCGGCGGTAAATGCCTTGAGTCCGGGAATAAAGCCCATGGTGAAATGCACAATGTTGTAGTTCATAGCTACCAGCATGCCGGCAACCGCCGCCAGTGCCGCGCCGATCATGAAGGTAATGGCGATGATGCGGTCGGGGTTGATACCCATAAGCAGGGCAATCTTGGGATTTTCAGAGACGGCGCGCATCGACCGGCCCAGTGAGGTGGTCTGAATCAGAATGATGAGCCCGGTCATTAGCACGGCAGACACCACTAGGATGAGCAACTGTTTTGGGGCGAGGAAGGCACCACCGATTTCGATAGGGGTGGTGGGAAGCAGGTCGGGAAACACCTTGGGGTTTGGTCCCCAGATCATCATGGCCAGGGTCTGCAGCACGATCGCCAGGCCAATAGCGGTAATTAACGGGGCTAGTCGCGGCGCGTTACGCAAAGGCCGGTAGGCAACGCGCTCGATCGTGGCAGATAAGATCATGCATACCGGAATAGCCACTGCGACGGCCATGATCATGATCCAAACCCCATGCAACTCGGGAAACAGTGATTGCAGCAGCATCACCATGGTCATGCTCACCATGGCGCCGATCATTAGTACCTCGCCATGGGTGAAGTTAATCAGCTGCAAAATGCCATAGACCATGGTGTAGCCGAGTGCCACCAGGGCATAGACGCTGCCAAGCACGAGGCCGTTTAAGATCTGCTGAAGAAATATGTCCATACAAACAAAAACCCCTGCCGAAGCGCGACAGGGGTTTGTAACACAGGTTTAATCTAAACCTATCAGGGTATTACATTACTTGATCGTCATGATGTGCTTGGCCAGGGTAAGTGCATCAGCCTCGGACACGTTGGGCTGGGCAGGCATGGGAATGGGACCCCAGACGCCTGCGCCGCCGGATTTAATTTTCTTAGCGAGTTTCTCGGCTGCGCCGGAATCGCTGGCGTATTTGGCGGCCACATCTTTGTAAGAGGGCCCCACCATTTTCTTGTCGTTGGCGTGGCAGGCCGTGCAGTTGTATTTCTTAAGCATTTCGGGGCTGGCCTGAACGGCGCTGGCCATAGCAAAAAGGGATGCAGCAAGAACAATGGAACGCATGATTCTCCTCCAGGGCATTGAAATTTCAGGTTTATGTCACGAAGCGCATAGTGTAGAGCATGTTATTCGGGTAGGCACTACTTTCCCACAATCAAAGAGGCAGCGGGGTCGGTAACCGCGCCTTTGCTTGCCGTGGATGCAAGGGCGGCAAACTTGGCAAGAACCCCACGGGTGTAGCGGGGCTTGGGCGGCTGCCAGGCGGCCTTGCGCCGGGCGATTTCATCTTCAGGAAGGTTAAGCTGAATAAGCAGCTTGTGGGCATCGATGGTGACCGAATCCCCTTCTTCAATCAGGGCGATCGGGCCCCCTACGAAGGCTTCAGGAGCCACATGACCCACCACCAT
Organism: Burkholderiaceae bacterium; assembly: GCA_049426285.1. Classification (GTDB taxonomy): domain Bacteria; phylum Pseudomonadota; class Gammaproteobacteria; order Burkholderiales; family Burkholderiaceae_A; genus Hahnella. Next base: position 15,338 of record JBMSYB010000012.1, read on the forward strand.
GCCCCAGGTGCCGCCGGAGAACCGGCCATCGGTGATCAGCCCCACCGACTCCCCGAGCCCCTGCCCGATCAGGGCGGAAGTGGGGGCGAGCATCTCGCGCATACCGGGCCCGCCTTTGGGCCCTTCGTAGCGAATGACCACCACATCGCCAGCCTTGATCTTGCGGTCCATGATGGCGGCCATGGCATCGTCCTCGGAGTTGAACACACGGGCTGGACCGGTGATTACCGGGTTCTTAAGCCCACTGATTTTTGCCACACAGCCTTCCGGTGACAGGTTGCCCTTAAGAATAGCAAGGTGGCCTTCCTTGTAGATCGGTTGATTAATAGGCCGGATCACATCCTGGCCCGCGGGGGGCTGATCAGGAATGTCTTTGAGCGACTCGGCAATGGTCTTGCCGGTAATGGTCATGCAGTCGCCATGCAACAGCCCTGCATTGAGCAGCATCTTCATTACCTGCGGAATCCCACCGACCTTATGCAGCTCGGTAATGACGTACTTGCCCGAGGGCTTGAGGTCGCAGAATACCGGGGTACGCCGGCGAATGCGCTCAAAGTCGTCGATGGACCAGTCCACCTCTGCGGAATGGGCAATAGCCAGGAAATGAAGCACGGCATTGGTGGACCCGCCGGTAGCCATAATCACCGTGACCGCGTTCTCTATGCTCTTTTTGGTAATGATGTCGCGCGGCTTGAGGTCTTTTTTTACAGCCTCTACCAGAACGCGGGCCGATTCGGCGGCGCTGGCGATCTTTTCTTCGTCTTCGTTGGCCATGGTGGAGGAATAGGGCAGGCTCATGCCCATAGCCTCAAAGGCAGAGCTCATGGTGTTAGCGGTGTACATTCCCCCGCAAGAACCGGAACCCGGGCAGCTCTTCTGTTCGATGGCTTTAAAGTCTTCGTTCGATAGACGGCCTGCGGTGAACTCCCCTACGGCCTCAAACGCCGAGACAATGGTGAGATCTTTGCCCTTGTGATGCCCAGGCTTAATCGTGCCACCGTACACATAGATAGAAGGCACATTGGTTCTGGCCATGGCCATCATTCCGCCAGGCATGTTCTTGTCGCAGCCGCCAATCACCACCACGCCGTCCATCCACTGGCCGTTTACACAGGTCTCAATGCTGTCGGCGATCACCTCACGCGACACCAGGGAATACTTCATGCCTTCTGTGCCCATGCCAATGCCATCTGAGATGGTGGGCGTACCAAACACCTGGGCATTGGCCCCGGAGGCCTTGAGGGCTGCGATTGCCGCATCGGCCAGGGGCTGCAGCCCGCTGTTACAGGGGGTGATGGTGGAGTGACCGTTGGCCACGCCGACCATGGGCTTTTCGAAGTCTCCTTCCTGGTAGCCCATGGCGTAGTACATGGAGCGGTTCGGGGCGCGGGCAATGCCCTGGGTGATGTTCTTCGAGCGTCGGTTAAAGGCCATGGCGTGTTGTCTCTCTCTTGTCTCTCGTATCGGTTTTTGGTCTCGTAACGGTCTTGGCAGTTATGGGTGCGCACTATTGCTTGTTTCTTGCACTCGGGGAGTTTCGCGCATCCCGGGCCCCTATTGTGACTCATGGCACACTCACCGCATGACAACCGCCCTCGTCCACCCGCAGTTTGATCCTGTCGCCCTGGCGCTTGGGCCGATATCGGTGCACTGGTATGGCCTGATGTACCTAGTGGCCTTCGGAGCGTTTTACCTTGTAGGCCGTTATCAGTTGCAGGCCCGGGGAGATCTTCAGGCCAGTGGTCTGACCGTCAAAGACCTGGAAGACCTGCTCTTTGTGGGCGCTTTAGGGGTGGTCATCGGGGGGCGGCTTGGCTATACGCTTTTTTATCAGCCAGGCTACTACCTGGCCCATCCGTTAGAGATTCTTTTTGTCTGGCAGGGCGGCATGGCCTTTCATGGGGGTCTTCTGGGGGTGATTGCCGCTCTGGCCTGGTTTGCCTATCGCCGCAAGTATCTGGCATTACCGGGACCGAACGCTGCAAATACGCCGCATCTAGAGGGGGCATCTTTTGTCCAGCGGTTCTGGGCGGTTGCCGATTTTGTTGCGCCCCTGGTACCTCTTGGTCTTGCCGCAGGCCGTCTGGGTAATTTTATTAACGGAGAACTCTGGGGTAGGGCCGCCGACCCGAGCATCATTCCCTGGGCGATGGTCTTTCCGCAGTCGGGGTCGGATCTGGCGAGGCATCCTTCGCAGCTCTATCAGTTCATGGGAGAAGGCCTCCTCTTGTTTGCGATTCTCTTCTGGCTTTCGGGCCGTCGCCAGCATCGTGGGATGCTGTCGGCGGTTTTTCTTCTGGGATATGGGGTTTTACGGTTTCTGGCGGAGTTTGGACGCGAGCCTGATGCCTTTCTGGGGCTATTGCCCTTGGGTGGGGAACAGGCTGAGTTATTCGCGCTGTCGATGGGCCAGTGGCTGAGCCTGCCCATGATTCTCTTGGGGTTAATCGGGATCCGCATCTGCAGGCGATCTAGACCTTAGGGCAGGGAATATACCGACTGCCGAATATAGGTGGGTTGGCTATTCTCGTTGAACATAACTTGCCAGTTCTTAAAAAGAGGCGTGCTAGGACGCCGGGCAAGTCTGTCGCACTCGATTTCACTAAAACAACACAGACCCAAAGACCCGTATTACACAGAAGGCACAGCGCCATGTCATCGATGAATCCGGCCGAAACAGCCCGGGCCCCCGACGCCGCTAGCCAGGCGCCTGGGCGTGTCTGGTCTGCCCGCTCTGGCGCAGGCGGCATGGTGGCCACGGTCTGGCTTTCCCATCCCGGTCGGCACAATGCCATCTCGGTGGCAATGTGGCGGGAACTCGCCGAGTCGTTTCGTCGGTTTGCCGGTGATCACCAGCTCAGGGCGGTTGTGATTCGGGGAGAGTCAGGCGCCTTTGCTGCGGGCGCAGATGTCTCTGAGTTTTCGCAGGTGCGCGTCACTCGGGAACAGGTGATTGCGTATCACGAGCGGCTTATTGGTGATGCGCTTAGCGCTATTCTGCAGTGTCCCGCGCCAGTGGTAGCCGCGATCGATGGCCCGTGTGTCGGCGGTGGGCTGGAGATCGCGGCAGTCTGCGACCTACGTATCGCCAGCGACCGGTCGCGGTTTGGTATTCCTACTGGTCGCCTCGGTTTCCCGGTAGCGCCATTTGAGGCCGCCTGTCTGGTCAGCCTTGTTGGCCGAGCCAACGCGCTGGAGTTGCTTCTTGAGGGGCGGCTCTGGTCTGCAGAGGAGGCCCATGCCAAGGGGCTGGTCAACCGGGTGTATTCCCGCGATGACTGGGAAAATGAGGTCGAGGCCTGTATCGGTCGCATCATTGCAAATGCCCCTCACGCGGCCAGACGGAACAAGTGGCTTGTGCACCTGCTTAGTCGTATAGACGACCAAGCAACACTGTCCGAAGGGCAGCGCCAGGCCTGCTGGGATTTTGTCGACATGCATGACTACGCCCGCGGACTAGATGCCTTTCTTACCAAGTCGCGACCCCAGTTCCAACATGACTAGCGTTGGTAACCTCTTCGACCTGCTGGTTCGGTCGTATGCCACCAAGGGCAGGGGCCGCAACCAGTCTGCGGTGGTGCTCACCACAGAAACCGGTCAGGCCTATAGCCTGCACGACCTTATGGCGGGCAGTGCCCGTATCGCCCATTTTTTCACTGGCTTAGGGCTGCCGATAGGCAGCCGCGTCGCCGTGCAGGTGGAGAAGTCTCCCGAGGCAGTGATGGTCTATCTGGCCTGCCTTCGGGCCGGCATGGTCTTTCTGCCCTTAAATACCGCTTACCGGGCGGGAGAGCTTGGCTATTTTTTTCACGATGCCGCGCCAGGGCTTGTGGTCTGCAGCCCGGAGAACCACGACTGGGTTCAGCCATTGGCCCAGGCAGCAGGCTGTCATCATGTAGAGACTCTGAGCAGTGCGATCAATGGCAGTCTGCTGCACAAGGCGGCCGGCTATTCCGACGACTTTCCCACCTGCAACCTGGGGGCCAATGCCCTAGCGGCAATTCTCTACACATCGGGAACCACCGGGCGCAGCAAAGGCGCCATGCTCACCCATGGCAATCTGGCATCGAATGCCCTGGTCTTGCATAAGGCTTGGCACTGGCAGTCCTCCGACCTTCTGCTGCATGCCCTGCCTATGTTCCATGTGCATGGGCTTTTTGTCGCCCTGCATGGGGCACTCCTGGCGGGTGCGCAGATGATCTGGCTGCCGCGGTTCGACCTTGATGCCGTCTTTGACGCACTGCCCAAGGCCAGCGTGATGATGGGCGTGCCTACTTTCTATGTGCGGCTCTTAGAAGACTCCCGCCTGAACCGTGCCCTGGTGAAAGGCATGCGGCTCTTTGTATCGGGATCCGCCCCATTGCTTGCCGAAACCCATGCGGCCTTCCGGGCGCGTACCGGGCATACGATTCTTGAGCGATATGGCATGTCGGAGACGGTAATGCTCACCTCGAACCCTTACGAAGGGCCACGTAAGGCCGGCACGGTGGGGCGGCCTCTGTCCGATGTGGGCCTGCGACTTGTGGCCGAAGACGGGGTTATTGTCCGACCAGAGGCTGGCGCTGATTCGGCAGTGGGCGGGGTTCAGGTGCAGGGTCCGAATGTCTTTGTGGGCTACTGGAACATGCCTGAGAAGACCCGGGAAGAGTTCACCGAAGACGGCTGGTTTAAAACAGGCGATATGGGTCGGTACGACCAAGATGGCTATCTGGTTCTTGTGGGGCGTAGTAAAGACCTGATTATTTCGGGGGGCTATAACGTCTATCCCAAAGAGATTGAACTGCTGCTCGATGACCTCCCCGGTGTAGACGAGTCTGCCGTGGTGGGTCTTCCTCATCCCGATTTTGGTGAGGCCGTCGCCGCAGTGGTGGTGGCGAAAAAGGGGGCGGTGCTGCAGGAGTCTTCCCTTCTGCAGCAGGCAAGACCACTGATTGCCAGCTATAAATTGCCCAAGCGTATTTTTGTTGTGGATGCCTTGCCCCGCAATCTCATGGGCAAGGTGCAGAAGAATCTTCTGCGCGCGCAGTATGCAAATACCTTTGGGGCAGCTTAAAAGGCGCGGGTGAGCATGTAGCCAGCCAGAGCGAAGAGCAGGATCGCAAAGGTTTTCTTCAGCGTGGCAACATTCATGGCATGCGCTGCCTTGGCCCCTAGGGGGGCAGTGACCACCGATCCGATGGCAAGAATAGTAAGGGCCGGCAGATAGATATAGCCAAGAGAACCTTCTGGGAGCCCCTGCACTGAGGCGCCCGAAATGGCATAGCCAATAAGCCCTCCAGCAGCAATCGGAAAGCCCATGCCTGCCGATGTGGCCACTGCCTGGTGCATTTGTACATTGCACCAGGTGAGAAAGGGAACGGTAATAAACCCTCCGCCAGCGCCCAGAAGGCTGCTCAAAAAACCGATCGCTCCGCCGACGGCCGTCTGGCCGGCCTTGCCAGGCACGCTTCGGCCTGGTTTGGGTTTCTTACCGCGCAGCATCTGCCAGGCAGAGTAGCCCACGAAGACTGCAAAGATAGCGGCTAAAACTGAGCCCTTTAAGGCCCCGGCGAAGTTGGCCCCGGCAAATGTTCCCACGAATGCCCCAGAGCCCATGAACCAGAGAAGGTCAGTACGCACGGCCCCGCGCTTGTAGTGTGCCCAGACGCTGCTAATGGAGGTAAACAAAATCGTGGTGAGAGAGGTGGCAATGGCCATTTTCACCACCGTATCGTCGGGGAATGCCCGTGCGGTAAAGATCATGGTCAGAAAAGGCACCATGGTCATTCCTCCGCCGATACCGAGAAGCCCCGCAAGAAAACCCGTTCCCGCGCCGAGCAGGACGAATTCGGCGATAAGCCAGTAGTCAAGCATGAAAGGAGGGTACAGCCTGGGGGCTTAGTCGAATAATTTTTCCTGGGGGGCCAGGGCCTGGTCTGCCTGCTCTATGAGTGCATTGAGTGCCTGCCGAAGCCCGTCGTGATCAAGGCCTGGTGCGGTTCTGCCTGGTAGGGTGAGCAGCTCCCTTGCCAGCGTAAGGGCTGCCATGACGGCGATACGATCGCTTCCTTGTAACCGGCTGTTCTGCTTGATCTGTCGCATACGGGTATCGACCATGGCCACGCATTCCATGAGCAGTGGCTTTTCCTCCGGGGGACAGGCCAGCCGGTATCCACGATCCATGATCGCCACTTCCAGTTCTTCTGCTTTCGGTGCCTTCGGGGATGGCATGGTGTCTTATGCCTCAGACGGCGGATGAAGGATGTTCTCAAGCCTTTGGCTTGCAAGCGATATGCGTGACTGCAGATCGCGGGTTTCTGACTGGCTCGACCGCAGGGCATCGCGCAACTCGCGGTTTTCGTGACGCAGCTTTTGTAATGCACTCGCCATCGAGGAAATTCGATCGCGAAGGGTCTCTAGTTCATTAACCATGTCGCCCATGGTATCAAGTCCAGCCATAATCGCGGGATGCTCCCCCGAATTTCGACATTAGAAAAACTTCTCGCTGTTGCGCCTATCGTAATCCGCCGGCTGCACCACCGGATGATTCTTCTGCTGGCAGTTGGCCTTATTGTCGCGCCAGTCTACGGGCAGACTGCGCCCTCTGGCATGTTAGGCCGTCTCACTACCCCGTTGGCAGAGGCCTTGCCCGGGCCCGGCCCACTGCCTGCGGGCGAGGTAACCGTGCAGGCATTTGCGGAAAACGCCGCACTTGTCCCCGGTGCCGCGATGCGGTTTGGGCTTCTGCTAGACCATGCCCCAGGCTGGCATACCTACTGGCGCAATCCCGGAGACTCAGGCCTGCCCACCGAGATCAGCTGGGAAATTATCCGACCGAGCAGTGACTCGCCCGCGGGGCGCAGCGCCCCTGCTCCTTTGCAGGCCTCAGAGATTCAGTGGCCAACGCCAAAGCGAATGCCCGTGGGCCCATTGGCCAGTTATGGCTATGAGGATCAGCTTTTTCTGATTCAGACACTGCAGCTTCCCGCCGACCTGCCTGTCGGACAGTCGGTGCAGTTGTTACTCACGGCCTCGTGGCTTGTCTGCAAGGATGTCTGTATTCCGGGCGGCGCCTCGCTGTCACTGGAAATGCCGGTGCGCTCGGCCGCCGATGGTCCCATGCCTTCGGCGCAGGCAGTGCGCTTTTCCCAGGCAGACAGCGCGCGTCCGATTGCGGCGGCGGTCTCGCCGCGGTATGTCCTTGACGCCGAAGGCCAGCGGCTGGTTCTCTTCGGCAATGACCCCCCTGAGGCGGTTGCCCAGGGCTATTTCTTTATCGAGACTGAGGGGCTGGTGGTCCCCGCGGCGGCCCAGGCCCTGTACCGCACGGCACAGGGCTGGCGGCTCGAGATTCCTTTGTCGTCTAGTTCGAACCGGTCGGTACGGGCGCTTCAGGCGAGTCCAGCCGTCTTGCACGGCGTGTTTCGGCCGGGTGCCTATCCCGAATCCCCGGCGGTACGTTGGTCGCTTAATCCAGAGCCTTCAGCCCAAGCCCGTGCCTTGCTCGCCCAGACCGGCGAACTGGTATCGGCAGGCCAGACCGCAGAGCAGGCGTATGCAGCCTCTTCTGCCGCGAAGCCAGCTGTCGGAGGAGCCTCAGGGTTTGTTCTGGCCGTAGCGCTCGCCTTTGCTGGGGGTCTGCTCTTAAACCTCATGCCCTGCGTGTTTCCGGTGCTGGGACTTAAGGTCTTGGCCTTTAGCCAACAGGCTCACTCTCCGGCGCAGGCTTGGCAGCATGGGCTTGTATTTACCTTGGGCGTGGTGGTTTCCATGCTGAGCCTGGCAGCGATCTTTCTGGCACTGCGGGCGGCCGGTGAGGCGGTTGGCTGGGGATTTCAGCTGCAGAATCCGTGGGTGGTCAGTCTCTTGGCGCTGCTTTTCGTTGCCATTGCCCTGAACCTGTTTGGCGTCTTTGAGATTGGGCTGGGGCTCGCTCGGATCAGCGGCGACATGGCGCAGGGCCTGTCTTCGGGTGCGCCACCGTCGTCTCTGGGCTCGCGGTCCTCAAAAGCCTCCGAGATGCGTAGCGCCTTTGGCTCGGGCGTGCTGGCGGTGGTGGTGGCCTCGCCCTGTACAGCGCCCTTTATGGGCAGTGCCCTGGGCTATACGGCTACTGCCTCAGTGCCCGCCGCTCTGGGCGTCTTCGCAAGCCTGGGACTTGGGCTGGCATTGCCCTACATGGTGTTGGCGGTATGGCCAAGGGCTCTTGCCCTGCTTCCCCGGCCAGGCGCCTGGATGGAGACCTTTCGCAAGGCACTCGGATTTCCTATGTTGGCCACGGCGGCCTGGCTGGGCTGGGTACTCACCGAACAAAATGGGCCTACCGCTGTATTGGCGCTCATGCTGCTTTGGGTCTGCGCGGGCCTTGGGCTCTGGGTCTATGGCCGTTGGCAGGCCCAGCGGTTCGCCTCAGAGACATCCTGGCAATGGGGCAAGCTTGCCGTCATGGCACTGGCCTTACTTTCGAGCCTGGCGCTGCTCTGGCAGGCCACCCGGTTTAACCCTGTGGCGACGGTGCCGCAGCCGTCCGCGGGTCTAGGGGCCGCAGGCAGCGTCGATGCGGGGGCCGCTGGCCTCGGTGCTGGGGCTGAGGGGTCCGGCCAGGTGGCGATGGGAAGGCCGTGGGAGCCCAACCTTCCCGAGACCCTTGCCGCCCAGGGCATGGTGGTCTTTGTCGACTTTACCGCGGCCTGGTGCATTAGCTGCCAGGCCAATAAGGCCCGGGTCATAACGCGCGGGGCGGTGGCCCAGCGACTGGCCTCTGAGGGACACCAGCTTCTGGTGGCCGACTGGACGCGTCAGGACCCGCGTATCACCCAGGAGCTCAATCGTCACGGGCGCAATGGCGTGCCTTTGTATCTGGTCTATGGCCCCGGCCTGCCATCGCCTGCTATTTTGAGTGAGTGGCTCACTGAGTCTGAGGTGCTAGAGGCGCTGAACCGGGCGGCAGGGCGGCCGGGGGCACCGGCATCGTAACCAGGCCAATCTGCCGCAGGCCGACTGCCTGGGCTGCGGCAATGACTTCTGCAACCCGGGCATAGGCGGTTGCGCCATCGGCGCGAATTTCTATCTGGACGTCCTGCCCCAGGGTCTGGGCCTTGGATGACAGCAGAGATTCGAGTGCATTTTTTGTTGTGGGTGTCTCGGATGTCCCGGGGGTCTTGGGTGTTTCGGGTGCCTCGCCCGGTGTCTGGCCATCGATGGTGACTAGTCCCTGGGCAGTGATTTCTACCCGTATGGTCTGCGCCTTGGTGGGAAGACTGGGGGCCTCGGCCTGCGGCAGGGTAAGGGGCAGTCCCTGGCTTATAAGCGGCGCAGTGATAATGAAGATGATCAGCAGCACCAGCATGACATCGACAAACGGCGTGGTGTTGATTTCCGAAATCGTCTTTGCGGGATCTTCTGGAGAAAACTGACCGAGCGCCATGAACCAGTGCCTTGGTAAGCAGTAAAAGGCTTCTAGCCCTGCGCTGCCGGGGTTTGAGGCGTACCACCCATGGCTGCCGCATTCAGATCGTGGGCAAACCCATCGAGCTCAGCCAATACCAGTCGGGCATTGCGGGCAAGGGCGTTGTAGGCCATGACCGCTGGAATGGCCACAAACAGGCCTGCGGCGGTGATTACAAGCGCCTCGCCGACTGGCCCGGCCACCTGATCAATCATTACCGGACCCTGGCTATCAATTGCGACCAGCGCATTGAAGATAGACCAGACGGTTCCAAAAAGGCCAACAAAGGGTGCGGCGCTGCCGATGGATGCCAGACCAGTAAGCCCAGACTCCAGGCTCGTCCGCGCGTCTAGCAGCGCTGAGCGCAGCGCCCGGGTTGTTCCTGATTGGCCCTGCGCATGGTTCTGGGCCGCCTTGGCTAAGGCAAGAAAGTACCCTGAGGCGTCTCGCGCAGCGAGGGCATCGATTGCTGCCGGTATGGAATTTTCAGCCCAATAGGCCTCCGTGGTTAGTCGGCTGTTGCGTCGCAGCCTGCGCAGTTCGACTGACTTATTGATGATCACGGCCCATGACCAGACCGACATCACCAGCAGCACCAGGGCCACGGCCCCAATAACCGAATCAACAGAGGCCATCATTTGCTGCGCTTATGAGGACAGGCCTTTCTCTGGCAGTGTCCGTAGAGGGCGAGCGAATGATCTTGCAGGGCAAAGCCTTTCTCTTCGGCGATCTTGTGCTGTCGGTCTTCTATCTTTGCATCAAAAAATTCCTCAACCCGCCCGCAGTCAAGGCATACCAGGTGGTCATGGTGACTGCCCTGGTTCAGTTCAAACACGGCCTTTCCTGACTCGAAGTTGGACCGCAGCAAAATACCGGCCTGCTCAAACTGTGTCAGCACTCGGTAGACTGTTGCCAGCCCGACGTCCATGTTTTCTGCCAGCATCACCTTATAGACATCCTCGGCACTGAGGTGACGGGTTTTAGACTGTTCGAAAATTGAGAGCACTTTCAGTCGGGGAACGGTAACCTTAAGCCCGGTATTTTTTAGGTCAGCGGCAAGATGCTCTTGGGTGGTCATGCGGCTTATCATAGCGAGTTTGTGTCTTCCCCTCGTTTTTTCCTCTGAATTCGTGGTGCAATCCGTTCTATGAAAAATGCCATTCCATGCGCTGTCATACTGAGTCTTCTCACGGGCTGCACTGCGGTCGAGCGGGTACGTGAAAATCCGCCCAACTGGCTTACGCCGTATCGCCCCGATATTGGTCAGGGCAACTTCATTTCTCAGGACATGGTGGAACAGCTTCGCCCGGCGATGAGCCGCGATGCGGTACGGGCGGTTCTGGGCACCCCGTTGCTGGTTGATCCCTTCCGAGACGATCGATGGGACTATGTCTTTGATATTCGGCGAGGCGATGGTCAGCGCGACCGCCGGCGTTTTTTCGTGCGGTTTGACAAAGACCAGTTGGTGGAATGGGGTGGAGACACCTTGCCGGCGGCTTCGGGTGATGCCCTCTTGCCCTTGCGGCCGGCACGGTGATGCTGCCTGAAGCACGGGGCTGGTTATGACGATTCGCGTAGCAGTGGCCGGGGCATCGGGCCGAATGGGGCAGGGACTCATTGCAGCAGTACTTGCCCATCCCGAGATGGCACTCGCCGGGGCCTTTGACCGCGATGACAGCCCTATGGTCGGTAAGGATGCAGGGCAGATGCTGGGCCAGGCAACAGGTGTCTCTGTGAGCACAGACCTTGCTGGTCTGGGCCAGGCCGATGTGCTTATCGACTTTACACGGCCAGAGGCAAGCCTGCGGCACCTGGCCGCCTGTGCGGGCCGTGGCACTCGGTTTGTGTTGGGTACCACCGGTTTTGATGCCGCAGGTCTTTCGCAGATTCGGGCGGCTGCAGAACAGATACCGGTTGTCTTTGCACCGAATATGAGTGTGGGCGTGAATGTCACGCTCAAGATTCTTGAGCAGGCTGCGCGCTACCTTGCGGAAGGCTTTGATATCGAGGTCATCGAGGCCCACCATCGGCACAAGGTCGATGCACCTTCGGGCACCGCACTAAAAATGGCCGAGGTGGTCGCCCAGGCCGCAGGCCGTAGCCTCGCCCGAGATGCCGTCTATGGCCGGCATGGCCACACGGGTGCGCGTTCGGACAATGAGATCGGCTTTTCAGTCATCCGGGGTGGGGATATCGTGGGCGATCACACGGTGCTCTTTGCGGGGTCAGGCGAGCGCATAGAGATCAGTCATCGATCATCTTCGCGCACCACCTATGTAGAGGGTGCGCTGCGTGCCGCACGGTTTCTTATGCAGCGCGAAAGAGGTCTTTTTGACATGCAGGATGTCTTGGGCCTGCGGTAGTTCTTACGAGTACTTGTTCTCACGAGACAGCCCAATAGCGGCTTATCTTAGCCGTCGCTGCACACTACAAAGACAAGAGCTCTCGGGCCAGGGCCTGAGACTCGTTCTTAAGCCCTTCATCGCCAAGCATGCGCGCGATCTCATCGGTGCGCGAATCCCCTGTAAGCGCTCTGAGCTGGCTCTCGATCTGGCCCTGGGCATTAATAGACTTGCTGACCTGCAGGTGATGGTGACCGCGGGCCGCAACCTGGGGCAAGTGGGTAACGGCAAGCACCTGTCGTGCACCGCCGAGTTCGCGCAGCAGCCGACCGACCACATGCCCGGTATTGCCGCCAATGCCAACATCCACCTCATCGAAGATAAGCGTAGGGGTATCGGTCGCCTGGGCCGCTACGGCCGCAATTGCCAGGCTCACGCGGGAGAGTTCGCCGCCTGAGGCAACCTTAGCCAGGGGAAAGGTTGGGCCTTGTGCCTGATGCTGTAGGGCAAAGACCAGGTCTTCCAGGCCGTGGGCAGCCCCGGTCTCGCGAGGCTCGAGCTGCACCCGAAACTGCATGCCGCCCATGGCGAGCTCTTTGAGCCAATGGCTTACCTGGCCGGCAAATGCCGGTACCGCCTGGGCCCGGGCCTTACTTAAGGCCTTGGCCTTTTCCAGATACTGCGTCTCGGCCTTCTGAACCTGGGCCTCGAGCGCTCCGAGATCGAGCGACTCCTCAGCCTCGGCCAGCGCCAGTTCCGACTCTGCCTGAAGCGCAACCAGGTCTTCGGGGCGGGCCCGCAGCCTTCGGGCAGTCTCAAAGATCTGGCTTACGCGGGCCTCGACTTCCTGCAGCCTCGCGGGGTCGAGGTCGGCCTTGGCCAGGTAGCGGCCAAGGGCAGAGGCCGCCTCTTCGAGGCTAATCTGTGCGCTGTTCAGGAGCTCTGCAATGTCGCCTAGCCGGCTGTCCTTGGCCGAGAGGCTTCGGAACTTGTCAACCAGTCGCGCGGTGCGGGCGATCAGGCTTTCTTCATCGGCCTCTTCAATAACCTGAAGAGCCGACTCGCCTGCCTGAATCAGCTCGGCGCCATGGGAAAGCCGCTTCTGTTCCTCGCTAAGCGCCGTCCAGTCGTCCGGCCCGAGCGCTAGCGCTCTGAGTGTCTCTACCTTCCAGCGCAGCTGCTCGGCGCGTTCTGCAATGACACTGGCCTTCTCCAGGGCCTCTGTTCGCTGGGCAAGCTTTGCCTGCCACTGGGTATAGGCTTCCGCCAGGCTAGCCACCTGATCGCTTAGCCCCGCGTGCCTGTCAAAAAGCGCCCGCTGTGCTGCGGGCCGCTGCAACGCCTGATGGGCATGCTGACCATGGATATCGACAAGCATTTCCCCAAGTTCGCGCAGCTGGGCAAGGGTAACGGGCTGACCGTTGATCCATGCCCGTGACCGACCAGCCGCCTCAAGGGTTCTGCGCAGCATCAGCACCTCATCGGCATGGTCAAGGCCTGCCGCGTTGAGCCAGTGGCCGATACCATCTTGAAGCCGCGCGGGAGGAATGAACTCGGCGGTTAGGTCCGCCCGCGATGCGCCGGGGCGAATCTGCGCGGGATCGGCCCTATCGCCCAAGAGCAGCCCCAGGGCATCAAGAAGAATGGATTTTCCGGCGCCGGTTTCGCCAGTAAGAACGGTGAGGCCGTCGGAGAGATCGACCTCAAGGGCCGAGACAATGACAAAGTCGCGAAGCGTGAGGGTGCGCAGCATGATGAATCGTGAGGTTAGGCATGTTCGGAGGGCGGGGCCGGATCGGGACGACCGGCAAGCACCGGGTTGGCACTCCAGTGCAGTTTATGACGGAGCATGGCGAAGTAGTCATACCCCTTTGGGTGAAGGAGCCGCACTGGCCAGGGTGCCGCCTGAATCTGTATCTTATCGCCGTCCTGCAAGGCGGTGAGGGCCTGCATGTCACAGTGCAGTTCGGTTCCGGCCCCGTCGTTGACCACCACGGTGACCTGAGACTCCCACGGCAGCACGATGGGTCGGCTCGATAAGGCCTGAGGCGCAACCGGCACCAGAATTGCGCCCTGCAGGCCGGGGTGCAAGATGGAGCCATTTGCCGAAAGGGCATAGGCCGTGGACCCAGTGGGCGTGGCAAGAATCAGCCCGTCAGCCCGAAGGCTCTGCAGGTAGTTTCCGTCGACAAAGACGTCGAGCTCTACCATGCGGCTAATCGCCCCTCGGCTTATCACTGCGTCGTTTAGGGCTGGAGCCTTAAATATCGACTCGCGGGGCGATTGCGGGCTGGCCCGCCTGGTAACCACCACCTGGAGCATGCCGCGCAGTTCAAGATGGCCCTGCCCATGCAGCATTAAGGGCAGATCTTTTTCGATCTGCGAGAGCTCAAGGTCTGTCATAAACCCCAGACGGCCCTGGTGAACCCCAATCACTGAGACGCCTCGCGGCGCGAGCCTTCGGGCAACACCAATCAGAGTGCCGTCGCCGCCAAGGACAATAGCAAGGTCTATGCAATCACTGAGCTGTTCGAAGGGGCGGGACTTTGCACCAGGGTGGTGAAAGGCGCTACTTTCAGCTGTTGACGCCTCGACGAACAACTCTGCATCTGGCGCGTGACGAACGAGGCAGTCCACAATCTGCGACAAGGGGCCAGCGAGGCCCGGCGTCTGAGGGCGCCCAAAGACGGCAATCTTGTGAAATGCCAGAGACATGGCTGGCATTAGACCACAGCCGTGCTGCGAGAACTCTACAATGCGGGCTATGGATGAACGATCGCGCCAGCTTTTGAAAACCCTCATCGAACGCTATATCTCTGAGGGGCAGCCCGTAGGCTCACGCGCGCTGTCAAAGTTTTCTGGCCTTGATCTGTCGCCCGCCACGATTCGCAATGTTATGTCTGACCTGGAGGAAATGGGGCTCGTGGCAAGCCCACATACCTCAGCTGGTCGGGTGCCCACCCCCAAGGGGTATCGGCTCTTTGTCGACTCCCTGCTTACCGTGCAGCCCATGGCGGCCGAAATCGAGGCGAGCCTGGGGGGGCAGATTCAGGCCGATGCGCCCAGCCAGGTCGTGGCCCATGCGGCCTCTTTGCTCTCCAGCCTTTCGCATTTTGCCGGAGTGGTCTGCGCCCCACGGCGCGGGGCAGTCTTTCGGCATGTTGAGTTTCTGCGTCTTGGCGAGCGGCGACTCTTGCTTATTCTCGTCACGCCCGAAGGCGATGTGATCAACAAGGTGATTCATCCAGAACAGGACTTCGCCCCCGAGACCTTGGTACAGGCCGGAAACTACCTCACTGCCCATTACGCAGGCATGAGTCTCGACTCCGTGCGGGCGAGGCTCGCTAAAGAGGTGGCCGACCTGCGGCAGGATGTCTCGCGCCTGATGCTCAAGGCGGTTGAAGAGGGGGGCGCCGCGCTCAGCGACCCCGATGGCTCGATTGTGATTTCGGGGGAACGCAGGCTTCTTGATGTGGCCGACCTGTCAGACGACATGTCGCGACTGCGGCAGTTGTTTCACCTGTTTGAGCAGAAGTCGATGCTGGCGCGACTGCTTGATTATTCGGTACAGGCGCAGGGCGTGAAGATCTTTATTGGCGGTGACTCAGACCTGGTGCCGGTGCAGGAGCTTTCGATTGTCACGGCCCCGTATCAGGTCAATGGCCAGGTGGTGGGTACGCTCGGGGTCATTGGGCCAACCCGAATGGCCTATGATCGGGTCATTCCTATCGTGGACATTACCGCTCGGCTGGTGTCCACCGCCCTTACCCACCTTGCCTCCGAACATTCGGGGGGTTCTGCCTAAGCCGCTATGACCTTACCACTGCCCGCTGGTCAGATTTCCGAAGAACCTCCCTATCACCATGGCAGCCGGGCCCGTGTGGGCGTGTTGCTGGTTAACCTGGGGACGCCCGATGCCCCCACTGCCCCTGCGCTGCGGCGCTACCTTAAGGAGTTCTTGTCTGACCCCCGTGTGGTAGAAATTCCTAAGCTTATTTGGTGGCCGATTCTGAACCTGATTATTCTTACCGTTCGGCCTGCTAAGTCTGCTGCGAAGTATGCCTCGGTCTGGATGCCCGAGGGGTCTCCGCTGCGGGTCTATTCTGTGGCGCAGAAAGATCGTCTGCAGGCATTGCTGCGGGAAAAGGGTCTTGATATTGCAGTGGAACTCGCCATGCGCTACGGCCAGCCGAGTATTGCGGCAGGCATTGATGCGCTCAAGGCGCGAGGCGTCACCCGCATGGTGGTGCTGCCCCTATACCCGCAGTTCTCTGCGAGCACCACTGCCACGGTATTCGATAAGGTCTATGAGAGCCTTGCCCGCCTGCGTAACCCGCCTGCGCTGCGCCTGGTGCGCAGCTTTTGTGATTTTCCTGCGTATATACAGGCCTGGGCCAACCAGATTCGGTCCTACTGGCAGGAACATGGCCGGGGCGATCTACTCTTGTTTAGCTTTCATGGGGTGCCCAAGCGCAGCCTGCTCAAGGGAGACCCCTACCATTGTGAGTGTCACAAAACCGGCCGGCTTATTGCAGAGGCATTGGGCCTGGCACCGCACGAATGGAAGCTGGCATTTCAGTCGCGGTTTGGCCGTGCCGAGTGGCTCAAGCCCTACACGGCAGAGAGCCTTGAGGCGCTTCCGGCCCAAGGGATAAAGCGGCTTGATATTGCCTGTCCGGGGTTTATTTCCGATTGCCTTGAGACCCTAGAGGAAATCGCTATGGAAGGCCGGGAAGACTTTCTTGAGGCCGGCGGGCAGTCGTACCACTATATTCCTTGCCTCAACGACCAGCCCTCTGCAATCGCCATGCTCGAGGCTTTGGTCATACAAGAGACGGCGGGCTGGCCTGTGGGCGAGGATACAAAATCGGAGCAGGCCCAACGTCAGCTTGCCAGAGACCGCGCTCTAGCACTTGGTGCGCTGGATTAGAAAATCTTCGAACCGGTTAACACCCCGGCTGAAATAGAAAGCCTTCTGGTGCTGCCCGATGACCCTGGGCGCAGTGTCTAGTTAAAGAAGTCGCGAACCTTTTCCATCCAGCTCTTGCTCTGGGGGTTGTGCCGGTCGCCGCCTTCTTCAAGGGAGTCTTCAAAGGCCTGCAGCAGCTGCTTTTGTTTATCGGAGAGCTTCACGGGCGTCTCAAGCACCACATGGCAGTACAGATCGCCCGCAACGCTCGACCGCACATTTTTAATTCCTTTGCCTCGTAGACGGAATGTCTTGCCGGTCTGGGTGCCTTCGGGTAGATCAAAACTTGCCCGGCCATTTAAGGTTGGTACGTCGATCGATCCTCCGAGCGCCGCACGGGCGAAGGACACGGGAATCTCGCAGTGCAGGTCATCACCATCGCGCTGAAAGACCCGATGCACCTTAACGGAGATCTCGACATACAGGTCTCCTGCAGGACCTCCGTTGAGCCCGGGCTCCCCGTTGCCTGCTGAGCGAATCCGCATGCCGTCGTCGATGCCTGCGGGGATCTTGACCTCTAGTGTCTTCTGCTTCCGCACACGGCCAACGCCATCGCAGGTGGTACAGGGGTTGGGGATGGTCTTTCCCGATCCGTGGCAGCTCGGGCAGGTCTGCTGAATCGAGAAAAAACCCTGCTGCATGCGTACCTGACCCTGGCCTCCGCAGGTCTTGCAGGTCTCGGCCTTGGTGCCGGGCTTTGCACCCGTGCCGTTACAGGTACCGCAGGACTCCCAGCTCGGCACGCGTATCTCGGTGCTAAAGCCAGTTGCTGCCTGCTCTAGGGTGATCTCCATGGCATAGCGCAGGTCGCTGCCGCGGTAGACATTGGACCGCTGCCCCCCGCTGCCGGAGCGGCCGCCCCGGGCGCCGCCGAAAATATCGCCAAAAATATCACCAAAGGCATCGGCAAAGCCGGAGAAGTCTTGTCCTGCCGCACCGCCACCCATGTTCGGGTCTACTCCCGCATGGCCAAAGCGATCGTAGGCGGCCCGCTTTTCTGCATCGCTTAGCATCTCGTAGGCCTCTTTGGCCTCTTTGAATTTCGCTTCGGCGTTTTTGTCGTCCGGGTTGCGGTCGGGGTGGTACTTCATGGCGAGCTTGCGATAGGCCTTCTTCAGGTCTTCGTCGCTGGCGTTTTTCGCCACCCCCAGCACTTCGTAATAGTCTCGTTTGGCCATAGTTCTGTAATGGAAGACGCCGGGTCGAGCCCGGCGTAGTCTTGCAGCTTACATGAGAGCGCGCACGCGCGGTTGATTCTGGCGGCAGCGCCTTCTTAGTCTCGCTTTACCTCTTTGAACTCGGCATCTACGATGTCTTCGGCCTTGGCATTGGCATCTGCGCCCCCCGGCCCATCGGCAGCACCCGCCGCACCGGCCGCACCGGCCGCACCCGCGGCTCCCGCCTGGGCATAGACCCTTTCGCCGAGCTTCTGCGAGGCCTTCATGAGATTGTCGGTCTTGGCCTCAATGGCGTCTTTGTCTTCACCAGTGGTAACGGCTTCGAGTTCTTTGACGGCCTCTTCAATTTTTGTCTTCTCATCGGCATCTATCTTGTCGCCATGCTCCTCAAGCGACTTCTTCACCGAATGGATCATGGCCTCGGCGGTGTTACGTGCCTGAACCAGTTCGACCCGCTTCTTGTCGTCAGCGGCATTGGCCTCGGCATCGGCCACCATCTTATTGATCTCGTCTTCCGACAATCCCGAGTTGGCCTTGATGGTGATCTTGTTTTCTTTGCCGGTGGCCTTGTCTTTGGCAGAGACATGCAAAATGCCGTTGGCATCGATGTCGAAGGTAACCTCGATCTGTGGCGTGCCACGCGGTGCTGGCGGGATGCCCTCAAGGTTGAACTCGCCCAGGCTCTTGTTGGCATTGGCCACTTCGCGTTCGCCCTGATAGACCTTAATGGTCACGGCCGGCTGGTTATCGTCGGCGGTGGAGAAGGTCTGAGAGAACTTGGTAGGAATCGTGGTGTTCTTCTGGATCATTTTGGTCATGACACCACCCAGGGTTTCAATACCCAGAGACAGCGGCGTGACGTCAAGCAGAAGCACATCTTTGCGGTCGCCCGCCAGCACAGACCCCTGAACGGCCGCACCTACTGCCACGGCTTCATCGGGGTTCACGTCTTTACGGGGCTCTTTGCCAAAGAAGGCCTTGACCGCCTCTTGTACCTTAGGCATACGGGTCATGCCTCCGACCAGAATGACGTCGTCGATCTGTGAGGCAGACACACCGGCATCTTTAAGGGCGATTTTGCAGGGCTCGATGGTGCGGCTGATCAGGTCGTCAACTAATGACTCAAGCTTGGCCCGGGTGATTTTGAAGGTGAGGTGCACCGGCGCCCCATTGGCCATAGCGATATAGGGCTCGTTGAGCTCTGTCTGTTGGCTAGAAGAAAGCTCAATCTTGGCCCGTTCGGCGGCAGACTTAATTCGCTGCAGGGCGATAGGGTCCTTAGCCAGGTCGACGCCGTTTTGTTTTTTGAACTCATCAATAATGTGGTCGATGATCCGCTGATCGAAGTCTTCGCCGCCTAAGAAGGTATCGCCGTTGGTGGATAACACTTCAAACTGCTTCTCGCCATCGACATCAGCGATCTCGATGATCGATACATCGAAGGTACCGCCGCCGAGGTCGTAGACGGCGATCTTGCGGTCTTTGCCTCCCGATTTATCGAGGCCAAAGGCCAGCGCTGCAGCGGTGGGCTCGTTGATAATACGTTTTACTTCCAGGCCTGCGATGCGGCCTGCGTCTTTGGTGGCCTGGCGTTGGGCATCGTTGAAATAGGCTGGCACGGTAATCACTGCCTCGGTTACCTCATGGCCAAGGTAGTCTTCGGCAGTCTTTTTCATCTTGCGCAACACCTCGGCGCTCACCTGTGGAGGGGCAAGTTTCTTGTCCCGCACGCCTACCCAGGCATCGCCATTTTCTGCCTTGGCAATCTGAAAGGGCATTAGCTCGATGTCTTTCTGAACCTCTTTGTCTGTGAACTTGCGGCCGATGAGACGCTTTACGGCATAGAGCGTGTTCTTAGGGTTGGTAACTGCCTGGCGCTTGGCCGGCGCCCCGACAAGAATCTCGCCGTCTTCCATGTAGGCGATGATCGAAGGGGTTGTGCGCGCGCCTTCACTGTTCTCAATGACCTTGGGCTGCCCGGCTTCCATAATGGCCACGCAGGAGTTGGTGGTTCCAAGGTCTATTCCAATAATCTTTGCCATGTTCTTTTCCTTTGATGTGATACGAGCAAACCGCTACAAGCGGGATCTAGGGCATCTCAAAAAATGCAGTTACCCGGTACTTGGGGTCAAAAGCGTTTCTTTCAAGGCCTGAAAACAGCAATCGGGCATACCAGCACGCTGCCTTGACCGGTAGCGCGGCCCCCTAAATAGGCTACTGGGCAACGGCAACAAGCGCCGGTCGCAGCACCCGCTCACCAATCAGGTAGCCCTTTTGCATCACCGTTACCACATGGCCAGCGGCCACTGGGGGGTCTTGGGATGTTCCGGGCACCATCGAGATGGCCTGGTGTCGATTGGGGTCGAACTTCTCACCCACGGGGTTCACCACATGAAGACGCCCTTTTTCGAATGCCTGATGCAGCTGCTTAAGCGTGATGTTGACGCCGTCGGTGAGCCCCTCGAGGGTCTGGTTGGGCAGTGCCAGGGCCATCTCAAGGCTATCGCCAACCGGCAGCAGCGCCTCGGCAAAGCCCTCAATGGCGAACTTACTCGCGTTTGCAAGCTCCTGCGCATGGCGTTTACGCATATTGTCCACCTCGGCGGTAAGCCTGATGAGCTGGTCTTCGCGTTCCTTGAGCCGTGTTGCGAGCGCGGTGATTTCGGCCTGCTGATCAACCGTGTTTTGGCCAAAGTCGGTGGCTGGGCTGGCGGCCTGGGTAGCCTGGTTTGTCTGGGCGGACTGGTTGGGCTGGTGAGAAGAGGCGTCGTCCCTGTCTGTCTCGATTGAACTGGAAGCGGGGTCTATGCTCTCGGCGAAGGGGGGGCTGCCTGCGGGCTGGGACGATAGGTCGGGTTCTGAAGGGGAGGCAGCGGTACTCTCGGGCGGCTCCGTGGGAGGAGCATCGGCCTTCTGGCCTTGCTGCGTTTGATCGCTGAATTCAAATGGGTACTTCGTCATCGTAAAACCCTTTCCTGAAACGACAAAAGTTAATTCTCTGTAGGCTTTGGAGTAGAGGGAGTTACGAGTTACGGTGACAGTTTCAATTACGGTGACAGTTTACTTAATTCCCGCAGGGAATTAAGTAAACTGTCACCGTAACTGCGTAACTGCCGAAGGGAATTAAGTAAACTGTCACCGTAACTCCGTTACTCCATCGCTCGAACCTTTTTCCTTCACCCAACGATATGGGGGCGGTTGGTGCAGGATTCAAGTCCCTAAGGCTTGGACCATGACAGGCTGGCCCTGGATGTAGCAGGCCTCAATGCAGCGTTCATCGCCAAGGGTAATGAGCGCCGAAAGTAGATCGGACAATGACGTGCTAGCTGCAGCGCGATGTGCGAGCAGAGGCGTAGCCTCTGGGTTCACCACAATCAAATCGGCCTCTTTCCCCGCCTCAAGACTGCCGATTACCGATTCGAGCCCGAGGGCGTGCGCCCCGCCGAGGGTGGCAAGGTAGAAGGCATACTCTGGCGAAATCGTCTGGTCGCGCAGCTTTAACACCTTGTAGGCATCGAGCATGGTCTTGAGCATGCTGGGGCTGGTTCCCCCGCCCACATCGCTGGCAAGCCCTACCGAGATACCGGCCTGAAGGGCCGATTGCAGGTCAAAGAGGCCCGACCCGAGAAACAGGTTGGAACTGGGACAAAAGGCAATAGCAGTCTGAGTGTCAGCCATGACCCGACGATCTCCGTCGTCAAGATAAATGCAGTGGCCCATGATGGTGCTGCGGCCGAGATGGCCAAAGTGGTGATAGACATCGAGATAGCTTGGGTGATGCGGATAGAGCCGGGCGACCCAGTCTAGCTCTTGCTGGGTTTCGGCGAGGTGGGACTGCAGGTGCAGGCCAGGATGGTCTTGCAACAGCGCACCCACGGCCCGCATCTGTTCAGGGGAAGACGTGGGAGCGAAACGGGGCGTAAGGCTATACCGTAGACGGTCTCTGCCATGCCAACGGGCAATAAGCGACTCCGTCTGCGCCATGCCGTGGTCGCTGCCATCGCAGAGATCTTTCGGGCAGTTGGTATCCATCAGCACCTTGCCACAGATCATACGAAGCCCATGTGCCAGGGCGATCTCGAAAAAAGCGTCAGCGCTTTCCGGGTGGACTGTTGCAAACACGCTTGCGGTGGTAACCCCATGCCTGCCGAGTTCCTGCAGAAATACCTGGGCTGCCCGTTGGGCGTGGCTGAGGTCGCCAAACCGCGCCTCGGCGGGGAAGGTATAGTTCTCGAGCCAGTCGAGCAGGGTGTGGCCCATTCGGCCGATCACCTCAAGCTGGGGGAAATGGGTATGGGTGTCGACAAACCCCGGCATGATGAGCCGGTCGGGGTAGCGATGCACGGCGCAGTCGGCCGGTAACTGGGCAACCGCTTTGTCTGCAGGAAGCACCCAGGCAATCAAGCCATCGACAATATAAACAATGCCGTCGGGAATGAAGAGCAGACCGAATCGATGACCAGTCAGGTCTGTGAAGCTATGAAGCTCAGGGCTGTCGGAATCTAGGCGATGGCCAAAACTGAGTATGGCCCCCCGAAGGGCCAGGGTCTGACCCGAAACCACTCGGGGGGTCAGACCCGGCACGACTGCCATGACAGCAAGCGCAAAATCAGGTACTGCTTTCGCGCTACGCCAGCTACGAAGACTTCGGTAGCTTTGAGGCGACGCCTTGTACGTAGAAGTCCATCTTGTTCATATCCTCGTCAGACATCTTCTGGCCTGCCTCTACCCTGGTCTTGCCAGACTGATCCACCACTGGCCCTGCAAACGGGTGGAACTCGCCAGTGCGGATTCTTTCTTCCAGGTCTGCCACCTTGCGGCGTACCTCTTCAGGAACAGCCTCGTTAATTGGCGCAAGCTTGATCATGCCATCGCGAATACCGCCCCAGATGTTGTCTACTTTCCAGGTGCCGGCAATCACGTCATTTACGATCTGGGTGTAGTAGGCACCCCAGTGGTGGGTGGTTGCCGTGAGATGGGCCTTGGCGCCGTATTTCGACATATCGGAGTGGTAGCCAAAGGCGTATACGCCTTTTTCTTCTGCGGCCTGAACCACAGCGGTGGAGTCGGTGTGGTGGGTGACGACGTCTGCCTTCTGGGCGATGAGGGCCATCGCGGCCTCACGCTCTTTGCCCGGGTCGTACCAGCTATTAACCCAGATAACGCGCACCTCGGCCTTGGGGTTTACTGAGCGCGCGCCGCGGATGAATGCGTTGATTCCTTGGAGTACCTCTGGAATGGGAAAGGCTGCTACATAGCCCAGCACATTCGACTTGGTCATGTGTCCCGCGATTACGCCGGTAAGGTATCGGCCTTCGTAGAATCGGGCATTGTAGTTGCCGAAGTTCTCGCCGGACTTGTAGCCCGTGGCGTGCATGAAGGTGACTTTGGGAAACTCTTTGGATACTTTTTCTACGGGATTCATGTAGCCAAAGCTGGTGGCAAAGACGATGCGATTGCCGCTTGAGGCCATTTCGCGAATGACGCGCTCGGCGTCTGCGCCTTCGGCAACCTTCTCTACAAAACTTGTGGTGACCTTTCCTGCAAGAGCCTTTTCCATCTCGAGTCGGCCGAGGTCGTGCTGGTAGGTCCAGCCGGCATCGCCGATGGGGCTTACATAGACAAACCCTGCCTTGATCGGCTCAACTGCGGCCGGTGCGGCCGCGGGCTTGGCTTCTTCTTTTTTGCCACAGCCAGCCAGGCCAAGTGCAGACAGACCGGTGGCGGCAAGTGAGGCTTTCACAAAGGTACGACGCTTCAACATGAGAGTTCCTTTCAGAACAGAGTAAGAACAGGTTGTACAACTGAAGTCTCAATGCAGCCAGCTTTGGAGCACCACAGCCTAGCCTGCATCGGGACGAAATGGCTTGCCGAGTGAGGCTGGCGAGTGAATACGAATGGTCTTCGGATTTCCCGCAATCAACACCAATACGACAATCGTTGCTAAGTATGGCATTGCCGAGAGAAGTTGGGCGGGAACTTGCAGGTTCAGGCCCGAGGATTGCACAAAGAGTTGCAGAATCAAGACGCCCCCAAAAAGGTGCGCCCCAAGAACCACCCGCCAGGGGCGCCAGGTGGCAAATACCACCAGGGCCAGTGCGATCCAGCCTCGACCGGCCACCATGTCCTCCGTCCACATAGGGGTGTAGAAGACCGACAGATAGGCGCCTCCGATCCCCGCCATGGCACCGCCAAAGAGCACGGCCAGTGCTCGGATCCGGTTCACCGGAAAGCCGATGGCATGTCCCACTGCAGGAGACTCCCCCACAGCCTTGAGCACCAGGCCGGTGCGGGTGCGACTGAGAACCCAGATCAGGATGCCCGTGCCCAGCCAGGCAAGGTAGACAATGGGCTGATGGCTAAAGAGCGCCTTGCCCAGCACCGGGATTTCGCTGAGCACCGGGACGGGCCATGCCGGCGTAGACGGAATGACCAGGGACTCAAAGGGCTTGCCTATGAAGGCGGCAAGGCCCACCCCGAAGATGGCCAGGGCAAGCCCCGTGGCCACCTGATTGGCCATGAGTGGAATGGTGATGACTGCAAAGATTGATGAAAGGGCAATCCCTGCAGCCATGCCTGCAAGAACGCCCAGTAAGACCGACCCGGTGGCATGGGTCGCGATAAAGGCACTGACGGCACCCACGGCCATGAGCCCTTCCGCACCGAGGTTGAGCATGCCGGACTTCTCTGTTACCAACTCGCCCAGGGCCACGAGCATTAGCGGCGTGGCTGCCACCACCATGGCAAACAAGATAGCCCCCAGCAGCTCGGTGGTCATACGGCTGTCTCCGATTGCGGGCGTGATCGAACCAGCCGAAACTGCACCAGAACATCTGCGGCCAATAGGTAGAAGAGTAAGAGCCCTTGGAACACCCGCGAAATAGAGCCGGGCAGGTTAAGGTACTGCTGGGCCTGCTCCCCGCCCAGAAAAAATAAGGCCATCACCAGCGCAGCCAGTCCGATGCCCAGAGGCTGAAGTCGCCCCACGAAGGCAACGATGATTGCCGCAAAGCCATAGCCGACCGAGGCCTTGTCGGTGAGTTGGCCCATGGGCCCAGCCACCTCGGCCATGCCCGCAATACCAGCACAGGCTCCGCCTATCAGCAGCCCTGCGTAGATATTGCGCCGTTCCGACATTCCTGCGTACCGGGCGGCATTCGGCGACTCGCCGGCCACGCGTATAGAAAATCCGTAGTAGCTACGGGCAAGTAGCACATGACCGATGACCAGAATGCCCAGCGTGATAATAAAGGCCAGGTTTAATCGGCTTCCGGTAAGAAGCGTTGGAAGCAGCCAAGCGCTTTCAAACATTTCTGTCTGTGGAAAGTTAAATCCACCCGGGTCACGCCACGGCCCAAATACCAGCCAGGAGACAAAGAGCTGGGCGACATAGACAAGCATGAGAGATACCAGGATCTCGTTGGTATGAAACCGCGCCTTCAGATAGGCCGGAATCGCGGCCCAGGCCATTCCCCCAAGCATTCCGGCAAGTACCATGACCAGCAGGCTCACCCCTGGCACGGTTGGCAGAAAGAGCGCAGCCCCAGTGGCAAAAACCGCCCCAAGGAGAAACTGCCCTTCGGCCCCGATATTCCATATCCCGGCCCGAAACCCTACGGCCAGCCCCATACCGATAAGTGCAAGGGGCGTTGCCTTGAGCAACAACTCGGTGAGGCTGTAGAGGCTGCGTAAGGGGTAGAGAAAAAAGACTTCAAATCCAAGCAGCGGGTCTTTGCCGAGTATTGCAAAGATAAGAAGACCCGTGAGTATGGTGAGCCCAACGGCCACCACCGGGGCCAGCCAGCGCCACCGTGGCGAGGGCTGGGGGCGTTTTTCGAGTCGTAGCATGGGGCGTATCGTTCTTAGCCTGCGACTGCCGGCTAGGCAGCGGCGGTATCGGCATCCTTCGACCAGAGCCCCGCCATCAGCAGGCCGATGCGTTCGGGACTGACCTCTGTGATGGGAAGCGGATCGGAGAGTCGCCCCTCAAAAAGCACCGCGATGTCATCGCTGAGCTCAAAGATTTCATCAAGGTCTTCGCTGATCAGAATGACACCAGCGCCCTGATCGGCGAGATTGCGAATTGACTGCCGCAGCAGCGCGGCCGCACCGACGTCTACGCCCCAGGTGGGCTGGCTGCAGACCAAGACGCGCGGCGTCTGAAGCAGCTCTCGTCCGACGATGAACTTCTGTAAGTTTCCTCCAGAGAGCGCGTTGGCGTTGGCCTTTGGGCCGCTGCAGCGGACATCAAAGCCATCGATGCACTGCTGCGCAAAGTCAAGGGTTTTCTCGTGGTCGATGAGCCCGTGCCGCACCATGTTCTGGGTGTAGACCCCGGTAAGCAG
This sequence comes from Burkholderiaceae bacterium, assembly GCA_049426285.1. GTDB lineage: Bacteria > Pseudomonadota > Gammaproteobacteria > Burkholderiales > Burkholderiaceae_A > Hahnella. The sequence goes on from JBMSYB010000012.1 coordinate 41,599, forward strand.
GCCGTTTTCCTCGAGGGTCATGTCGGGTACGGCTCCGGTGCCAAGCCGGTCTTCTGGAACAACACACAGCCCGAGTCGGCGGCGCGCTGCTGGCCCCAACTGGCCGATGACTTGGCCATTGACTGCAATAGCCTCTGCCTGCTTTGCCCGTGTCTCACCGGAGAGTGCCCAGAGCAGCTCCCGTTGACCATTGCCCGAGACGCCTGCGATCCCAAGAATACTTCCTGTCTTGAGGCGGATAGTGATCTCTTGCAGGTGCGTGCCATAGGGGTCGGGGCTGGTAAGGCTCAGATGGTCTGTTGTGAAGATAAGGCTGCCGGCCCTCGATTGGCTGGGCCGGGAGATGGCCTCAGTTTCGCGCCCGATCATGAGTGCCGCAAGCGATGCTGCAGTCTCGTTCTGGGGAACGCATTCGGCCACCACACGGCCGCCCCGAAGAATTGTGGCGCGATGACACAGGGTCTGGATCTCTTGAAGCTTATGGCTAATGTAGAGAATCGAGCATCCTTCGGAGGAAAGGCGCCGCAGCATGGTAAAGAGCCCCTCAACCGCCTGCGGTGGCAGCACAGAGGTGGGCTCATCGAGGATCAGAAGCCGCGGGTCTTGCAAGAGGCAGCGCAGGATCTCGACACGCTGACGCTCGCCTACAGATAGGTCATGGATGAACTTGTCGGGGTGCACCTCCAGGCTGTAGCGCTCAGCGGCCTTAAGAAGGGCCTCAGCCGCCTGCGCTGGGGTCTGGCCATTGCTGAGGCTCAGGCAGGTATTCTCCGCAACGGTGAGAGATTCGAAGAGGGAAAAATGCTGAAAGACCATGCCGATGCCAAGCCCTCGCGCCATGGCCGGGCTACGGATGCTGACCTGCTGCCCTTCCCAGAAGATCTGTCCGGCCGTGGGCTGGGTGACGCCATAGATCATTTTCATGAGCGTGGACTTGCCCGCGCCGTTCTCGCCCAAGACGGCATGAATCTCTCCGGGCTCTACCGACAGACTCACGTCATCATTGGCAACAATGGTGGGATAGGCCTTGGTAAGACCCTTGAGCCTGAGCCGGGTCTTAGGGGTGATCATGGCGACTGTGGCGGGGGGTCAGAGGGCAGCTGCCAGATGGCAACAAGGGTCAGGGCTGCAATTGCCGCCATGACAAAGAGCGCAAAGGCAAAGCCCATGGCCTTGACCACGGGCCCAAGGCCCGCCACCACGACACTGCTCACCATGAAAGCAATACCAATGCGCAGGCCGGTCATACGAGAGCGCTGCCGGTCATCGACATAGCGCACCATGATGGCGTCGGTAAAGGGAATGGCGCCGAATATTGCCGCCATGAATCCCAGGGCGGCGAGTCCAAACCACCAGCCAGAGGCCTGGGTTGCCAACAAAAAGAAGACCACCTGGGCGCAGACCATGCCCAGATATAAGGGACGCAGCGCCACTTTATCGGTAAGCCTACCGACCACCACCTGAGAGACGGCCGCTATTACGTAGACCGCTGACAGTAGAAGCCCAAGCTGGGCCGGGTCGGAAACAATGTGACTGAGGCGTTCACGAAAGAGCTCGGTATTGCCGTTGGTCGTGAAGTTGTAGAGCACCGAACCGGTACTTGCCGCCAGGGTGATCACGATGAGGGCACGACTGGTATCAGAGGCCGTGGACTGGTGGCGGCGAGGATGGTTGGCCTTGGCCGGTGCGAGGGTTTCTTCAGGGGCGAGCCGCATGAAGAGTAGGCCCAGGGCCAGGCAGACCAGCCCGGGAATAAGAAACCCCGCGCGCCAGCCCCAGAGGCTGACGGTAAAGCCGGTGAGTAGCGCCGCAAAGGCAATGCCCAGGTTTCCGGCCATGTTGTTCCAACCAATCACCGCTCCGGGTCGCGCGGCATCTCGCAGCAGCATGGGAATGCCTACGGGATGGTAGATCGAGGCGAAGCTGCCGAGCACCGTGAGGGCTACAGCCATCTGCCAAGGGGTCTGGGTTGCCGCTACCAGTAGACAGCTTGCGGCGGTTCCGAAGAAAAACAGAAGCATCGCCTTGCGCCGGCCCCAGAGATCGCCTAGCCTGCCCGAGGGAATCGAGCCGAGGCCAAACATGAGGAAGGCCCCCGCGGTGTAGGGCATGAGGTCTTCCCATCGTTGGAGACCAAAGTCGCTTGCAATAGCCGCTACGGATGAGGCGAAGACCAGAAGTACCAGGTGGTCGAGCGTATGGGCTGCGTTTAGCAGCAGCCCGACTGCCCGGGAGGGAAGGGGGCCAGCAGCGGATATTGCTGGGGGCGAGGACGGTGACGATGGGGAGTGCGCAATATCCACCGCCCGATTGTAATCCCTGCTCAGCCCTGCCCTGAACCCTCTTTGCCTAGGCTAGGTTTTGAGCACTGCCTTAATCTGCTCCAGTGCTGAAGGATCTTCCAGCGTGGTCATGTCGCCCGCGTCCTTGCCCTCTGCCAGGGCCTGCATTGCTCGGCGCAATAGCTTTCCGGATCGGGTCTTGGGCAGCAGAGTGACAAAGTGCACACGCCCTGGCCGGGCGATTGCCCCAAGCTCCTTGTCGACCGTGGCCATAATGGCCTTTTCTTCGGCCTTGCGGCCCTCGTCGGTCTGCACGCTGGCGGGGTTTTTCAAGACCGCAAAGGCCATGGGCATCTGGCCCTTTAAGGCATCGGCGACGCCGACCACGGCCACCTCGGCCACATTGGGGTGGGCCTGGATCGCCTCTTCAATTTCGCGTGTGCCAAGCCTGTGGCCGGCGACATTAATCACATCGTCGGTGCGGCCCAGAATAAAGTAGTAGCCCTCTGCATCACGCGTGGCGTAGTCGAAGGTGGAATAGATGTACTTACCGGGCACCGCAGAGAAATAGGTTTTCACGAACCGGTCATCGTCGCCCCAGACGGTCTGCAGGCATCCCGGAGGCAGGGGCGGGGCGATACAGAGCATGCCCTTCTCGTTGGCACCGACCTCTTCAAATGTGGATTCATGAATGAGTCGCATGTCATAGCCGTAGGCCGCAAAGCTCGGGCTGCCAAACTTGGTTTCCGTATCTTCAATGCCATGCTGCGCGGTGAGAATCGGCCAGCCGGTTTCGGTCTGCCAGTAGTTGTCAATAATCTTGGTGCCGCCCAGGGCCTCTGAGATCCAGCGGGCAGTAGGCTCATCTAAGGGCTCGCCGGCGAGGAACAACCGGCGCAGGCTGCTGGTATTGCGCTCGGTCATGTACTTGGGGTCTTGTTTCTTGAGCACCCGCGCGGCGGTGGGGGAAGAGAACATGGTGGAGACCTGGTACTTCTCTACGATCTGCCACCAGATGCCGGGGTCGGGACGAATGGGCAAACCTTCATAGACGATGGTGGTGGAGCCGTTAATAAGCGGCCCATAGACGATGTAAGAGTGACCGACCACCCAGCCGATGTCGGAGGTGCAGAAGAAGACTTCGCCAGGTTTGCAGTCAAAGATATGGCGCATTGAGGCGGCCACCGCAACCGCATAGCCACCGACATCGCGCTGCACGCCCTTGGGCTTACCGGTGGTACCGCTGGTGTACAGAATGTAGCTTGAGTCGGTGGCCAGCATGGGCGCACAGGGTACCTGGGCAGTCGCATGCTGCGCGCGCAGCGCCGCGTAGTCCTCGTCGCGGCCGGCCACCATGCCGCACTGGGCAAGACCGCGGTTTACCATCAGTACCTTGGCGGGCGGCTTCTGCGCCAGGCGGCAGGCTTCATCGACCAGATGCTTATAAGGCACTTCTTTGCCACTGCGCATGCCGGCATCGGCAGACACCATGAGCACCGGGGTGGCATCGTCGATGCGTGCAGCGAGAGAGGGCGCGGCAAATCCGCCAAAGACCACCGAGTGAATCGCACCAAGACGGGCGCAGGCAAGCATGGCAAAGATGGCCTCGGCAATCATCGGCATATAAATGAGCACACGATCACCCTTTTTTACGCCCAGCGACTGCATGATGGCCGCCATGGTCTGCACCTCTCGGTGCAGATCGGCGTAGGTATAGGTCTTCTCTTCGTTGGTTTCTGTCGAGATATAGATAAGGGCGGGCTGACTGGCGCGTGCGGCCAGGTGGCGGTCGACTGCGTTGTGACAGAGGTTGGTTTCCCCGCCCACATACCAGCGGGAGAAGGGGGGCTTGGAATAGTCAAGGATCTGACTGGGCGGCTTCATCCAGTCGATGGTCTTGGCCTGTTCGGCCCAGAAGGCCTCGCGTTCCGTTATAGACCGTGCGTGTACCTGGGCCACCTGGGTGGTGTTATAGGGTCTGGCCATTTCTGTCTCTCCTCCGGTTATGAAGGGGTAAGGCCCGGTGTTTTTCTAATGAAACACGCGGGCCCGACCGCTTATGCTGCAGTTGTTAAGTGGGCTCTGGAATATGCACCCAGCCATGCATCAGGACGCGGGCACTGCGGCTCATGGTTACTTTTGTAACTGTCCATTGGCCGTCTTCTTGTTGCGCCTGGGCGCCCACCCGCAGCGTGCCCGAGGGGTGGCCAAACCGCACCGATTCGCGCGTGCCGCCCCCGGTAGCGGCATTGACCAGCGTTCCGGGAATGGCTGCAGCGGTGGCAATGGAAACCGCCGCAGTGCCCATCATGGCGTGGTGCAGCTTTCCCATCGACAGCGCGCGCACCAAGAGGTCGATCTCGGCGGCGGCCACCTGCTTTCCACTGGAGGCGGTATAGGCTGCCGGCGGCGCGACAAAGGCCACCTTTGGGGTGTGCTGCCGGCCTGCAGCCTCTGCGATCTCCTTAATGAGGCCCATGCGTACTGCCCCATGGGCGCGAATGGCCTCGAACATAGCGAGCGCCTTGGGGTTGGTATTAATAGCCTCGCGCAGTTCGGTACCAGTGTAGCCAATATCTTTGGCGTTGATAAAGACAGTGGGAATACCGGCATTGATCATGGTGGCCTGAAGGCTACCGACTCCGGGCACTTCCAAGGTGTCGATAAGATTCCCGGTGGGGAACATAGCCCCGCCCCCGTCTTCGTCGTCTGCGGCCGGGTCGATAAAGTCGATCTGAATTTCTGCTGCAGGAAAGGTTACGCCATCGAGTTCAAAGTCACCGGTTTCCTGTACCTGCCCCGCGGTGATCGGCACATGGGCAATGATGGTCTTGCCAATATTGACCTGCCAGATCTTAATGGTGGCAATGCCATTGGTGGGAATTTGTACGGCATCGACCAGTCCGTTACGAATCGCGAAGGGCCCTACTGCGGCACTGAGGTTGCCGCAGTTACCGCTCCAGTCGACAAACGATTTGTCGATCGATACCTGTCCAAAGAGGTAGTCGACGTCGTGTCCGGGGCGGGTGCTCTTGCTCAGGATAACCGTCTTGCTAGTGCTTGATGTGGCACCTCCCATGCCATCGATCTGGCTGGCATAGGGGTCGGGGCTGCCGATGACACGAAGCAGTACCGCATCGCGGTAGGGCCCCGGCTGCTGGGCCTTCGACGGCAGATCTTGCAGCTTAAAAAACACCCCCTTGCTGGTGCCTCCCCGCATGTAGGTGGCGGGAATCTGCATCTGGGCGGGGGCGGGACGGGTGGTAGACAT
>JBMSYB010000013.1:0-38940 GCA_049426285.1 Burkholderiaceae bacterium
AACGCTTCGAGAACTGCTTGCGCTTACGGGCCTTGTGCAGACCGACCTTCTTACGTTCCACCTCACGGGCATCGCGGGTGACTAGCCCCGCTTTAGACAACACCGGCTTTAGGGTTTCGTCGTAATCAATAAGCGCCCGGGTAAGACCGTGGCGCACAGCGCCGGCCTGGCCGGTTTCGCCCCCACCATGCACATTTACCTTGATGTCAAAGCTTGCAAGGTTGTTGGTGAGTTCGAGCGGCTGACGCACCACCATGCGACCCGTTTCGCGGGCGAAGTATTGGTCAAGCGGCTTGCCATTGACCGTAAAAGCGCCCTTACCCAGCTTGATAAACACGCGGGCCACAGAGCTCTTGCGCCGACCCGTTCCGTAGTTGTAATCACCGACCATAATTGAGTTGTCCTTTGCCTGTAGGGTTAGATCGCCAGCGGCTTGGGCTGCTGCGCCGAATGCGGGTGACTGTCGCCGGAGTAGACCTTGAGCTTTTTGATCATGGCGTAGCCCAAGGGCCCCTTGGGCAGCATGCCTTTTACGGCAATCTCAAGCGCCCGGCCAGGAAACTTGGCCTGCATGTCACTAAAGTTGGTCTCGGTAATGCCGCCGGGGTAGCCTGAATGGCGGTAGTAGCGCTTATCAAGCGCCTTGTTGCCCGTGACCCGAATTTTTTCTGCGTTGACCACCACAATAAAGTCGCCCGTGTCTACATGCGGGGTGAATTCGGGTTTGTGCTTGCCCCGCAGGCGGTGGGCGATTTCGCTAGCCAGGCGACCAAGCACCTTGTCGGTAGCGTCTACAAGATACCAGTCGTGCACAACTTCGTGCGCTTTGGCAGAAAACGTCTTCATGAACTTTCCTTTCCTGGGATTTTTGGCCCAGCCCTTGTTGGTGTCGTTTGGAGCAATCCCCAAACGGATTACGAGAAAACTCTTAATTATGTCTTAGAAATGACCGGGAGCGCAAAGCTTGTTCTCGTTTTCAGCTTCAGGCAGAAAAAGCAACTTGAGTTTGTACGCACGTTTGGCGTACACTGTAAGTCAGCGTCCTTAAATCAAAAAATTTCTATCTTCTGAACCGGACTAAACATGGCTGGCTTAGCAAAAATCTCCACCACGAAAAGCAGTCGATTGCATATACGGTGCGACCAAGACGCTAAGAGTTTGCTCGATAAGGCGGCGGGCTACGCACGAATGACCGTCTCGGAGTTTGTCTTAAAAAACGCGCTAGAGCAGGCGGAATCTTTGGTGCAAGCGTACGAACCGATGCGGTTGTCGTCAGAAGATTTCGTGGCGTTCCTTAATGCGCTTGATGCCCCACCAAAGAAGAACGAAGCGCTTCAAAGGGCCTTTGACCGTCACGCCAAGTTTGTCGCTTAGCACCCCAATATGAGTTTTGTCATTGGTGCGCTTGGCCCGCATTCTGACACCACTGACTTTGACTGCGGAGAACCGCCCTTAAACGATTACCTAAAACGCTACTCCAGCCAGGACGCTAAACGCGGGCTGGCCCGAATTTTCGCTGCGGCTCACCTTGAATCCCCCAGCGTGGTCTTGGGTTTCTATACCTTAAGTGCTGCGAGCGTTGCTGCCGATAGCCTGCCAGAGACGATTCGCAAGAGACTGCCCCGCTATCCCATACCTGTTGCTCTGTTGGGAAGGTTGGCCGTATCGCGGGCCATGCAAGGCAAAGGACTAGGGGCAACTTTGTTGGCCGACGCCTGTAAAAGGGTATTAGCTGCCAGCGAAACCCTTGCGGTTGCCGCGATAGTGGTAGACGCGAAGTCGTCGCGAGCCGCCCGCTTTTACGAGCACAACGGATTCCAGCCCCTGCCTGGCCAATCCGGTCGTTGGATGCTGCCAAGGAGCCAATTCTCCGATCTCACCTAAGGCAAAAAAAAGCCCCAGGTCGTTAGACCCAGGGCGTAATCCACCTTTTGAGGAGGGTGGAGGAGACAGGCTTCACAGTACCCGCATTTATGCTGCGTTGCAACTGCGAATGCTTAAACCCTTGTAACTAGATGCGTCTTTGCTGGTGCGATGCAACCAAATCGCAATCTTTCTGTAACAAAAGGTGCGCCACTTCGTGAGGCAGTCTGCCGGCTTCATGCGGCACCAATGAACCTCAGCTCCCGTCTCTCGCTTCACTTTGGTGCGCTGTTGCGTCTATGCAACGGCCCAACGAAAATTATTGTTGAAAAGCGGCCTTCAGTTTGATCCTGAATGGTCGATGGGCGACACTCTTTCTACGTACAGGAGTGCGTCGCTCTGCGTTTATATCGCAGGGTGCATACAACCTCTTAGGAGAATACTGAATGAAGAAGCATTTAATTGCTGCAGCAGTTGCCGCTGCGTTTGCAGTGCCCGCCATGGCGCAGGTCACTGTTTATGGAGTAGCAGATCTCGGCTTGGGTAGCGCGGATGGATCTTCCCAGATGATTAGTAACGGCAAAATGAACAACGGCAACAGCCGTTGGGGGCTCAGGGGGACTGAAGATCTTGGTGGGGGCCTTAAGGCGAGCTTCAACTTCGAGGCAGGAATCAACGCTGAAACTGGCGCAACTGATGCAGCGTACTTTCAACGTAATGCTTTCCTAGCCTTGGATGGCGGTTTTGGCCAGATTCGTCTCGGTCGCGGCTTGTCAGCCGGTTGGGCGGCATCAGGGGGTACTTATGACATTACTGGATCTGCGAACTACAGCGTAATTGGTAACTTGTTCGGTTGGGTAGGTGGAGTGCGTAACAACAGCGAACTGCGTTACACCACTCCCTCCTTAAACGGGTTTTCTGCTGCAGTTGGCGTGTTACAAAAGGATGACAACAACGGTAGTTCGAAGACCGATGCAAATATTATCTACCGCGGAGGCCCGATTGCTATAGGCGCTGCCTGGAGCAAACCCCAGGGTTCACAGCAGTCGACTCAGATCGGCGCTAGCTATAATTTTGGTCCCGCGAAAGTTGCCGTCAGTTACCATGATCCCGCAGGGGCAGCAAAAGGGTACACGCTTGGCTTGAGCGCTCCTATAGGCGCCACGACGATTAGCTTCGATATGGGTAAGGAGACTGGGCTAACTGACTCGACTGATTTCGTAATCGAAGCGAAGTATGCGCTGAGTAAGCGCACGTTTGTCTATGGGGCTGGTTATCGTGATGGAAGTCGCACTACCGATAAAAATTCCTACAATGTCGGTGTTCGCCACAACTTCTAACCCCCCGCTGCCTCTCGGCAGTCGCAGTTAGAAACCTCAAAAACCCCTGGCAGTGATGTCAGGGGTTTTTTATGGGCCTCGCACTTTGGCCGATGATTTACGCTAAGAAGGGAGCGGCCATGATTCTCGTGTCGCGCCCTTATTCGATAGGTTCTCGGGAGCCTTACCCCACGCGAATAATCCGCGAGACATTCGCTAGCCGCTCTGGGGCATGGCTTACCAAAATTACCGTTCGTCCTGCCATAAGGTCATTGAGCCCAGCCAATACCGCCTGTTCGCTTTCTTTATCAAGTGCACTGGTGGCTTCGTCTAGCAGCAAAATAGGTGCATCTTTTAGAAATGCCCGCGCAATTGCGATGCGCTGCCTTTGACCACCCGAAAGTCTGTCCCCCAAAGAGCCAAGCGGGGTATCTAAGCCCTGCGGAAGAGCCTCGATAAATGACCAGGCATGGGCGGCCTGGCACGCCCTAACCACATCGGCATCTGTTGCGTGTGGTCTGCCCAAAAGAATGTTTTGCCGGATGGTTTCATCAAACAGCATGACCCGTTGGCTTACAAGACCGATATTCTGCCGAAGAACACCCAGGCCAATGTCTGATAGCGATCGCCCGTCTATAAAAATTTCACCGGCCCGCGGCTCTGCGAAACCAGCCAAGAGATACAGAATGGTGCTCTTGCCACTGCCGGAAGGCCCCACGAGAGCGACAACCTGCTGAGGCTCCACAGTAAAACTAACATCTGTTATTGCCGCCTGCTCTTGATACGGATATTGAAATGAAACGCCGCGAAATTCCACCGAACCGCAAAGCCGCTCCCCTTTATCAGCAGTAGCCGCGACCGGATTAATCGGTGTTGCTTGGTTTGGCTCACGTTTAGAGCGCAGAGACTCTACAGGTTCATCCAAGAGCCCAAAAATAGAGTCGGCCGCAGCAAGCCCCCGTTGCAGCAGAGCGTAAACCTGTACAAGCCGGCGCATGGGGCCAAAGATCATGGCCAGAGCGGTGATAAATGAGACGAAGGCCCCGGGCGTAAGCTGACCCTGAGCTGCCATAAACGACGCGAAATAAATCACCACTGCCACAGTAAGGCCTGTGAGAAAAGCCACCAGAGGGCCAGCGAGAGCCGCGGTGCGTGCTACCTTCATTTGCTCTTTGCGCAGACCAAGGTTTAGGCTAGCAAATTGCTGTCGGCGCGATCTCTGGGCTGCAAAGATCTTTATTTCCTTTAAGCCCAGAAGTGCCTCTTGAATAAGGCTACTCATCTGCCCAACGCGTTCTTGTAATCGGCTGTTAGATGTTCGCAGTCGTTTACCAATGCGCTGAATGGCGATGATCAGTAAAGGCATTGAGACGAAAACGAATAAGGCGAGTTGCCATGCGGTATAAAACAAAAACGCAATCAGGCCGAGAATGACAAGACTGTCCCGAATGAATACCAGCCAGACGTTAGACACTGCTTCTGCAACCATTTGCGTGTCATAGGTAATACGACTAAGCATTCGTCCGCTCCGCTCCTCGTCGTGTCGCGCTACAGGCAGGTCAAGCTGCTTTGCAAATATCGCGGCCCGAAGATCTTCCACTGTGCGACTGGCAAGGTACTGGCTTGATACGGTTACAAGGTAGTCTGCTACGCCACGCAGGAATACAACAAGCACAAGTAGCAGCGGTATGGCCCAAAGACTGGTGGGGTCCTTAGCGATCAGGCTTTCATCAATCAGCGGCTTCATCAGTGCCGGCATGAGTGGTTCCATGGCTGCCGCAAGCAGCACTGCTGTAAGAAGTACGGCAACGGTCTTCCAATAGGGCCGGGCAAAGGCCAGCAAGCGCAGGTACAGGCGCAGATCTGAGGGCGAAACTGTGGCGGTGGAATCCGAGGTGGGGGTCATTTCCCATTCCTCCACACGCGGGTGTCTGGGGGAGGGTTTATGTACGATTTCCCGTTGGCGTCGGAATCCTCAGAGTGCCGGCGCAAATGAAGGTACTGAACGGTGAGCATGGGTGTCATTTTCGCACTGATTCCCTGTACGGATTGAAGCTGCAAGGAATCGCTGCCCGGCTCGCCGCTTCAAGAGTAGACTCTGGTTCGCGGGTTTAATTGAAAAAATTCAACAAAAGGGGGAATTATGGTCGCGTATCTTCAGCCGTCGTTGTGTCGGGTAAAGCTGGTCTTGGCCTCAGCCGCAATGGCGGTCGGCTTGTTTGGTGTGTCTCTGGCTCCTGGTCAGGCGAGAGAGCTGGCAGGCGTTAAGCTGCCAGACTCCGCCTCGGTGCAGGGCCAGAACCTTGTGCTCAATGGCGCGGGAATTCGCACCCGGGTGATTATTAAGGTCTATGTGGCGGGGCTCTACACGGCGCAGAAGACCAGCGACGCCAATGCGGTTATTTCCGCCGAAAGCCCACGCCGAGTGCATATGGTAATGCTGCGTGACCTTGGTGCGGACGCCCTAAACGATGCGCTGCAAGAGGGCTTAAAGAAAAACCATTCTGCCGCCGCTCTGGCCGAGCTTGATGCCGAGGCCAAGCAGCTGGGTAGCCTCATGACGTCAATCGGCAAGGCCAAAGAGGGCGATGCCATTATTCTGGACTTCTCGCAGGCAGGCGTGGCGATTCAGGTGGCAGGCGCCGACAAGGGTACGATTCCCAATCCCAAGTTTGCTGCTGCACTGCTGCGGGTCTGGCTGGGGGACCAGCCGGCCGATGCTGGGTTGAAGAAGGGAATGCTGGGGGGCTAGCCTTGGGCTTAGGGGCATAATTGACCAGACCACTTAGGAGACATTCGCATGACCAAAGAAGACGCACAAGAGGCGCGGCGCCCCTACGAGGACGACATAATTATTTCCTGGCCAGAACTGCACCGCGACGCGCGCTATCTCTGCGAGATGCTGCATGCCAAGGGCCCTTGGAAGGGCATTATTGCCATCACCCGGGGTGGGCTGGTGCCAGCTGCCCTAATCGCGCGTGAACTGGATCTTCGGTTTATCGATACGGTCTGCATTACCAGCTATGGTGCCAGTGTCTCTGCCGAGGCCGAGAAGACCCAGGGCAGCCTGCAGGTACTCAAAATGATCGAGGGCGATGGCGAGGGGTTTCTTCTCATTGACGACTTGGTAGACACCGGCAAGACCGCTGCCTTTGTGCGCAATAAGCTGCCCAAGGCCCACTTCGCCACCCTGTATGCAAAGCCCTCTGGGCGGCCACTGGTCGATACCTGTGTGAAAGAGTTCAAGCAGCATAAGTGGATCTTCTTCCCCTGGGATATCGATTATCAGTTCTCGGTGCCCATTAAAGAGCGGGGTCAGGCGGCAAATGCTTAAGAGTGTTTTTGGTGAGCTGCGGCAGTGCGGTTCTCTCTGGGCCCCTGAGGGTCTTGGCGTTATTTTGTGATTGTTTTTCATCAGCGTTATTTCTAAGGAGAAGAAATTGACCCAGTTGGTTGTGAAGGCAGGTGGCTTCGAGTTTCTGGCAGAGACCCATCCTGAGGCGCCCAAGACCGTAGAGGCCTTTTTAAAGCTTCTACCCTATAAGCAAAAGCTCATTCATGTCCGCTGGAGCGGTGAAGGGGTCTGGGTTCCGCTGGGGGAGTTTCAGCTGGGGGTTGGGTTTGAGAACCACACCAGTCATCCGTCGGTGGGCGATATTCTGTTTTACCCGGGCGGCTATTCTGAGACCGAGATTATTCTGGCCTATGGGTCTTGCTGTTTTGCCAGCAAGCTTGGCCAGCTATCTGGCAATCATTTTTTAACCATTACCCAGGGCAAGGAAAACCTGCGTCCCTTGGGCGTGAAATGCCTCTGGGAGGGCGCCCAGGATGTTGTCTTTGAGAAGAGGGCGTAAGTAAGGTTGTGCGATGACGCAGCCCGCGCCCTCTTCATTTCCCACGCAGACCCTGCTGCAATGGCTACGGGAGCAGTCAGGTAACTGTTCTGTCAAAGAAGGCTGCGCCTCTGGCGACTGCGGGGCCTGCACGGTAGTGATCGCGGAGTACCAGACCGCAAGCCCGGGTTACCCAACTGCCAACATTCGCTGGCGTGCGGTTAACAGCTGTATTCGGTTTGCGGGTTCCGCGGCCCACGCCGTGGTGTTTACCGCGCAAGACCTGCCGCGCCTGGCCGAAATGGCGCTGGGTGAAAAGGGCGTGCTGCACCCGGTACAGCAGGCCATGATCGACTGTCATGCAAGCCAGTGCGGATTTTGTACCCCAGGCTTTGTGATGAGCCTTTTTGCGCTTTACATGAATACGGTTGCCCAGGGGCGTGCAGTGTCGCGCATGGCGGTGGAAGAGGCGCTTTCGGGCAATCTCTGCCGATGTACGGGGTATCAGCCGATTATCGAGGCGGGCCTGCGTATGGCTGATTACCCCGTGGTAAAGATGGATACGCAGTGGCTCGACAGTCTGCTCGCAACGCCTGCGATTCTTGCAGATTCTGATACATCAGTGGCTAAAGCGGGGTCTTCTCTTTCCCGGATGGGGCAACGTGTCAGCGCGCCGCAGGGCTACCATCGGGCCAGCGATCTGCAAAGTCTGCTTGCCCTGCGCGCCCAGTTTCCGCAGGCGCTGCTCGCAGCCGGTACCACCGATGCGGGCCTTTGGGTAACCAAGCTGTTGCAGTCGCATGGGGTTGTCATCGACCTGACCGCGGTGCCTGAACTGCGCGGTATTCACGGTAATGATGCTGAAGGTAGTTCGGGCGGTCGGTGGTCGATTGGGGCGGCAGAGCCCCTGGCCGAAGTCTTTCATGCCCTTGCCGAGATATGGCCCGAGGCCCATCACTTTTTTGGGCGTTTTGCGGGCCGGCCCATTCGCGAGTCGGCAACCCTGGGGGGCAATGTGGCCAATGGCTCACCGATTGGCGACTCCATGCCTTTTTTGTTGGCGCTTGATGCCTCCGTGGTGCTCTCATCTGTTGCGGCTCCGCAGGCGCCGGTGCAGCGGCGAACCGTTGCCTTACGAGATTTTTATCTGGGCTATCGCAAGACCGCGCTCGCACCCACCGAGGTTGTCGAACGTATCCTCATCCCATCGCGGGGTGCCGACCAGCGGCTGGCCGCCTACAAAATCTCTAAGCGGTTTGAAGATGACATTTCTGCCGTTTGTCTGGTGGTCTGGGCCCAGCTCGATCAGGCGGCTACCGTACCGTCCCCATCCGGAAGTGCTGATGGGCCGCTGATTACAGACATCCGGATAGGCGTGGGCGGAGTGGCCACCACCCCGGTGCGGGCCTACAAGACCGAGCAGGCACTGATGGGCCAGCCCGCAACCTTGGCGTCGCTCGAGGCGGCTGCTGAACTGCTGCGCAACGAGTTCTCGCCTATTTCAGACATGCGGGCCAGTGCGGAGTACCGGCGGTTGGTCTTGGCTAATCTGTTGATCAAACTCGGCCATGAATGGGCCAGCGGCGAGACGCTAAGGCTGGAGGCCTGATGGGTAACGCGGGTTTTGGCGGTAACGGGGATATTGGGGGTCTTGAGAAGCTCGCGGGAGTGGATGGTATGACAACTGTGGGTACCCCGCTTACCCATGACAGTGCGGCGCTGCATGTCACGGGCCTGGCTCCGTATATTGACGACATTGTCGTGCCGCGCGGCTGCCTGCATGCGGCCCCCATTCTGTCGCCCCATGCCCATGCGCGGCTACTAGGGGTGGATGCCTCAGCCGCCTTGGCCATGCCCGGGGTGCAGGGTCTGGTGCTCGCCGAGCATCTGCCGGCTGACAACATCTTGGCCACGCCGGCCATGGACGAACCCATTTTTGCCCAGACCCATCTGTTGCATGTTGGTCAGGTGGTGGGCCTTATTCTCGCCGAGAGCCATCTGCAGGCGCGTCGGGCGGCCGCCGCAGTGCGTATTAACGCAGAGCCGCTTCCTGCCATTCTTACCATTGACCAGGCCCTTGAGGCTAAGAGCTATGTGCTGCCCCCGGTGTTTTTAGAGCGGGGCACTCCCGATAAGGCAATCGCCGATGCCCCCCACCGACTGCAGGGCCAGTTCCATCTGGGCGGGCAGGAGCATTTTTATCTGGAAGGTCAGGCCGCCCTAGTACTGCCCGACGAGCAAGGCCAGATGCGGGTCCATTCGAGTAGCCAGCACCCCGGCGAGGTGCAGCACTGGGTCGCCCACGCCTTGGGCTTACAGAACCATGAGGTGCGGGTGGAATGCCGGCGCATGGGTGGGGGTTTTGGCGGTAAAGAAACCCAGGCGGGACAGGTGGCGGTCTGGGCGGCCCTCGCGGCGCGGCAGACGGGACGTACCGTAAAGATGCGACTCGACCGCGATGATGATTTTCTGATTACCGGAAAGCGCCATCCGTTCTTCTACGACTACACGGTGGGCTTTGATGATGCGGGGCGCATTCTTGGTCTGAAGCTTCTGATCGCCAGTAACTGCGGCTTTAGCGCCGACCTCAGTGGCCCGGTGGCAGACCGTGCAATCTTCCATCTGGATAACGCATATTTTCTAGAGCATCTCTCGGTGGCCTCTTACCGCTGTAAGACCAACCTGCAGAGCATGACGGCCTTTCGGGGTTTTGGGGGTCCGCAGGGCATGGTGCTTATCGAAACGCTCATGGGCGAGATTGCGCGACATCTTCACAAAGATGCGCTTGCTATTCGGCAGCAAAACTTCTATGTCCCCGTGGGGCCTCGGGCGGTTACCCACTATGGCATGACCATCGAAGACAACGTGGCGCCAGCCCTGGTGCAAGACCTGGCAGCGCGCGCAGGCTATGCGAATCGGCGCACGGCGATCGCCGCCTTTAATGCCCAGAACCGGGTGATACAAAAGGGCCTGGCGCTCACCCCGGTGAAGTTTGGAATCTCGTTTACGGCCACCCATATGAACCAGGCCGGTGCCTTGGTGCATGTCTATACCGATGGCAGTGTGCTTGTAAACCATGGGGGCACCGAGATGGGCCAGGGCCTGTTTACCAAGGTGGCCCAGGTGGTGGCCGATGAACTTGGCGTGCCTTTGCAGAAGGTGCGGGTGAGTGCCAGCGATACCAGTAAGGTGCCCAATGCCTCACCCACCGCAGCCTCAAGCGGTACTGATCTGAATGCCAAGGCGGCCCAACTGGCCGCGCGCCAGATTAAAGAACGCCTTGCGCCACTGCGGCAACCGGGCGATACCTTTGAAGACGTGGTGCAGCGTGCCTATATGGCCCGCGTGCAACTCTGGAGCGATGGGTTTTATGCGACGCCCAAAATCCACTACGACCGCACCAGGCTGCAGGGCCGGCCTTTTTATTACTTTGCCTATGGTGCAGCCTGCGCCGAGGTTGCTATCGATACCCTCACCGGAGAGATGCGCGTGCTGCGGGTGGAAATTCTGCACGATGTGGGGCAGAGCATTAACCCCGCAATTGACCGTGGCCAGATCGAAGGCGGCTTTATTCAGGGAATGGGCTGGCTGACCACCGAAGAGCTTGTTTGGGATAGTGCGGGCCGGCTTAAGACCCAGGCACCATCAACCTACAAGATTCCTGCTGCGGGCGATCTGCCTGCCCAGTTCTCAGTGGATTTTTGGCCCCATCCCAATCGTGAAGAAACAGTCTTTCGGTCCAAGGCCGTGGGGGAGCCGCCTCTCATGCTGGCCTTAAGTGTCATGGAGGCGGTACGCGATGCGATTGGCAGGGCACGCCTGGCGCGCGGGCAGAGCAGCCGCTTTTGTCTGGATCTTCCCTGCACGCCTGAGCGCATTCTGATGGCCCTGCGCGGCTAGCGCATCTCTGTAACGCGTCTATGGCCTATCCGCAGGTGCTGGTGCACGTGGTGCAGACCGAGGGCTCGGTGCCGCGTGCGGTTGGTGCCTTTATGCGGGTAGATGCCCATGGGGTCGAGGGTACGGTGGGGGGCGGGCATCTGGAGTTTCAGGCGATTGCCCGCGCACGCGAGTGGCTAAAGGCCGGGCCCAATGATCCTTGGCGGCAACGCTGCCCGTTGGGGCCTTCGCTGGGCCAGTGCTGCGGCGGCGTGGTCTGGCTCGAGTATGTCTGGATTGCCACGGAATCAGACTGGCAACCCTGGGCCGATCGGCTTGCACCGGCCCGAATGCCTGTGGCGGTATTCGGCGGGGGGCATGTCGGCTCAGCCCTGGTTCGTGCGCTCGCGCCGCTGCCCTTTATTGTTCGCTGGGTCGATAGCCGCGAAGGCTTTCTGTCGACAGAGCGGCATCTGCAGCAGGCTGCGGCGTTGCTTGGGTTTTCGCCGCCGCTTCCTCTGAATGCCCTGCCAGACTGGATTGTGCGTGAGGAGATGGAGCCTGTCGAAGACGCGGTATCGGGGTTGCCCTACGGCAGCCTGGTAGTGGTCATGAGCTTTAGCCATGCCGAGGACCTGCAGGTGATACGGGCCTGTCTGGCGCGCAATGCTACGGCTTTAACAGGTACCGGAGAAAATCGCGATAGGCCTGCCGTGGCTGCTCTCGGGCCGCTTGAGGTATCTGGGGCATCAGAACCGCCAGTGGCTGCCCTTCCGCTTCCTTTTATCGGCCTGATTGGCAGCAAAACCAAATGGGCCCGGTTTCGGCATCGCCTGACTGATTACGGGTTTGATGACCATGCCTTAGCCCAGGTGACCTGCCCCATTGGGCTCCCAGAGATTTCCGGTAAAGAGCCTGAGGTAATCGCTGCCTCGGTGGCAGCCCAGCTGCTACAGATGCGCGGTAAAAGTGGTTAGGGTTTTTCGGCTGGCGCCAAGGGGTACCAAAGAGGCTCTTAGGCCACCAGGCGGCACCGACTGAGCCCGATCTGCACCAATGCCGAACAGCACGAGGACATTGGTATAAAACAGGAGACAAAAGTCTTTCAAACGGGAAGGTAGTTGTAATAGACTTCTTCCAACGTCGCAGCGTGGCGTTTTCGGTTGGTCTGTATGGACAGCGCCAACGTTCGGTAAGGTGTGGTTATCGCGCGTTGATGCTGTCCCTGGTTAATCGAAAATTTGGTCGCGATGTAGTTTCTGCTTACAGCGCCCGCAGTGGTAGGCAGGTTGAGCCCTCTTCCAACGGTATGGAAACTTTTTTGCTTGACTGGGCCAACCTGCTTTTGCGATGGCTGCATGTCATTGTCGCAGTGGCATGGATTGGCGCTTCTTTTTACTTTGTGTTTCTCGACCTGAGTCTGGTGCCGCCTAAGGGCGACAATCCCGATAAGGTTGCGGGCGAGCTGTGGGCCATTCATGGTGGTGGGTTTTATCACGCCCGCAAGTTTATTGGCGCCCCGCCCTATATCGGGGGGCATCTCCACTGGTTCTACTGGGAAAGTTACTTCACCTGGATCACGGGCTTTCTGTTGCTTACCGTGTCCTACCTCTGGAACCCCTCAAGCTACCTTATCGACCCCTCGGTTGCGGCGCTCACCGAGGGCCAGGCCGTGCTAATTGTTATTGCCATGCTGCTGGGCTTTATGCTGGTCTACGAGCTCATCTGCCGGTTTGCAGCCAAGCCGGGCAAGGGTGATGGCCTGGTGGCGGTACTGGTGGTTCTGGCTGTCATAGCGGCTGCCACAATAACAACTGAGCTCTTTTCCGGCCGAGCCGCTTTTCTGATTACCGGCGCCATGATGGCCACCGTGATGTCTTCAAATGTGCTGTTCTGGATTATTCCTGGGCAGAAAAAGATGGTGGCCCGACTGCAGGCCGGTGAGACGCTCGACCCTCTGCCGGGCATCATTGGCAAGCAGCGCAGTGTGCACAACACCTATTTCACGCTGCCGGTGGTCTTTACCATGCTGTCGAACCACTACGGGTTTATTACGGGCCACGAAGACCGGCTTATGCTGCTTGTGCTGATCATGGTAGGTGGCGCCCTCATTCGCCACTTCTTTGTTCAGATGCATGGCTACAAGCTGGGGCGGCATGGCCATCCATGGCCCTATGCGCTGGCGGGGGTGGTCTTGCTGGTTGCAGCCGTGGTGGTGACTGCGCCTTCTGCAGAGTCGCGGGCGGCTGCCCAGCCTTCAACACAGTCCACCACACAGCCCACCACCAGTGGCGCGGGCCTAGCCGCGCAGGCAGGGGCTGCCGCTAGCCCCGAAACCGGGGGGGCGCTGCGTATTCAAAAAGTCATGGCCCAGCACTGTCTGCAGTGCCATGGCGCAGACCTTCAGATGAAAAATGTGCGCCTGGACTCGCCCGAACAGCTCAAGCGCCATGCCTTATCGGTCTATCAACAGGTATCGGTCCTTCGGGCCATGCCCATGAATAATGTTACCCAGATGAACAATGAAGAGCGGCAACTGGTGGCAGCCTGGTTTAAGGCTGGTGCCCCGGTGGATGCTGAGTTTTAGTGCTGATTTAGTGCTGATCCGCCCAAGCAAAGAGAGCCCCACGTAACCATGCCTAAAATCCCTTCCACCCCGCGCGACCTTATCGGCTATGGCCGTACGCCCCCGCAGGCCCGTTGGCCCCACGGCGCTCAGCTTGCGGTGCAGTTTGTCTTGAACTATGAGGAAGGTGGCGAGAACTGCGTACTGGATGGCGATGCTGGATCGGAGACTTTTTTATCTGAGCTCTTTAGCCCGGCCAGTTATCCCGATCGCCACCTCACCATGGAGAGCATCTACGAATATGGTTCGCGGGTGGGTGTCTGGCGCATTCTGCGCGAGTTTGAGCGGCGCGGCCTGCCCATGACTATTTTTGGGATTGGCCTGGCCTTGGAAAAACATCCCGAGTTAGCCCGAGCCTTTATTCAGCTGGGCCATGAGATCGCGGGCCATGGCTATCGGTGGATTCATTACCAGAATGTCGATGAGGCCACCGAGCGTGCCCATATGGCCCAGTGTGTTGCTGCCATTGCCCGGGTGGCTGGAGAGCGGCCCCTGGGCTGGTACACCGGCCGCGATAGCCCCAATACCCGCAGGCTGGTCGCCGATGAAGGTGGCTTTTTATACCAGAGCGACTACTACGGCGACGACCTACCTTTCTACATTACGGTGCAGACCAGCGATGGCCGCACTGTGCCGCAGCTGGTGGTGCCCTATACGCTCGATAACAACGATATGCGTTTTTCCATGCCGCAGGGCTTCTCGCATGGCGAGCCTTTTTTTGCCTACCTGCGTGATGCCTTCGATGTGCTCTATGCCGAGAGTGCCGAGACCCCGCGCATGATGAGCATTGGCCTACACTGCCGTCTCGTGGGCCGTCCGGGGCGGTTTCTGGCCCTGCAGCGTTTTTTAGATCATGTGCAGAAGCATGAGAGGGTCTGGGTCTGTCGGCGCATTGATATTGCCCGGCACTGGCTGGCCGAGCATCCTTTTCAGGGCAGTGGGCAGGCCTCATGACTCTGGCTAGCGCCTCTTCGATTCCGCTCGCTGCTGGCTTTGCGGCATTTGCGCGTCTGCCCCGAAGTGATGCTCAGGCGATGCTGGCCGGCGTCTACGAGCACTCAGACTGGATTGTGCAAGAGGCCTTGCAGGTGGGGCATCCCTTTGTCTCTTTGCCTGCGCTGCTGGTGGCGCTGCGTCGTGTGGTGGATGATGCCGGCCTTGAGAAGCAACTGGGCCTGATTCGGGCCCACCCGCCGCTTACCGGCAAGGCCAAGATCGGGCAAGACCTCGCCCAAGATTCGCAGAACGAGCAGTCGCTGGTGGGGCTTGACCGCTGTAGCCCGCAAGAGTTTGCGGCGCTGACGCGTCTGCATGCGGCCTACCAGGAGAAGTTCTCCTGGCCCTTTATTCTGGCCGTGCGGGGCCCCCGGGGTACCGGGCTTACCCGACAGCAGATCATTGACACCTGGGAGCGTAGGCTTTTGGATTCTCCCGAGGCCGAACGGCAGGAATGCCTGCGTCAGATTCATCGCATAGCCGAGATGCGACTGCAGGAGCGGTTTGGTATCACCACGCCCGAAGGCGATCGGGTCTGGGACGACTGCCAGGCGCTTGCTGCCTATTCTGAAATTGATGATGGCCTTACCGTTACCTTCTTAAGTCCTGCGCATCGAGCCTGCACCCAGGCGCTGGTGGCCATGATGCGCGAGGCCGGCTGCGACACGGTGGAGATCGATGCCATTGGCAACGTGGTGGGCCGCTACCATGGCGCGGGGCTTGCAGGCGCTGCCTTGGGGTCTGCCTCGGGCATGACCTCTGGTGGGGCTTCTGAGGCTCGCGACCGTTATCTGCTTACCGGAAGCCACTACGACACCGTGCGCCGGGGTGGTCGCTACGATGGCCGGCTGGGTATTGTCGTGCCCTTACAGGCGATCCGCAGCCTTGCGGCTGCTGGCAGGCGGCTGCCCTTTGGCATCGAGGTGGTGGGGTTTTCAGAAGAAGAGGGCGTGCGCTATGCCGCCACCTTTTTAGGATCAAGCGCGCTCACCGGGGGATTTCAAGAGGCCTGGCTCGACATGACCGATGCCCAGGGAATTAGCCTTCGGCAGGCATTGGCCGAAGCAGGGTTAGCCACCACCGCAGAGGCCATTAATGGGCTTGCCCGTCACCCATCCGGTTACCTGGGCTTTGTTGAGGTGCATATCGAACAGGGCCCCGTGCTCAACCACAAGGGATTACCCCTTGGCGTGGTCACCGCTATTAATGGCAGCCTGCGGTATCGGCTGCAGCTGCGCGGTCAGGCCAGTCATGCGGGCACAACGCCCATGGACCAGCGCCGTGATGCGGCCTGTGCGGCGGCAGAGATTATTCTGGCCACTGAGGCCCGCGCCCGTCAGCAGCCAGGCCTGGTGGGCACCGTAGGCATGCTGCAGGTACCTCAGGGGTCGATCAATACCGTACCTGGTGCCTGCATGCTGTCGCTCGACCTGCGCGCGCCCAATAACGAAGACCGTGATGCCTTGGCCCGCGATGTGCTGGCCTCGGTGGCATCAATCTGCCGTGCGCGCGATGTGCAGTTTTCTGTAGAAGAAGTGTTGCGCGCCTCGGCGGCCCCCTGCGACACGCGACTTCAGGGGCTCTGGGCTCAGGCGGTTGCCGCACTGGGCCTGCCGGTGGAGTATCTTCCCAGTGGGGCGGGCCATGACGCCATGAAGCTGCACGAGCGGTTGCCGCAGGCCATGCTCTTTGTGCGAGGCGAGAACCACGGCATCAGCCACAATCCTCTAGAGTCCACCACCCGCGAAGACATGGCGCTTGCGGTAGCGGCCTTCCAAGGTTTTTGCGAACTCTTGTCACAGGAATAGACCGTTCATGGCCAAACTTAGCACCCATGTTTTGGATACGCTCTCGGGCCGGCCGGCATCAGGCATGGCCATTCGGCTTGACCGCAGGCTTACAGACCGCGATGCCTGGGTGCTCGTGGCCCAGACCCAGACCAATGCCGATGGCCGAACCGATCGCCCCCTGCTCGAGGGCGACACCATTCCTACGGGGCGTTATCGGCTGGTCTTTGGCGTGGCGGCGTATTTTCGAGGCCTCGGTCAGGTGCTTCCCGACCCGGCATTTCTCGATGAAGTGTCTCTGGAGTTCGGGCTAGCTGAGGCCGCCGGCAGTTACCACGTGCCGTTGGTCTGCACGCCCTGGAGCTATTCCACCTATCGGGGCAGTTGAGATTTAAAAGTATGCCGGGGCATCAAAAAGACGATACTCCCTGTCTCGGCATGTTTGTAGCTGTTGGAGATGGTTCGGTTATTGCATTGAGAAGTGGTTGGAGCAATGGCAGTAATGGGTAGATAGAAGCACAACGTTGATATGGATGGTCTTTTTAAGGAGATGGTGATGAAACTGCTTGCAGCCGTAGTAGGAAGCCTGTTGATCACGGGCAGTGTCTATGCACAAACAGCGATCAAATTCGCACTGGACTGGCGATTTGAGGGTCCTGCAGCGCCCTATTTTGTGGCGATTGATAAGGGTTTTTACAAGGCCGAAGGGCTTGATGTGACGATCGATCCGGGTTCGGGCTCGGTGGAGGGAATTAACCGCGTGGCCTCCGGGGCCTATCAATTGGGCTTCGCCGATATTAATTCCTTGGTGAAGTATCGCGACAACCCGGCCAATAGCCCCATTAGGGCCGTGCAGATGGTCTATGACACGCCCGCATTCGCGATCATCACCCTCAAGAAGACCGGCATTAAAACGCCCAAAGACCTAGAAGGCAAAATTCTCGGTGCGCCCGCTCCCGACGGGGCCTATGCCCAGTGGCCCATTTTTGTAGATGCCAACAAGATCGATGCCTCCAAGGTAAAGATCGAGAATGTGGGCTTTCCCGTGCGCGAGCCCATGCTGGTGCAGGGTAAGGTCGATGCGATTACGGGTTTTTGGTTTTCTTCGTACATGAACTTAAAGGCCAATGGCGCTTCTGATGATGACATTGTGGTGATGCTGATGAAGGACCACGGCGTTGACCTGTATGGCAACGTGATCATTGTCAATCCCGACTTTGCCAAGGCCAACCCCAAGGCCGTCGCAGGCTTTGTCCGGGCCACCATTAAGGGCATTCAAGAGACTATCAAGTCACCTGAGACCGCAATCGATTCGCTCATGGCCCGTAACCAGATCGCCAAGCGCGATGTGGAACTTGAGCGCCTCAAGCTCGCTATTGCCCGTAACTTCGTGACCCCTGATGTTCGTAAAAATGGCTTGGGTGGTGTAGATATGGGCCGCCTGTCCCGGTCGATCGACCAGATTGGTTTAACCTTCAAGTACACCAACAAGCCCAAGGCGCAGGATATTTTTACTTCTGAGTTTCTGCCTCCGCGCGAGCAGCGTCTGGTGAACTGAGAGCTAATAGTGGTCGTTATTACAGAAGATTTCACTTAAAAAGCCTTTGTTGACCGAAAGCCCCGTCGCGCAGCGCATTGCGTGGCGGGGCCTCTCGCGAGATTGCAGTAGTGCGTGAAAACAATAGGGGGTGCCCGTGGATCCTTTGGTAGTCCTAAACAATGTCTCCATGGCCTATGGCAAGGGAGCAACAGCAGTACCGGCTATTGAAGACGTCACTCTTGATATCCAGCCCGGTGAGTTTATTGCCGTGGTGGGGCCCTCGGGTTGTGGCAAGAGTTCGCTCATGAAGCTCATCAGTGGCCTACATCCGGTGTCTAAGGGCGAACTGCGGGTCAAGGGTGAGAAAGTCACCCAGCCGCTCAAGTCGGTTGGCATGGCCTTTCAGAATAGCAACTTGCTTCCTTGGCGTACCTGTGTCGACAATGTCTTGCTGCCTCTGGAGATTGTGCCGCCCCATCGGCAGCGTATTGGTTCGCATCGTGCCGAGTACAAGCAAAAAGCGGTGGACCTTCTAAATTCCGTGGGCCTTACCGGCTTTACCGACAAGTTTCCGTGGCAGTTGTCGGGCGGCATGCAGCAGCGTGCCTCGATCTGTCGGGCGCTTATTCATGAGCCCGAGGTACTGATGCTCGATGAACCCTTTGGCGCTCTTGATGCCTTTACTCGCGAGGAACTCTGGTGTGCCCTGCGCGATATTCATGCCGCACGTGGCGTTACGGTAATGCTGGTAACCCATGACCTGCGTGAGGCGGTGTTTCTGGCCGATACCGTTTATGTCATGTCGAATCGTCCTGGCCGTATCGTGAAGAAATGCCGAGTCACCATTCCCCGCCCGCGCGACCTTGAGGTTACCTACACCGCAGAGTTTCAAGACGTGGTGCACGAACTTCGTAGCATGATTGGAGGCAAGCACTAATGGATCGCGATGAATTTATGGTGAAGGTGGTCTCTCCGGCCGCATTTACGATTGGCCTCTTTGTCTTTTGGGAGGCCGCCTGCAGAATCTTTAATATCCCGCTGACTATTCTGCCCGCGCCTTCGGTGATCTTTGACGCGCTCATGGAGTACCGTGCCCCAATTATCAGCAACTCCTGGGTGACGCTCTGGACCACCCTGGTGGGCTTTGCGCTTGCC
This sequence comes from Burkholderiaceae bacterium, assembly GCA_049426285.1. Lineage (GTDB taxonomy): Bacteria > Pseudomonadota > Gammaproteobacteria > Burkholderiales > Burkholderiaceae_A > Hahnella. The sequence continues at coordinate 18,999 of JBMSYB010000013.1, forward strand.
ACGGTGTTTGGGCTTTTGCTGGGTATTGCTGTGGGCTGGCACAAGGCAATCTATGCCGGTGTCTATCCCCTTTTGGTGGGCTTTAACTCCATTCCTAAAGTGGCCGTGGTGCCGGTGCTTATTCTCTGGTTTGGCCTGGGAGAAATTCCTGCCATTCTCACGGCGTTTCTCATCTCGTTTTTCCCCATCGTGGTGAATGTGGCCACGGGCTTGGCTACCACCGAGCCCGAACTCGAAGATGTGCTGCGGGCCTTGGGCGCCTCAAAGCTTGACATCATGCGCAAGGTGGGTATACCCCGGTCGCTGCCGTATTTCTTTGGTTCGTTGAAGGTGGCTATTACCCTGGCCTTCGTGGGCGCGGTGGTGTCTGAAACCGTGGGCGCCAACAAGGGAATCGGCAAGCTAATGCTCGATGCCCAGGCGGCCTTTCAGGTGCAGATTGTCTTTGCTGGGCTTTTGGTCTTGGCGGTGCTCGGCATTCTGCTGTATATCTGCACTGCGCTGATTGAGAAGCGGTTTACCGGCTGGGCATTTCGTGGGCAGAACCGTTAGCCTTTGCGTAGTCCCACTAGTATCAGGCTTGCCGCAATACTCAAGAGCGCTAAACCCAAGGCCGGCAGGTTGCCAAAACGAATGTAGGGCGTGACGCCTGTCATGCCCTGCACCTGGGCAACCAGCAGGTCTGCTTCTTGGGGCGGTAGTTGCGCAAGCACCCGCCCCTTGTGGTCAATGGCTGCGGTCATGCCGGTGTTGGTGGCCCGAAGGCTTGGCCGTCCGGTTTCAATCGATCGCATACGGGCCACCTGAAGGTGCTGCCTTAAGGCATTGGTATTGCCAAACCAGGCAAGGTTGCTTAGGTTCAGCAAAATGGTGGGCTGATCGCGTTCCGATCGCTCAGGCGACAGCGCGCGAATAATCTCTTCTCCAAACAAGTCTTCAAAGCAGATATTGGCGCCGATGCGCTGGTCGCTCACCATAAAGGGCGTCTGTACGGGTTCACCACGCCGAAAGTCGCCCAGCGGCATATTCATTAGGTCGACAAACCAGCGAAACCCCCAGGGAATAAACTCACCAAAGGGTACCAAGTGGTGCTTGTCATAGCGGGCGGCATACTGACCTGCGGGCTCTGACGGATTGATCAGAATGGCTGAGTTCGTCCAGCCTCGGGCATCTTGCAGTGGAATACCCGTAATAAGGCTGGCGCCGCTGCGCTCTGCAATGCGATGTAAGGCCTCTTGGGTGCTGGCAGACACGCGGTTCCAAGGCTGAATAAGGGCGGTTTCGGGCAGCACAATAAGATCCAACCGGCTGCTGGGGTCGGCAGCCACGGCGGCAAGGCTAAGCACCGCCTGCTCTCCGGCTAGGGCATGGGCTGGGTCGAACTTCATCTGCTGAGGAATGGCAGTCTGTACCAGTGCCGCCTGGAGCGGAAGCCCCGTAGGGCTGGTGAGCGCAATCGTGCCTGCGACGCCACCCGCCAGGTGGAGAAATACGGTGGCGAGAAGAGGGCGGGGCAGCCCCTGGGCAAGCCAGGCGGCAGACAGCGCGGTAACAAATACCACCCCATAGACACCAATCCAGGGGGCAAAGCCTGCGAGCAGGCTGTCGACTTGTTGGTAGCCCCAGTTGAGCCAGGGAAAGCCGGTAAAGGCCACGCCCCGCAGCCATTCCAGCGATGTAATGAGCCCTGCGATGGCAAGAGGCTGCAAATGAAATCGGCGCACCAGCCAGCCTGCCAACAGACCATATGCGGCGACATAGACGGCCAAAAGAATCGTGGCAAACCCGGCAATAATGGCTGGCATTTCGCCGTAGGTATGTAGGCTGATAAAGATCCAGTGAAAGCCGAACAGGCAGCCCACAATCAGCAGGCCAGCGGCAAGCCAGGCGGCCCATTCCGCGGGGGTTTTGAAGAGCCGAATCAGAATCGCCAGAAAGAACAGCGCTCCGAGGCTCTCCAGCCACCCCGGAAGGACCAGATTCATGGGCTATTGGTCCTCAGCGTCTGGCTGCTCCGAGGTTTCGGGCAGGCGACGTACCAGCAGCATCTGCACCATACGGGCATCGGCCCGTTGCACTTCGAAGTCAAAGCCCGCGATCTGGATATGCTCTTCGCGATGGGGTACGCGGCCGAGATGGTCGGTAACCAGCCCGCCCACAGTATCGCTATCGTCATCGGGCAGGGCGCAGGCAAACGCCTCATTAAACTGGGTAATCGGCGTGAGCGCCTTAATACGAAATAGCCCGGGCTCGTGCGCTACGGGAATGATGTTGTCTTCGTCCTCGTCGGTATCGTGTTCGTCTTCAATGTCTCCCACGATCTGTTCAATGACATCTTCAATGGTAATGAGGCCCGCCACACCGCCATATTCGTCAACCACAATGGCAATGTGATTGCGGTTGTTTCGAAAGTCGCGCAGCAGAACATTAAGCCTCTTGGATTCAGGCACAAATACCGCAGGCCGCAGCAGCCCGCGAACATCGTCTTCATCGTCGGCCAAGACACGCAAAAGGTCTTTGGCCAGCAGAATGCCAATGACATTGTCTTTATTGCCGTCGATGACTGGGAAGCGCGAATGTGCCGTCTGCAATACGAGGGGCAGGATCTGGTCGAGCGGCTCGTTGATATCGAGTACATCCATTTGCGCGCGCGGCACCATGAGGTCACGCACGGCGAGATCACCCACCTGGAGCACGCCTTCCATCATTGACACCGCATCGGCATCAATGACAGCATGGGCCTGCGCCTCTCGGAGCTGCTCAATAAGCTCTTCTTTGTCGTCGCTACGGCCAAAGAAGCGACCGAGCAGACGCTTGAGGGAATGACTCAGGCCCGAGGGCCTAGGGTCTGGTTCTGACATGCATTGGCATGAGAGTTAAACACCCTGCTAGTGTACCGAATACGGGTCGGCTAGTCGAAACCGTTTCAAAATGCGCCGCTCTAGGGCCTCCATATGTTCGGCCTCTTCAGGGTCTTCGTGGTCAAGCCCCTGTGCATGCAGCATGCCATGCACCAGCATGTGCGCAAAATGTGCAGAAAGGTCTTTCTGCTGGGCGCGCGCCTCGCGGGCCAGGACGGGCAGACAGAGCACCAGGTCGGCCTGCAGAGCGGGGCGCTGCTGATAGGCAAAGGTAAGTACATTGGTGGCGTAGTCCTTGCGCCGAAAGTCTCGGTTAATCTGCCGGCCTTCTTTTTGGCCCACCAGGCGTACGGTGATCTCGGCCACCTGAGACTGCGCGCCTAGGCTTGCGAGCAGCAGCCTTCGAATTCGTGGCCGCGACAGGGGCCATACCTCTGGCGCCCTGGGCAGCGCCCATTGCAGGCTAAGTCGAAGACTGCTGGGCATAGGCCTCGACAATCCGTGCCACCAGCGGATGGCGTACCACATCGCGGCTGGTGAACTCTAAAAACGCAATGCCCCGCACGCCCTGCAGCACGCTATGGGCGTCAATCAGTCCGCTCTTGTGCCCCTTGGGAAGGTCGATCTGCGAGGGGTCTCCGGTAATCACGGCCTTACTGCCAAAACCAATGCGTGTAAGAAACATTTTCATCTGCTCGGGCGTGGTGTTCTGGGCTTCATCCAAAATCACAAAGGCATGGTTGAGTGTTCGGCCGCGCATGTAGGCCAGCGGGGCAACCTCGATTAACTGCTTCTCGATCAGCTTGATCACCTTGTCATAGCCCATGAGATCGTAGAGCGCATCGTAGAGGGGGCGCAGATAGGGATCTACCTTTTGGGCAAGGTCTCCCGGCAGAAAGCCAAGCCGCTCGCCGGCCTCTACGGCCGGCCGGGTGAGCACAATGCGCTGCACCAGATCGCGCTCGAGCGCATCGACCGCGCAGGCTACGGCAAGAAAGGTCTTTCCGGTGCCTGCAGGCCCAATGCCAAAACAGACGTCATGGTTCAGAATCTGCGACAGGTACTGGCGCTGATTGGGCGTGCGGCCGCGCAGGTCGCGCCTGCGCGTGCGCAGCACGGTGCCTTCTTCTTCGTGATTGGGGTGCAGGGGGCCTTCTTCTGTGGAGTCTTCGTCGCGATCGTTGGTGTTCGCAGTGCCCTCAGTGCCCCCAGCACCCGCAGCGCCAAAATCGTTACGACTACCGGTACTGCCCCTCCCTTTTGCAGCCCGTGTGGGACGGAGCTCGACCATGGCCAACTGCAGGTCTTCTAGTTGAATCGCCTTCGGGTTTTCCGCAAGATCCTCAAGCAAGGCCGTTGCGCGGGCTACTGCCTTCTGCCCGCCAGAGATTTCGAATATTGGGCCACGACGGCGAATGCTGACATCAAGCCCTGCCTCAATAGCGCGCAGGTTTTGTTCCAGTGGCCCGCAGAGGGCCGCAAGTCCGTGGTTGTCGTGCTCTAAGAGGCTTAGCCTTTGAACCGCACCGCTACTGCGATCGGCCCGCACTACACTGCCTCGCCCCGTAGGCTGTGGCGCAAGGCCTGGGTAACGAAATCGGCCCGCACTATACCGCCTCACCCCGAAGGCTGTGGCTTAAAGCCTGGGTAATGCGCATCGGGATCATCTGGCCAATCAGCCGGGCGGGCCCCGGGAAGTTCACGACACGATTGTTCTCTGTACGGGCCATGAGTTCGTTGGCATTCTTTTTAGATGGGCCCTCTACCAAGACCGAGAAGACCTTGCCCACCATGGCCTGACTTACCGCCTGGGCATTGGCCTCAATAGCCGCCTGCAGCGTCTGCAGCCGTTTAAGTTTGACGTCGGCAGGGGTGTCATCGGATAGAGAGGCGGCAGGCGTACCGGGCCGAGGGCTATAGATAAACGAAAAAGAATGGTCAAAACCTACTGCCTCGATCAGCCGCATGCTGGCGGCAAAGTCTTCTTCGGTTTCGCCGGGAAATCCCACGATAAAGTCGGTGGACAGTGAGACATCAGGCCGCACAGCCTTGAGACGCCGCACGATGCTTTTGTACTCAAGTGCCGTATAGCCACGCTTCATAGCCATAAGAATGCGGTCGCTGCCCGACTGCACAGGCAGATGCACGTGGCTGACGAGCTTGGGCAGTTCTCCGTAGACATCGATCAGGCGCTGGCTAAATTCTTTGGGGTGCGAGGTGGTGTAACGAATGCGTTCGATACCGGGCAGGCCGTGGATCATGCGCAGCAGGTCTGCGAAATCGGTGCCGGTGCTCGGATCGATAAAGGCGTTTACGTTCTGGCCCAGCAGGGTAACTTCCTTTACCCCCTGATCGGCAAGTTCGATAATCTCGGCCAGTACATCTTCGGCGGGGCGCGATATCTCGGTACCACGGGTGTAGGGAACCACGCAGAAACTGCAGTACTTACTGCATCCTTCCATAATCGAGACAAAGGCCGAGGGGCCTTCGATGCGGGCAGGGGGCAGGTTGTCGAATTTTTCGATCTCGGGAAAGCTGATGTCCACCTGAGATCGACCCGTTGCCTTGCGTGCCTCAATGAGCGCTGGCAACCGGTGCAGCGTCTGCGGGCCAAAGACAACATCAACATAAGGCGCCCTGCGCACAATGGCCTCGCCTTCTTGGCTGGCTACGCATCCGCCCACGCCGATCACCAGATGGGGTTTGAGTTTCTTCAGGTCGCGCGCCCGACCAAGGTCGGAGAAGACTTTTTCTTGGGCCTTTTCGCGCACGGAGCAGGTGTTAAATAGAATGACATCGGCCTCTTCGGGCCGGTCGGTCGACGCAAGCCCATGCGATGCCTGTAACACATCGATCATCTTGGCTGAGTCATACTCATTCATCTGGCACCCGAAGGTGCGCACATAGACTTTAGCGTTCATAACAGAGTTACCGTCTCAGGCTTATAACTGGAGGGCCACTCGCGTGGAAAGGACTGTATTGTGCCTTATTCAACACTCTTAAACGCTGGCGTGCGGCGGCGCGACTTCTGGGCCTGGGCCAGCCTTGACTTTGCCAACTCGGGCTACACCACGGTGGTGCTCACGGCAGTTTTCAATGCCTACTTTGTCTCAGTGGTTATGGCCGATAACCCTCTGGCCACACTGGCCTGGACGCTGATTCTCTCGCTGAGTTACTTGCTGGTCATGGTTACAGCCCCGTGGCTTGGGGCTTTTGCCGATGCCTATGGTGCCAAGCGCCGGCTGCTCCTCTGGGCCACCATAGCCTGTGTGCTGGCTACTGCGGGCCTTGCGGCGGTGGGCCCGGGCAACTGGCTCTTGGCGGCAGTGCTACTCATCATTTCCAACCTTGCCTATGCCAGCCACCAAGACCTTACCGCGGGCTACCTGCAAGAACTCTCGCCGCCGAGCCACCTGGGGCGGCTGTCTGGCTATGGCTGGGCCTGGGGCTATTGGGGCGGGCTTCTATCCTTGGCGCTTAGCCTTGCCTGGATTCAGGCGGTGGCCCCTGCCTTTGCGCCGGGGCTGGCGGAGTTCTTTGGTCTTACCCTCACCACCTCAGGCGGGCTGCCAGCCCAGTGGCTGGTGGGGGGCGCCATGGTGCTGGTGGCGATTCTTTTCGCGGTGGTCGGTTTTCCAGCGCTAGCGGTGCTGTCGGGGCATCGGGGATCTGCAGTCGCGGCAGGTATTGGCGGGGATGCAGGGGCTGCCGGGGCTGCAATGGCTTCCCAAGACTGGAAAGGCGCCTGGCGCCGGCTCTGGGCGGGATGGTCGCGCCTGTCGCCAGACCTACCCCTGCGCAAGATGCTGGTCTGCATAACGGTCTATCAGGCCGGTGTGGCCACCGTGATTACCCTGGCGGCGGTCTATGCCCAGCAGGTTATGGGGTTCGATATGGCCAAGACAATTCTCTTGGTGCTGGTCGTCAACATTACTGCCAGCATTGGCGCGTTCTTGTTCGGGAAATTCCAAGACCGCGTGGGCCATCGCAATAGTCTGGTGATTAGCCTCTTGGCCTGGATTCTCATGGTGCTAGTGGCTGCCGTGGGCCAAACCGAGGCGATGTTCTGGCTGGCCGCCAATCTGGCGGGTCTTGCCATGGGCGCCTCCCAGAGTGGCGCACGTGCGGCGATATCGATACTCGGGCCCGCAGACCGACAGGCCGAGGTCTTTGGCTACTGGGGAGTGGCCGTGCACCTAGCCTCGATTCTGGGCCCCTTGGCCTATGGCCTGACGACTGCCCTAACCCAGAACAACCATCGCATGGCCATTGCTTTAACGGGCCTGTTTTTTGTCGTGGGGCTGGTGCTTCTGCTGCGTATTCCCTTTACTGAAACAAGAAGGCCTTCATAGCGGGCCAGTGGTCGGCAAAGTCTGACAGGCTGTGGTCGGAGCCTTCCACGATGTGGGTGTGACATCCCGGATAGCGGTCCACCATTTCATTCCAGTCAAGCACCGTGTCGCCCTTAGCGGCCACGAGCATATAGCGGTGGGGATCGGTTAGGCCCACCTCCATAGACTTCAGGTCGTCGATGTATTCCGACTGAAACTGCAGAATCTCAGGGCCATGCCATGACTGTAGGGGCCCCACCTGGTCGATAAGGTCGCGCGCGGGCCAGCAGGCGGGGTTGATCAGCGCCGCCCGAAACTGACTTTTCTGCGGATGCCGTTCCATAAACCAGCTGACATAAAAGCCGCCCAGCGAACTACCGATCAGGCGCGGCTGATAGCCATCGACAAGAGCGTTTTCCACCACATGAGAGATTTCATCCAGGGCCTTGAGCGGGGCGATATCGAGCGCGGGGCATTCGAACCGCACCCCCTCGGTGGCCATCCAATGGGCAAGCTGCATGGCCTTGCTCGACTTCGGCGAACTGCGAAAGCCATGGGCATAGATAAGGCAGAGATCTTTAGGGGAGAGAGGCGCTGCCATAAAACCCTCCTAAGCTGGGGAGACGACCCTCCGATTTAAGCATGCAAACCCGTTCGGTAGTGAGAATTCCTTATCCCGAGGAAGGGGCGGGCTCCGAGAGGGCCTCGCGAATCTGTGGCCGCCGGGGTGCCGGTTCAGGCGCCAGGCCGGGGCAGTCTATCCATACCACCGCATCGCCCGCCGGGTCTCTGGCATTTTCCTGGGCGCTGTCGCTTGGCCTTGCCTGGTGACAGGTCAGGCGCTGGCCATCGTGCGTGACTGCGGTAAGGGGTAGCTGCGCCAGTGATGCAATGTCCAGATAGCCCTCTGGCGTAAAGGCCACTGGCTGACCGTTTCCGGTTTCGAACCGCTTTAGCCGGGCAAGTGCTGCAGCCGGCAGCTGCAGCCGAAACTCCTGCACGAGGATAGTCTCCTGGGTCTGGTCTATCCAGTAGGCCCGGCGGGCCGCTGTGGGTAGCCGCACCTGGCTGGTCTTCCAGTGCAGGTCAAAGGGAATCGACTGGGTGTCGAGGCGAAACTGCGCCTCGGTCCATGCGGGAGTGCGTCCGAAGGCGGCTATGCCTTTGGCATTGGTGGCTGTGGTCTGTCGTCCGAGCTGCAGCCGCAGGTCGGGATGCCCGAGGCTATGAATCACCAGGTTGTGATCTCCCACTGGGCCCAGGTGCATCCCTTTGGCTGTCAGCCAGAGTCTGCTTGCCAGAGAGAGATCTACTGAGGCCTGCTGCCCCTGGGGCTGACGGGCCTGCAGGCTAATGTCTCCCCAGGATGCAGCTTGCTGCAGCCGCAACTCATCACGAGCGTTGCCGCCACTTGCCTTTGTAAGCCCAATCTGCGGGGCAGAGGCTGTGTTGCCCAGCGACTGCTGATACGAGATGCTGGCCCCGCTGTTTCCGCCACTATCCGATTGCAGACCCGCCGATAGCCTGCGACGGATGTGGTAGCCAAGGGGGGCGCCCGGGCTGCCTGCGCTGCCTGTGCTGCCTGTGCTGCCTGTGGGGCTCGTTGCGCTGGGTCTATCGGGCAGTGCTACATGTAGGCTGATAAAGGCACTTGTCTGCGACTTGGCGTCGGGACTCGTGTATCCGGTGCGCAGGCTTGCCTGCAGGCTGGTTCGGGTGCTGATGCGCTGCTGCAGGCCCAAGAGGGCAAGCCTTCCTTCCCCCAAGGACAATTGGCTGGTAAGCGTTGTGCCCGGCCGCAGGCGCTGGCTTGCCGATAGCCGCAGGGTATGACCGATGCGCAGCGCTGTGTTGGTGAGCGGGTCTAGCTCAGGCTCTGCCAGACTGGGAAGGGCACTAGCGTGCTGAAGCTGCCGCCGCAGCCCGGCCGACCATTGCAGGCCAGACCGCGGCTGGCCGGAGATGTCGAGCCCGCCAGTGGGCAGGCATCGCTGCCCACGGCAGGCAAGCCCCAGATCGGCCGATACCAGCAGGCCCTGCCACCGCTGGCTAGAGACACCGGCATACGCCTGAGTGACATCGTATTCATGGGCCAGCCCTATTCGCAGGGTTTCGGTGTCATTCCATCCCTGGGCCCAGAGGCCGGAGAAGGCGAGGGCCTGGGAAGCGCTTGCCGCCCGTTGCTCAGCCTGCAGACTGGTCGCGTTCTCTGCGGCGGTATTGCCTATCCAGATATCCCACTGGCGGGTGCCGGGCGCGAGCAGAAGGGGGCTCGCCACCCAGGGCAGCAGTATTGTCTCAGTCTGTCCCGACAGGCCTTCGATGCGCACGGTGAGCAACCCGGGCAGGCTGGGCGCACCGAGCCCCTCAAGCCGATAGCGCCCGGCAGGAAGCAGCCCCGTAGAGAAGAGCGGCTGGCCTTGGGTATCGAAGAACTGCAGTCGCGCGGGCGCGTCCAGGGCCACCTGGCCCTGGCCCAGGCCGCTTGGGCGCAGCACCTGCAGCCGGTTGGTGACTGATAGCCCGCGCAGGCTGCGGGGCTGCTGCTCTGGGCCCTGGCGGACCACCTGGTCGCCGAGTCGCAGGGCCGCGCCCGAAGGCCAGAGCCAGTCGATGGTGGTCTTTGGGGTCTGCGCGGGAGACTGCCCACCGGTGATGAATACCTGCAGGCCTTGGTGGGCTGCGCCAAGCCCCCAATGCAGCCGATGCCGGTCGGCCACCAGGTCGAGGTATGCCGCACTGAGACTGCGGATGCGGGCGTCGGGGTCCTCTATCGAGGCTCCCAGAAGCAAGGGAAGTGGGTCGGGCGCACTGCGGCGGCTCAGCCGCAGTGCCTGTTCTTTGAGCCAGCTGGCGGGAAGCTGCAGGCGCAACATGCCGATGGCATCGTCGTGCTCGCAGCGCGCGGGCGGTGTGAGAAGCAGAAAAGTCTCGTGATCAATGACACGTTGTGCGAGGTTGGTCTTTGCCAGCAGGGGGCGCAGGCTGTCTTCCTGCACCAGGCAGAGGTCGTCGACGAGATAGGTGAGTGTGCCCGCGGAGACCTGCTGACCATTCACCTCTAGTGCGCGTAACTCCAGGCTATTGCGGTGAATTGAGATATTGCCTTGGGCAGGCAAGGGGCGTGTGGCGTCTGCATCTCCCCGCGCAGGCGCGCTGAGTAACAGGCACGTGGCGGCCACTAGGGCCGCCTTTATGTGTGAGTGGATGACATGTGGCCCAGCGGAGGCGGCCATGATCTCGGGACAGGGCGCTGGCTGGCCCTGGTGACTTAGTTGGCTGCGGCAGAAGAGGACGCCGCAACCGACATTCCGCCAGACCTATCGTCTGCAACAGCCGCGCTGTCGTTTGCGGGGCTAGTGGATTCTGCAGCCACCGTATCTCTTGGGGCTCCCTTACGGCAGAGCTGGGCGGTCTCCCCAGGTAGCAGGGTCTGGGGGCCTGCAATATCGGCATCAAGCGCGAGCCGCACGACCAGCTTCTCGGGGTTACGGAAGCTAGCGCAACTGCCTGCCGCAAGAGTCACCGCGGGATTGACCGCAAGCGGCTCCTGGCGATGGTGATACACGGGCAGGCTGAAACGAAACCGAAAGGCTAGCCCGCTAATTTCATTGTTAGCCTCTGGAATCTGCTCAATGAGCAGCCGGTGGTAGCGGGTGCCCTCCTTAATGCGGGCGCGAATCAGCTGTCGACCACCCGGCGCAAGACCAAAGAATCGCGGCGAGACATCGCCTGGTACGCCCACGATTTCTTCACCTGCAGGGCCCCAGCCTACCAGCCGAACCGACCAGCGCGAGGCGCTGGTCATGCTCGACTGAACCTCGGTAACGACAATGCCCGAACGGTCTGGAAACAGCTGCGGCGGCGAGATACCCAGCGCCGCATGGCTAACCGAAGGCACGCTGGTAAGCACTGCTAGACCGGCCGCGAGTAGTAAAGCCCAGCGTTGTGTAAGGCGTATTGCGGGCACTGACGTTGTTGAGATAGGCATGGCTAAGCCTTAGTAGGTGATGGTGGCGACGATGGTGTCGGAGTACGAGCCCATGTTGGGGACACTTTGGCCGGCAGCAACTCGGCCGTATACCGTATGGACTTGATCAGAGCCATTTCCCGTAAAGTTCAATGTGTTTGCGGTGTCCCACTGCGTGGCGCGGCTCGGATCTTGAAATAGGGAGTAGTTGATAAAGTGATTGCCGTTAGCCAAGCGCCTTCCTGCGGAGAAATTGGATCCATTGCTCAGCGATATTTGGTAAGGCGCATCGAGTGAGCAGTTGACCGTAATATCTGAGGCAGCATCCGTTTGCGCCGTTGTTCCGGTGGTTATCGTGTTGAAGGTCATATCTGCCGCTGAGATGGAACAGGTAGCGACGACTTCAATACCCACCCTGAAAGACGACGACTCGCTGTCAGCCCACGCCATCTTGCTCATTCCCAGGCCGGTCAGGCCAAGCGCCACGGCAATGGGAAGAAGCTTTGGTAAATGCTTTTTCATAGTTTCTCCTTGTCAGTAGATAACGTTCCGCCCCATGGCGGAATCGGCAGGGAGAACTCTGAGGCCCGTGGCTAGGGGTCGACTAGTGCCTCAAGTGGACGATGAAAAAATCTTTTACGGGCGCGTGCCCTGGTTCATGGGTCTGCGCCCTAGGCGATGACTCGGGCCCAGAGCAGCCTAAGCCGCATTCCCCACAGGCTGGTGTAGCCCATGGTGGGCGTGCGGAGTTGCCCCGCGTTATCTATCACCAAAAATGCAGGCACACCGTTGGCCCCGAGTATTTCGGCGATCTGCCCCTCGCTATCGACCAGTGTTAGCCAGTCAAGCGATCGGTCTTGCTGATAGCGCTGCACGCGGCCGGCGTCGCCGGACCGAATAGCAATGGTGATAACTGGATACTCCGAGGCTAAGGTACTAATGCTGCCTTCTTCCAGCTTACAAAAGCTGCACCATTCTGCCCAGATATGCAGCGCCACCGGCTTACTGGGATGGCGCGCACGCAGTGTCGTAAGGGCCTGCTCTAGCGTCTGGTCTTTTAGAATGGTGTCATTGCTAATGAGGGGTAGGGCCATAGACAGGGCTATCTGAGGCGGTGGTCCAGAGGGTACAGACCGCGTCTGCCATATCTGAATGGCCACCCAAAGCACAACGAAGCTAATGAGAAAAACACGATTTTTCTTTAAGAACTGTTTCATGGGCTTTTGGGGGTTGCCGTAAGAATCATGCACACTTATACCATCCAATAGGAAGGAGTTGCGGCATGAAAGAAGGTCAGTCTGGTTTGTCTGCCCCCATGATTCGTCGGCTGGACTACGAACCGCCGACGCATCGGATTACCGACATTTCCCTTGACTTCACCCTTGGCCTTACCGAGACCCTAGTAATAGCAGACTTTGGGTTTGCCTCGGTCTCGGGGCAGGCATGCGACCTGGTACTTGCCGGCGATGCCCTGCAGTTTGTAGCCGCCTGGCGCGATGATGCGCCCCTTGCGGCAGAGGCATTTACCGTGTCGCCCACGGCCTTTGTGCTTAAAGACGCAGATGCTGGCCGTCTCAAGCTGCAGACCCGACTGAACCCCACTGCCAACACCGAGCTCATGGGCCTATACGCCAGCCGGGGCGGGCTCTACACCCAGTGCGAGTCGGAAGGATTTCGCCGGATTACTTATTTTCTCGACCGACCCGATGTGCTCACCTGCTACACGGTCACCCTGCGTGGGCCTGCAGAGGCCTTTCCAGTGCTGCTCTCTAATGGAAACCTGATCTCTGAGCAGACCAAAGACGGCGTGAAAGCCGCGGTCTGGCACGACCCCTTTCCCAAGCCCAGTTATCTGTTTGCCTTGGTGGCGGCGCAGTTGTCGTGTATTGAAGAAACGATCACTAGTCAGAGTGGGGCGCGCAAGCTCTTGCAGGTGTACACCAAGCCCGAGGATCTGGCGCGCGCCGGCCATGCGCTGGAGAGCTTAAAGCGTTCGGTGTTCTGGGACGAGAAACGGTTTGGCCTGGAGCTCGACCTTGAGCGCTTCATGATTGTGGCGGTGCCCGACTTTAACTCGGGTGCCATGGAGAATAAGGGCCTGAACCTGTTTAACACGAAGTATGTGCTGGCCGACCCCCATTCGGCCACCGACAAAGACTACGAACTGGTACAGGCGGTGATTGGCCATGAATACTTTCATAACTGGACAGGAAATCGCATTACCTGCCGCGACTGGTTCCAGCTGACGCTGAAAGAGGGCCTCACGGTATTGCGGGACCAGGAATTTACCGCCGATATGCTGGCCGAGGGCCTGACAGCCGAGCAGGCTGCCAGCAGCAGGGCGGTAAAGCGTATTGAGGATGTGCGCACCCTGCGCGCCCATCAGTTTCCGGAAGATGCTGGCCCGATGGCCCATCCGATTCGCCCTGCCGAGTATCAGGAGATACGCAACTTCTATACGGCTACGGTCTATGAAAAAGGCGCGGAAGTGATTCGTATGCTGCAGACTCTTCTGGGAGTTGCCGGATTTCGCAAGGGCATGGACCTGTATTTTGCGCGGCACGACGGACAGGCGGCCACCTGCGAAGACTTTGTCTCTTCGATTCTTGATGCGAACAACCGGTCGGAGCTCTTTGCCTCGTTCATGCGCTGGTATGACACCCCGGGTACGCCACGGCTGAAGGTGCGCGACGCCTGGGATGCGGAAACGGGTCGGTATTGCCTGGAACTGACCCAGCAGCTCGATCCCAGAAGTCCTCAGAAGATGCCCTTACCCATTCCCATGGTCTGGGGGCTTTTGTCTTCTTCGGGCGAGAGAATTGCGTTGCCCCCAGACGCTGGCCCAGGCGCTGGTGCTCGCCCAGCGCAGTCGTTGTCTGAAGGCCAGGTGCTGCTGATTGATGAGGCCAGTGTTGTCCTTACGCTGGATCTGCACGAGCAGCGCGGTGGGGCCGCACCCATTCCCTCACTGCTGCGTCATTTTTCGGCCCCTGTGGCGCTCGACTATCCCTACACCACTGCCCAACTGGGCGTTCTCGCAGGCCACGACCCAGACCCCTTTAACCGTTGGGAGGCCTGCCAGCGCTTAATGATGGGGCAGTTGATGCCCGCCTTGGCTTTGGCCGATGACAGGCAGGCTGTGATGCAGACCCTTACACGTGTGCTTAGCAGCCCAGACCTAAGCGATGCCTTTAAGGCGCTGGCCCTGGCAGTGCCTGCCGACAATACGGTGGTCGAGGCTTGGGCAGCCGAAGGCCATGCGGTGGATCCGGTACAGATTCGTGCGCGCCTGGAGGCGTTGCGACTGGCAATGGCGCTGGCCATGGAAGACCATTGGCGTGCGCTGGATGCGCACAACGATGCCGCAGATGACAAGCCCTATTCTCCGAATGCCATCGATATTGGCCGCCGCAGCCTGGGGCACTTGGCCCAGTCGATGGTCACCCTGCTTGCCCCCGATGCAAAACGCGCGGAGGCCTTGTGGCGTCGCTATCAACGGGCAACCAATATGACCCGGCGTATGGCCTGCCTGGCAGGTCTCGTGAGCCTGGAGCATGTCGCGTCGCAGGCTGCTGCGCGCGGGCTTGATGACTTTGCCCAGCGCTATGCCGCGGATCCGCTATCAATGGACAAATGGTTTTCGGTTCAGATTTCCACGCCTCGGATTCACGACCAGGAAGGCTATACGATCCTTGCTCGGGTGCAGAGCCTGCTAGCCCACCCCTTGTACGACCTGGCTAACCCCAATCGGGTACGGGCGGTCTTGGGCGTGTATTTCATGGCGAGCCTATCGGGCTTTCACCGGGCCGATGGCCATGGCTATCGTCTATGGGCCGAGGCGCTGGGGCGGCTTGCCCTGCGCAACTCCCAGTTGGCCGCGCGACTGGCCCGTTCGTTGGATCGTTGGAGCACTTTTGAGCCTAGCCGCAGGGCCGCAATGCAACAGGCGATCGAGGCCCTGGCCGCCACGCCAGGTCTGCCGCCAGATGTTGCCGAGGTCTGTAGCCGGTTTCTTGATGTTTGATTTTTGTCATGGAATCTTCATGAACCTGGAGCAGACTTGATCGCATGACAAACAAGACCTCAGGGCCAACCGAAGTCTCTCTGCAGCATCGCGCCCGTGCTGACCTGATTGATAGTTACGACGAAGAGCTCGAAATGGAGCTCGACGACGATCGGCTCGGTGAGCTTCTCATGGACATGCCTGCCCAAGGGCCAACGGCTGACGGGGCGATTGACCGACGCCTGTACTTCAAAGAACTCTTTCGGCTTCAGGGCGAGCTGGTCAAGCTACAGGACTGGGTGGTTGCCAAGAAGCTCAAGGTGGTGGTGCTGTTTGAGGGCCGCGACGCCGCAGGCAAAGGCGGGGCGATAAAGCGCATTACCCAGCGGCTAAACCCGCGGGTCTGTCGCGTGGTGGCGCTGCCCGCGCCTAATGAGCGTGAGCGCACCCAATGGTACTTTCAGCGCTATATTCCGCACCTGCCAGCGGCTGGCGAGATCGTGCTCTTTGATCGCAGCTGGTACAACCGCGCAGGGGTGGAGCGGGTGATGGGCTTTTGCACCGACGAGGAATACGAGGAGTTTTTTCGTACGGTGCCAGAGTTCGAAAAGATGCTGGTGCGGTCAGGAATTCTGCTGATTAAATATTGGTTTTCGATTGGCGATGAGGAGCAGCATGTGCGCTTTACCATGCGTATTAAAGATCCATTAAAGCAATGGAAACTCTCGCCCATGGACCTGGAGTCACGCCGGCGCTGGGAGGCTTACACCAAGGCCAAAGAAACCATGCTTGAGCGCAGCCATATTCCCGAGGCGCGGTGGTGGGTGGTTGAGGGTAACGACAAAAAGCGGGCGCGGCTAAACTGCATGGCCCACCTGTTAAGCCTGATTCATTATGAAGAGCTGGAACACCCCGAGGTGGTTCTGCCGGCGCGGGTGAAGAACCCCGACTATATTCGGCATCCCGTGCCCAAAGACCTCATTGTGCCGGCTGTCTACTAGCGGTTTGGCACGCCCCCAAACGGGCGCGCGACACCTGCTAGCTGCCCAAGGCCTTTTGGGCCAGGGCAAGCCAGAACTTCGCACCAATCGGGATAAGCCGGTCGTTAAAGTCGTAGCTAGGGTTGTGCAGGGCGCAGGGGCCAAGCCCGTGGCCGGCCTCTCGATGCGTGCCCGAGACCTCTCCGTTGCCCAGGAAAATATAGCTACCGGGCCGTTCTAGCAGCATATAGGCGAAGTCTTCGGCGCCCATGGTGGGCTCTACGGGCTGGCGCACCATGTCGCTTCCCACAAGGCTGCGGGCAACCTCGGCAGCCAGCGCGGTGGGCTCGGCGTGGTTGACTGTCGGGGGGTACTGTCGATCGAACTGCAGCGTGGCATGGGCCCCGAAGGCAAGGGGCAGCTGGTCGCACAGCCGCTGCATGCCTTGTTCGATAACATCAAGGGCCTCTAGGCTGAAGGTGCGCACCGTTCCCTTGATGCTGCAGGTGTCGGGAATGACATTGACCGCCTCACCGGCCTGCACCATGGTGACTGAAATAACCACTGCCTCCACTGGCTTGGAGTTTCGGGTAATGAGCGACTGAAAGGCCTGAATAAGATGGCTTGCCACGAGCACCGGGTCGATGCCCAGGTGGGGCATGGCGGCATGGGCCCCCTTACCGGTTACCGCGACCTCAAACTGGTTGCTTGAGGCCATGATAGGCCCCGGGTTCAGGCCAAACTCGCCCTCGCGAAGCCCTGGCCAGTTGTGAATGGCAAAGACCTGGTCGCAGGGGAATCGCTCAAAAAGTCCGTCGTCCACCATGGCCTTACCGCCACCGCCGCCTTCTTCTGCGGGCTGAAAGATCAGCACCACGGTGCCGGCAAAGTCGCGCGAGTCGCAGAGTAATTGGGCGCCTGCAAGCAGCATGGCCGTATGCCCGTCGTGGCCGCAGGCGTGCATCTTGCCGGGAAACTTACTGGCATGGGCGAAGAGGTTTTTTTCGGTCATGGGCAGGGCGTCCATGTCGGCCCGAAAGCCCACCGACTTGGGCCCGGGCCGCCGACCCTGAATCAGTCCTACGACCCCGGTGCCGCCTATTTTTTCGTGGACCGAATCAACCCCCATGGCCCGGAGCTGTTCGGCCACTAGGGCAGCGGTGCGAAACTCTTCGAACTTGAGTTCGGGGTGGGCGTGGATATCGCGTCGGATACGGGCGAAGGTGAGCTGTAAGGAGTCGGGGTGTGCGGGCGCGTTCATGCCACGATTATGTCCTAGGTACGGCAATTGTCCTACGGGGACTTCCATGGAGAATCAGCCGGAATCGGCTGCCCTGCGGCGAGCTAGTAACGAGCATGAGTTCGCCCCCGCAGGCCTCTGCCGCGCGTCTGGCGATGGAAAGCCCTAGCCCGGTGCCGGGTAAGGCGCCAACATTGTTTCCGCGAAAAAAGGCCCGAAAGAGCTGTACCTGCTGCGATTCGGGGATGCCCATTCCGTTGTCGATGAAATCGATACAGACGCGGTCGTCGTCGGTCAGGAACTCGACGGTCACCGGTTTGTCCTGCCCATATTTCAGGGCGTTGGTGAGAAGGTTGCGCAGCACGAGTTCGAGCAGACGGGCATCGCTCTGTACTTCTCCTTGAAAGCCATGGTCTCGAATCTCCACCTGCGCTCTTGGCTTTTTCTCGCCGTCGCAGGCCCAGCGCACGGCCTCTTCTACGAGCGCAACAGGTGCGACCCAGTTAAAAGAGACGATGCGGTCGCCCGTTTCCAGTCGATTGAACTGCAGCGCGTCGTTCAAAATAGATTCGATCTTGTGCATCGCCTGATGGATGTTTCCGAAGTATCGGTCCAGCCGCGCCTTTTGGTCATCAGAGCGGGCCTGTGCGATAGACGCGAGCAGATCGGCACTGGTCGTGACCACGGCCAGGGGTGTCCGTAGTTCATGGCTTAATATCCGCACGATTCGGCTGCGGAGGTGGGCGATCTCGCGCTGCTGCTCGGCGAGTTGCCGGGCTTCCTCTTCGGCATGCTGCAGGGCTTGGATGTCGGAAATTGCTCCGACAAGCATGGTGGGCGCCTTGGGACGTGAGACCATGCGGGCGCGAAACAGCACCCAGCGCCAGCCGCCGTCAGACTGGCGCAGTCGTGCCTTGAGCCGGATCTGGCCAAAGGGGTCGGCTACCGCTGCCTGGAAGGCCTTGCGAAACTCAGGCCGGTCTTCGCGATGCAGACGCACCTCCAGCTCCTCGATGGTGGCCATGGAATAGTGTGGATCAGTTCCCAATAGGCCATGCAAGTGGCTCGATAGAAAGAGCTCCTGGGTATCCGGCTGCCAAGACCAGATGCAGTCTTGGGTGGCGTCTACGGCCGCCTCAAATACGGTTTTTTCGCGTGCCAACTCGTGTGACAGTTGTCTTGCCCGTGAGCCGAGCTGTCGGTTGGTAAGAGCGAGGTCATCTGCCCGTTTTCTCTGGGTATCCTCCAGTCGTTGGTCAAAGACCGAGACCGCAATGCCGATCAGGTTGGCGGTGACCAGCAAAATAAGAATCGGCATCGCGGGGCCCGCATACTGGTCAAAAGGGCCCGAGAGCCTCTGGTCAAGGGAGCCCGGGGTAGCAGTCTGGCCTGTATCGGCTAGCGTGCCTGGTGAAAACTCTATTCCGGCCATGGCGGTGTAGTGCATTGCCACTACACCTAGGGCGGTCAGACCAAAGATAACTCCCTGGGACGGCCATGCAGTGCGGCCTCGGCGGGCCATAGCGACAAGACCGAGGCCCGCCGCCAGGGCGGGCAAGAACGAGGCGACGGTAAGTTCGGGCTGAAAACGCACGGGGAAAGGGAACTGCATGGCCACCATGCCAATGAAGTGCATCGACCAGATACCTGCGGCCAGGCTAACTGCGGCCCCGACATACCACCAGGTGCGCATGCGTCCATGCTCGTTTCTTCCGGCCCGAACCGAAACAATCGATGCAGTGGTCGCAGAGAAGATCACGGCTACCAGCGACAGCGCGACGAAAAAAGGATGGTGTTGCAGAACCATTCTATTTAGAATCCATAAATATGAGAGTCTTAATCATTGAAGACGACCATCAGCTTCGGCCATTGCAGCGGGCTTTGGTGGAGGAGTTGGGTCATGAGGTGGACGAGGCGACGAACGCCCGTGACGGCCTGGCGATGCTTAAGGGCGACCCGGAGATAGAACTGGTAATGCTGGATCTGGGGCTTCCGCCTGATCCGCAGGACATCACCGAGGGGCTCTGGTTTCTAGAACAGGCGCGACTGTGGAATGCGCTTCTGAAGGTGATTGTTGTCTCCGGGCAGAGCCACGAAGATGCCCAGTTGCGGTGCGTGGGGGCGGGTGCTTTCGATGTTCTGTCAAAGCCATTCAGTAAGGAACGGTTGGAATTTGCCTTGAGCAAGGCAGCTTTCTTTAGCCGTAGCGAGAGAACCCTGCGGAACCAGGGGGGGAAGTTTCCGGTCATGGTGGTGGCGGACGTGTCTTCGGAAGAGGGGCTGAAGATGGCCCGCGAGGAGGTGGTGGAACGAATCGTGCGCACCACCCTTGGGGAAACGGGCCACAACGTGTCTGAGGCGGCCCGACGCCTGGGGATCACCCGGGAGCATCTTTACTATTACATTAAGAAGTATGGCATCGTCCGGCCGGAGGAAGACCGTTAGGCGGTTGTGCCTGTCAGAACTTTTGACACTTGATGCAGGAATTACCAATTACGGTGCAATTACGAATTACGGTGACAGTTTACTTAATTCCCCTACGGGGAATTAAGTAAAC
>JBMSYB010000014.1:0-37847 GCA_049426285.1 Burkholderiaceae bacterium
GGTTAGACACGATCAGGTCAAACCGCAGGGCCTCAGTCATCTGGTCCTTAAGTGGTTCCTTGGGCTGGTCCAGACCGGCCTGTGCTGACCCAAGCGCCGCAAACCAGTCGCCCAGCGCCCACTGGACAGACACGCCATGCCAGCAGGCATTGTTCTTGGCAGTAGCAAGGGCCTGGGCTGACTGATCGGTGGCCCAGGCGGTAATCCGTTTGCCTTGCGCCGCCGCGGCCTTCATGATCGAGATCACGATGCAGCCGCTGCCGGTGCCAAGCTCCAGTAGCCGGGCATCCGGGCCGCAGACTGCCAGGCCGTGTTCCACGAGAAGCTCGGTGTCTGCCCGGGGAATTAGCACCGCAGGATTGACCCAGAACCGATAGCCATAAAACTCGCGAAACCCAAGCAGGTAGGCCAGGGGATGGCCCTGGCTGCGCTGCCGCGCCCAGCGGGCCACGAGGCTGCGTTCCGCAGGCGATAGCCCGCCTGTGCCTTCGCGCAGAAAAAACGTGCGCGGCCGCCCCGTGGCCGCCTCGAGTATTGCCCACTGCTCCAGGCGCGGCAGGCGAAGAAAGTTGGTGTCGTTCACTCTGTCTGGGCCCTTGGAGCGCCTGCTCCGCGCTTGGGCTGCGGAGGCGGTTGCGCGCGTAATCGGGGGTAATTGCGTAAAGGGGTAATGGCTTGTCGGAAAGAGGCTAGTCGGCCAGCGCCGAGAGCTGCTCGGCCTGATGCTCAGCAATCAGCGCCTGGTTGAGCTCCGCGAGGTCGCCGTCCATGATCTGATCGATCTTATAGAGGGTGAGGTTGATCCGGTGGTCGGTGATCCGTCCCTGCGGAAAGTTGTAGGTGCGTATGCGTTCTGACCGGTCGCCCGACCCGATCATGAGCTTTCGCGCCGAGGCCTCTTGCTGCTGCAGGGCGGCGGCCTGCCGGTCGCGCACCCGGGCAGCGAGTACCTTCATGGCCTTTTCCTTGTTCTTGTGCTGGCTGCGGTCGTCCTGGCATTCGGCCACGATGCCGGTGGGTAGGTGGGTAATACGCACCGCAGACTCGGTCTTATTCACATGCTGGCCCCCCGCCCCCGAGGCGCGAAAGACATCGATCCGCAGTTCGTCTGGGGTGAAGACCACCTCGGCCAACTCATCGGCTTCGGGCAGTACTGCCACCGTACAGGCAGAGGTATGTATACGGCCCTGGGCCTCGGTCTCGGGCACCCGCTGCACCCGATGACCGCCCGACTCAAACTTCAGCCGAGAGTAGACACGGTCGCCTGTGAGACGCAAGACCACCTCTTTGTACCCACCAAGGTCGGAGGCATTGGCCGAGAGAATCTCGCTCCCCCAGCGATTGCGCTCGGCGTAGCGCAGGTACATTCGCAGCAGGTCTCCGGCAAAAAGCGCCGACTCATCACCGCCCGTGCCCGCACGGATTTCTAAAATAACGTCGCGGTCGTCATTGGGGTCTTTGGGCAGCAAGAGTTTTTGCAGGGCATCTTCCTGCCCCTCAATACTCTTGCGCAGACGGGCTACCTCGTCATAGGCAAAGTCTTTGAGCTCGGGGTCGGTAAGCCAAGACTCCGCCTCGTGAAGGTCTTTCTCGCTGGCCTGCAGGGCCACAAAGGCCTCTACCACGGGGGCCACCTCGGCCCGCTCTTTGGACAGGCTGCGGAAGGTGTTCATGTCATTGGCGATCTCGGGGCTCGAGAGCTGGGCCTCGATAACCGCAAAACGATCTTGGATCTGCTGAAGCTTGGTCAGCAGGCTGGCCTTCACTGGCTAGGCCCTAATGACGAGAACTGGGGGGCTGCTGCACCTCAAACCCGAAGAGCTCTGGCAGTGCCTGTGCGGCCCGGTCGCGGGTCTGGGCATCAGGGCTCGACAGGCTGGCATAGGCGCCATGCAGCAGCTTCTGCGACATGCTGTGGGCAAGCGCCTTGAGCACATCCTCCACGGGCTCGCCGCGCGCGAGAAGCTTATGGGCATGCTGAACCTCAAGGCTCTGTAGGTTTTCGGCATGGGCAGTGAGCGACTTAATTACGGGAATCTGGGCCCGCACCGATTTCCACTGCAGGTAGGACTGCACGCCATTGTCGATAATTGCCTCGGCATGACCAACGGCATGCTGGCGTGCCTGTACGCCTTCCTTTACCAGATCTGCAAGGTCATCAACGGTATAGACGAAGGCGTCTGACAGCTTTGCAACCTCGGCCTCAATGTCGCGCGGCACGGCCAGGTCGACCATAAAGAGCGGCCGGTGTCGGCGCTTTTTGAGGGCGCGCTCCACCATGCCCAGCCCCACAATAGGCAGGCTACTGGCGGTACAACTGACCACGATATCGAACTCCGCCAGCCGATCAGGAAGGTCGGCTAGCGCAATGGCTGATCCGCCGTAGCTTTTGGCCAGGGCTTCGCCCTTGTGCACGGTGCGGTTAGCCACGGCAAGTGCCTTGGGATTTTGCGCGGCAAAGTGGGCGATGCAGAGTTGAATCATTTCGCCTGCGCCAATAAAAAGCATGGTCGTCTGTGACAGGTCGCCAAAGATGCGCTGCGCGCGCTTTACCGAGGCCGCGGCCATGGAGATGGAATGGGCGCCGATCTCGGTGCTGCTGCGCACCTCCTTGGCCACTGAGAATGCCTGCTGAAAAAGATGGTGCAGGTTGGAGCCCAGGCTGCCCACGTCTTGGGCTTCTCGGGCGGCCTGCTTGAGCTGGCCCAGAATCTGCGGCTCGCCAAGCACCATCGAGTCGAGCCCGCTGGCCACACGAAAGACATGGCGCACGGCCTGCCGCTCCTGGTGCTGGTAGAGATGGCCCACAAGATCATTGGTACGCACCCTAGACCGATGGGCCAGCCAGTCGATGGCCTGGTCCCGGGCGGCCGAGGGGTTGGGGCTTGCCAGATAGAGCTCGGTGCGGTTGCAGGTGGAGACCAAGGCCTGCTCCGGTGCCTGTCGACCGAGCACCTGACGGAGTTCCGAGAGGCTTGCCCGAAGAGCCTCTCCAGGAAAGGCAAGCCGCTCTCGAAGCGCGAGCGGTGCAGACTGGTGATTCAGGCCAAAGGCAAATAACTCCATAGGGCCATGATTCTACGAGAATTACCTGATTTTGTACCGGTTTTTACGAAAAATGTCTGCCTGGGTTGACACCCCCGTCTGTCTCGCGGTCGGATACAGTCGGTAGCCCACGCCGTAGACCGTGGTCAGCTGGAAGTCTGCACCTGGGTCGAGGCCAAGCTTGCGGCGCACCCGCGAAACATGGGTGTCGATCGTCCGGGATTCCAGCAGGGCCTCAGTCTGCCAGACGGCGCTGCGCATTTCCTCGCGAGGAATCGTCTGCCCGAGACGCAGAAAGAGTAGTTCGGCGATTCCAAATTCTTTGTCTGTTAAGGCAATGGGTACGCCGCTGCGAGATAGGCTGCGCGTCTGGCGATCGAGCACGAAGGGCCCAAACCGAGCCGGCGCAGCGGATGCGGTCGCGTCGGTGTCGGCGCTGTCTGACGGTGCTAGTCCGGGTCTGCGTCTGGACTGCACCGCCTGAACCCGGGCCAGTAGTTCTCGGGAGCGAAAGGGCTTGAGCAGGTAGTCTTGGGCGCCAAGGGCGAAGGCGCGCTCTAGATTCGCCTCATCAAGCAGGCCGGTTACCACGATGCTCGCCGTGGGCGCGACACTGGGATGCCGGGGTAGGCCTGCCAGTTGCCTGAGAAGCTCCAGGCCTGAAAGGTCAGGCAGTCGCATATCCAGAATGGCAAGATCAAAAGCCCTTCTGCGCTGTCGGCTTAGAAAGGCATGACCGAGGCCAAAGGCCTCGCACTGCCAGCCGGAGCCCGCGAGAATCTCGCAGAGCTGGTTGGCCAGCTGCGGGTCGTCCTCCACGACGGCGGCATAACGGGGCAAGGAGCGGGTCATAGCGGTCAATTCCTCTGTCGGTTTCGAGACCCCCGGCCGCAGGAGGATACGGCCTGGGCAGGAGGGCGGGAAAACCCTAAGACTAGGGCCTTCTGTTGCCCATGCCAAGGGCGCAATTCCGACTGAGGTGACTGCTTGTTTGGTTTCCTGACAGGATCAGGCCGTGGCTTCGGAGCCCAGAAACAGGGCGTAGGCGGGATGGTGCGACTCGTTCCAGTGGCGATATCCCAGGTTTTTCAGAAATGTCTGGAACTCGGCCTGTTCGTCTGCCGGCACCTGAATCCCCACCAGAATACGGCCGTAGTCCGCGCCGTGATTGCGATAGTGAAAGAGCGAGATGTTCCAGGCCGGATTCATCTGGGTGAGAAAGCGCATCAGCGCCCCGGGCCGCTCCGGGAACTCAAACCGGTAGAGCTGCTCTTCTCTCGCCAATGGTGAGCGCCCACCTACTAGGTGCCTAAGGTGCGATTTTGCCACCTCGTCATCCGACAGGTCGAGGGTGGCAAATCCCTGACCGCGCAGCCGATTGGCAACCACCTGGGCCTCTTCACGGTCGCGAACCTCAAGGCCGACAAAGATGTGGGCCTGGTCGGCATCGGCAATTCGGTAGTTGAACTCGGTAACGTTGTGGCCGCCAAGCGCGCTGCAGAATCGCTTGAAGCTTCCGCGCTCTTCGGGAATGGTGATCGCAAACACCGCCTCACGCTGCTCACCGATCTCGCTGCGCTCGCTCACGAAGCGCAGCCGGTCAAAGTTCATATTGGCACCGCAGGCAATGGCCACAAGCGTCTGGTTATGCCCCCCGTGTTCTGCCACCCAGGCCTTGAGCCCGGCAATGGCTAGCGCGCCTGCAGGCTCTTGGATGGCCCGCGTGTCTTCATAGACGTCTTTGATCGCCGCACAGACCGCATCAGTGTCGACCCGAATGATCGCATCGACATACTTCTGCACCAGCCGAAAGGTCTCTTCGCCGACCTGTTTCACTGCTGTGCCGTCGGAAAAAAGCCCCACCTCAGGCAGCGTAACGCGCCTGCCTTGCTCCACGGACTGGGCCATGGCGTCAGAGTCGATGGTCTGCACGCCGATGATCTTGGTCTCTGGCCGCAACTGCTTCACAAGTGCCGCCACCCCCGAGATGAGCCCCCCGCCGCCTATGGCAATAAAGATGGCATCGATCGGGTCGGCATGCTGACGCAGAATCTCCAGCCCAATGGTGCCCTGACCGGCGATTACGTCGGGGTCGTCAAAGGGGTGCACAAAGGTTAGACCCTGGTCTTGTTGCAGCTGGACCGCGTGGCTATAGGCATCAGAATAGGAGTCGCCCTGCAGAATCACCTCGGCCCCGCGCTGACGCACTGCCTGGATCTTCACCGATGGCGTCGTGACTGGCATTACGATCACGGCCCGGCAGCCCAGCTGCTGCGCCGCCAGGGCCACGCCCTGGGCATGGTTTCCTGCTGAGGCAGCGATTACGCCCTTTGCCCGTTGTTCCGCCGTAAGATGGGCCATCTTGTTGTAGGCCCCTCGCAGCTTGAAGGAAAACACCGGCTGGGTGTCTTCTCGCTTCAGCCAGACCTGCGCCCCGAGCCGACGGCTGAGGTTGGGCGCCCGCTCCAATGGGGTCTCTATCGCCACATCGTAAACGCGTGCGGTAAGAATTCGGCGCAGGTAGTCGGCTCCCATAACCCGGTATCTTAATTCGCCTGGGGTTTTAGGGCTTTGCGGCTGGGATGCGTCGGCCGCTGTGCCTGCCCGCGAGTACACTTAGTCGACTATGAATGCGCCCCTTTCGCCCGCTGTCTTGCTTGCTGCCCAGGAATCTCAGGACCCGCATGCACCGCGTCTGCGCGAGATCCCCTACAACTACACCTCATTTTCTGACCGAGAAATTATTGTTCGGGTGTTGGGCAACAGGGCATGGGAGCTGGTATCAGAACTGCGCGAGGAGCGTAAAACCGGCCGTTCGGCACGCATGCTCTACGAGGTTATTGGCGACATCTGGGTGGTGGCCCGCAACCCCTACCTGCAAGACGACCTTCTGGAAAATCCCCGCCGACGGTTGCAGCTGATTCAGGCCCTGCGTCATCGGCTTGCAGAGATTCAAAAACGCCGAGACCGCAGCAGTGAGGGTAAGGCAACAGTAGCATCTGAAGAAGACTTTATCGCCCGTGACCGGCGTGTGGCAGAGCTGCTTACCCTGGCAGAGCAGGCCGTGGTGCGGTTTGATGCCTCGTTTACTGAGACGGCGATTCTGCGCAAGAAGGTGAAAAAGGCCCTGGCCCGGGTCACCGATCCTCAGAACATCAAGTTCGATGGCCTGTCGCGTGTCTCCCATGTCACCGATGCCACAGACTGGCGGGTGGAGTACCCCTGCGTGGTCCTTACGCCCGATTCCGAGGCCGAAATGGCCCCGATAGTTAAGGCCTGTATCGAGCTGGGCCTGACCATCATTCCGCGGGGCGGAGGCACCGGCTATACCGGTGGCGCCATTCCCCTGACACCGCAGTCGGTGGTGATCAATACCGAAAAGCTCGAGGCCCTCGGGCCGGTCACGCCCGCGCAACTGCCGGGGTTATCGCAGCCGGTGGCAACCATTTATGCTGCTGCCGGCGTGGTCACGCGCCGGGTGTCGGATGCCGCAGACGCGGCGGGCCTGGTCTTTGCCGTGGACCCCACCTCGGCAGATGCCTCCTGCGTGGGAGGCAACATCGCCATGAATGCGGGCGGAAAAAAGGCTGTGCTCTGGGGCACCGCCATCGATAACCTCGCAAGCTGGCGCATGGTTGACCCCAACGGTGACTGGATTGAAGTGACCCGCATCGGCCACAACATGGGCAAGATCCATACTGCTGCATGGGCAGAGTTTGAGATCTGCCACTACGGTTCGGATCAACTCGTGTCACAGGCGCCGGCGTGGCCCGGCGGCCATGGCCTGGAAATCTGCCGGTTTCAGGGTGAGCCTCGAGAGCGTCGCCGCCTAAAGATTGAGGGCCATCGGTTTCGCCGTTTGGGCCTGGGAAAGGACGTTACTGACAAGGTGCTCGGCGGTCTGCCAGGCATTCAAAAAGAGGGCTGTGATGGCCTGATCACCAGCTGTGTCTGGGTGTTACACCGGATGCCCGAACATATCCGCACCGTATGCCTTGAGTTTTTCGGCAATGCCCAGGATGCGGTGCCGTCGATTGTTGAGATAAAAAACTATCTCGACACCGAGCCAGGCGGCGCCCTGCTCGCCGGCCTGGAGCACCTTGATGAGCGGTATCTCAAGGCGGTGGGCTATAGCACCAAAAGCAAACGGGGCTCCCTGCCCAAGATGGTCTTGATTGGCGACATCGTGGGAGATAACGAGGCCGCGGTTGCCCGCGCCGCCTCAGAAGTGATACGACTTGCCAACGGCCGTGCGGGCGAAGGGTTTGTGGCGGTCTCGGCAGACGCCCGAAAGGTCTTCTGGGCCGATCGTAACCGCACAGCTGCCATCGCTCGGCATACCAATGCCTTTAAGATCAACGAAGACGTGGTGATACCGCTGCCCCGCATGGGGGAGTACACCAACGCTATTGAGCGGATCAACATCGAGCTTTCTCTGGCCAATAAGCGTAAGCTCGCCCGCGCCCTGATGCAGGCCTTCAACGATGTGGCCGATAAGGGCGTTTTAATGCTCAACAAGAGCGACGAAGGCGAGAGCCTGGAAGACCAGCAGACGGCACTCGACCAACGTCTGGCCGAGGCACGCAGCCTGCTTAAGACTACAGAGGCCCGGTGGGCATTCCTTTCGGCCCATCTGGATTCGCGCGCTCAAGATCAGGAAGATGCCCTCGCGGGGCATGGCATTTCTTTCCAAGACATCTCCGAGTCGAAACGCACCGCCTCGCTCGGGGAGTTGCTGCAAGACCGTACCCTCCGGGTATCCTGGAAGCGCGAGCTGCGCGACGGCTTTCGCAGGTTGTTTCCAGGCCTTGCCTATGCCCCGGTTATGGAGCTCCTTGAGGCCACCCACAAAAAGGTTCTGCGGTCGCGGGTCTTTGTGGCCTTACATATGCACGCGGGCGATGGCAATGTGCATACCAACCTGCCCGTGAACTCCGATGACTACGAGATGCTGCAGGAGGCCCATGCGGCCGTTGCCCGTATCATGCAGGTCGCTAAAGACCTCGATGGTGTCATCTCAGGCGAACACGGGATTGGCATTACCAAGATGGACTTTCTCTCGCCAGAGGAGAAAAAGGCATTTGCCGACTACAAGCAGCAGGTGGATCCGCACCAGCGGTTTAATGCCGGCAAGCTGCTCGAAGGCGGCGACCTGCGTAACGCCTACACCCCCTCGTTCGGCCTGATGGGGGCAGAGAGTCTTATCTTGCAGCAGAGCGATATCGGCTCGATTGCCGATTCGTTTGCCAACTGCCTGCGCTGCGGCAAATGTAAGCCCGTCTGCGCCACCCATTCGCCCCGGGCCAACCTGCTCTATTCGCCGCGCAATAAAATTCTTGCGACCTCGCTACTCATTGAGGCCTTCTTGTACGAGGAACAGACCCGGCGGGGGGTGAGCATCGCCCACTGGGAAGAGTTTGGTGATGTGGCCGATCACTGCACGGTCTGCCACAAATGTCTTACCCCCTGCCCAGTGGACATCGACTTCGGTGAGGTCTCGATGCACATGCGTGACCTGCTGCGCCGCATGGGCAAGAAGAAGTTCAACCCGGGCACCGCGGCCTCGATGTTCTTCTTAAATGCCACGCGGCCTGAGACCATCGCGCTCACACGTACCGTGATGATCGAATGGGGCTATAAGGCGCAGCGACTGGCCCACGATCTTTTAAAGAAGTTTGCCAAGAAGCAGACCGCCAAACCTCCGGCCACAGTGGGCCGGGCGCCGATCAAGGCGCAGGTGATTCATTTCGTAAACAAGAAGATGCCGGGCAATCTGCCAAAGAAAACCGCCCGCGCCCTGCTCGATATCGAAGACGCCCATTACGTGCCGATTATTCGCGACCCGGTGAAGACCTCAAGCGAGGCAGAGGCCGTTTTTTACTTTCCCGGTTGCGGCTCTGAGCGGCTCTTCTCGCAGGTGGGCCTGGCCACGCAAGCCATGCTCTGGCAGGTGGGGGTGCAGACGGTATTGCCCCCGGGCTACCTCTGCTGCGGCTACCCCCAGCGCGGCGCCGGCCAGTTCGATAAGGCCAATAAGATCATTACTGATAACCGCGTGTTGTTCCATCGCGTGGCCAATACGCTGAACTACCTCGACATTAAAACGGTAGTGGTCTCCTGCGGCACTTGCTACGACCAGCTGGCGGGCTATGAGTTTGACAAGATCTTTCCGGGCTGCCGCATTCTGGATATTCACGAATACCTGCTGGAGAAAGGCGTGCGACTCGAAGGGGTCACCGGCGTGCGGTACATGTACCACGACCCCTGCCATAGCCCCATGAAGCAGCATAACCCCCTGAAGGTAGTTAATACCTTGATCAATAGCGAGGTCAACGGCAAGGTGGAGAAAAACGACCGCTGCTGTGGTGAGTCGGGCACCTTTGCCGTGGCCCGCCCCGATGTCTCCACCCAGGTGCGGTTTCGCAAAGAAGAAGAGATGCGCAAAGGGGCGGAGAAGGCTCGGGCAGGCGATGCCAACCAGGCGGTAAAAATTCTCACCGCCTGCCCGTCGTGCATGCAGGGCCTGAATCGCTACACGGGGGATACCGCAGTAGAGGCCGACTACATTGTTGTGGAGATTGCGCGTAATCTCCTGGGGGAGAACTGGCTACAAGACTACGTGGCCCGGGCCAATGCAGGGGGTATTGAAAGGGTGCTTGTCTAATGAAGGTGGCTATCGTTACTGCAGCAGGTAAGGGAATTGGGGCGGGGGTTGCCCAAGAGCTTCACAGCCGGGGGTATCAGTTGGCACTCATGTCGCCCTCGGGCGCCGCCGAGAGCCTAGCGCAGTCGCTCGGGGGCCTCGGGGTCACGGGCTCGGTGGCAAACCCATCAGACCTGCAGAGACTCGTGGCAGACACGCTTGCCCGTTGGGGCAGAATCGATGCGGTGGTCAACCACACCGGCCATCCGCCCAAAGGAGACCTTCTCGACATCGCCGCTGCCGACTGGCAAAAAGGCCACGATATGGTGCTTGCCCCGGTAATCGAAATGGCCCGACTCGTAACGCCCACTATGCTGCAGCAGGGCACTGGGGCCACGGTGAACATCACCACATTCGCCGCCTATGAGCCCTCTTTGGTATTCCCTGTTTCCTGCACCTATCGCGCGGCTGTCGGGGCCTTTACGCGCCTGTATGCAGACCGTTATGCCGCGCAAGGCCTGCGCATGAATGCGGTGCTTCCGGGCTTTACCGACAGCCTCGCCCACAAACCCGAGACGGCCCAGACCATTCCTATGAAACGCATTGGACAGGTATCAGAGATTGCCAAGGTGGTGGCTTTCTTGCTGTCTGACGATGCGAGCTACATGACCGGCCAGAGCCTGCGTGTGGATGGCGGCATTACCAGGCACCTGTAGCAGCAGCCCTATTTCACCTGGGACACCGCCCATGCGGCTGCCTGTAGCCCCATGGTGGCCGTCACCATGACCGAAGACCCATAGCCCGCACAGGCAAGCGCACTCCCCGGCCCGGTCTGGGCAGCGGTGGCCGATCCCCGCGGAGGCTCTTGCGGGGGGGCTTTTTGAACCGCATCTGGCGAATCTGGGCCGCGCGCCATGGGCTCAGCGCTATACACCACAGGAACCCGCATTTTTCCTTGGCGCGCAAAGTTGTGCCCCTTACGAAGCCCATAGCGTAGTTTGGACAGCAGAGGGTCGTGGGCGGCTTGCGCCATATCCGCAACCACTACCCGGCCCGGATCACGCTTGCCCCCAGCAGCGCCACAGACGATTAACTGCCGGGCGCGTTCCTTTGCCGCAAACTGCAGGATGAAGGCCTGTTTGGCCAGCAGGTCATCGCAGGCATCAATAAACAGGTCTGCTCCGCAATGGCGAATCTCGGCTGCGTTCTCGGGGGTGAGAAAGGCGTCAATACAGACCAACTCAGTGGCAGGGGCCACCTGGGCGAGTCGCTCGGCGAGGGCCTCGGTTTTTGCCTTGCCCAGGGTGTTTAATCCTGCCTGTACCTGACGGTTCAGGTTGGACTCCGCCACATGGTCGTAGTCAATGAGGGTGAGCCTGCCAACCCCACTGCGGCCAAGGGCCTCCGCGGCCCAAGACCCCACTCCTCCGAGCCCTATTACCGCAATATGGGCGCGGCGCAGTCGGGCAAAGGTATTGGCTGGGTACAGCCGGGCGATGCTTGCCAGGCTTCGGGGTAGGCTGGTTTTCTGGTCCATAGATATCACCAAGGGTGCTCTGGTCGGAAAGCATGGTCTGCCCCGGTACACTTGGGTGAAACTTCGGCAGGCATCGTCGCCCTGGCAGGTACGGGGTGAGTCACTTTACGACAGGACATACAGTGCATCATGGCAGGACATTCCAAATGGGCCAATATCCAGCACCGCAAGGGCCGGCAGGACGAAAAGCGCGGGCGTATCTTCACCCGCATCATTAAAGAGGTAACCGTTGCCGCCAAGCTCGGTGGCGCGGACCCCAACACCAATCCGCGCCTTAGGCTGGCCATGGACAAGGCCAGCGACGCCAATATGGCTAAGGATAAGGTGCAGGAGGCTATCAAGCGTGGCTCAGGGCAGCTCGAAGGCGTTGACTATGAAGAGATTCGGTATGAAGGCTACGGCATTGGTGGCGCCGCGGTGATGGTCGACTGCCTGACTGACAACCGCACTCGCACCGTTGCCGAGGTGCGCCATGCCTTCTCCAAATATGGGGGCAACCTGGGCACCGATGGCTCTGTAGCCTTTCTCTTTAGCCACTGTGGCCAGCTGGTCTTTGCCCCAGGGTGCTCGGAAGATCGGATCATGGAGCTGGCTATTGAGGCCGGGGCCGAGGATGTGCTCACCGACGAGGATGGCACAGTTGAGGTGCTTACTGGACCCAACGACCTTACCGCGGTGAGACTAGCGCTAGAGGCGGCAGGCCTAAAGCCCGAGTTGGCAGAGGTAACCATGCGGCCAGCCACTCAGACCGAACTGCAGGGAGATGACGGGGTGCGGATGCAAAAGCTGCTCGATGCCTTAGAGGGCCTGGATGATGTCCAGGAGGTCTACACCAACGCGGTGATTCTATGAAGCTGCTGGTCGTCGGCGGCGGCGGGCGGGAGCATGCGCTGGCCTGGCGCTTAGCCCAGTCGCCCCGGGTGCAGAAGGTCTTTGTCGCCCCCGGTAATGCGGGTACGGCCTGTGAAGACGGCCTAGTAAATCTCGCCATAGACCCCATGGCAGACCCTGAGGGGTTAATCGCCTTCGTCCAGCAA
Source organism: Burkholderiaceae bacterium (assembly GCA_049426285.1). Classification (GTDB taxonomy): domain Bacteria; phylum Pseudomonadota; class Gammaproteobacteria; order Burkholderiales; family Burkholderiaceae_A; genus Hahnella. Next base: position 12,263 of record JBMSYB010000014.1, read on the forward strand.
GAGCGCATTGCCTTCACAGTGGTCGGGCCGGAGGCGCCTCTGGCCGCAGGCCTTGTCGATCGGTTTCAAAGCCAGGGCCTGAAGATCTTCGGCCCCACCCGTGCGGCCGCACAGCTCGAATCCTCTAAAGACTTTGCCAAGCAGTTTATGGTCCGCCACGGCATTCCTACCGCAGGGTTTCGCACCTTTAACGCGCCAGCTGCGGCATTGGCCTATGCGGCCGAGCAGGCCGCCCGAGCGCCCGGCGTTCCAATCGTTGTCAAGGCCGACGGCCTGGCCGCAGGCAAAGGGGTGGTGGTGGCCGAATCGCTGGATCAGGCCCAGGCAGCTATTACGGCCATGTTGTCTGGGGAGCACCTTGGTGCTGCCGGTGCACGGGTGGTGATTGAGGATTTTCTTGAAGGTGAAGAGGCCAGTTTTATCGTCCTGTGCGATGGAAAGAACGCCTTCGCGTTGGCAACCAGCCAGGACCACAAGCGCCTGAAGGATCACGATCAGGGGCCGAATACGGGCGGCATGGGGGCCTATTCTCCCGCGCCAGTTGTTACACCTGAGGTCTCTGCCCGAGTGATGCGCGAGATTATTCGCCCCACCCTGAAGGCCATGGCCGCAGAGGGGCATCCGTATGTCGGGTTTCTCTATGCTGGCCTGATGATCGACCGAACGGGCGCACCGAGGGTCGTCGAATTTAACTGCCGACTAGGGGACCCGGAGACCCAGCCGATCATGATGCGGTTGCGCGGCGACTTTACGGTGTTAATTGAGCATGCGATCAATGGCCGTCTCGACCAAGTAGAGCCTTTGGCCGACACGCTCTGGGATCGCAGGCCCGCGCTTGGCGTGGTGCTCGCGGCGGCGGGCTATCCGCAGGCGCCCCGCCTGGGAGAGGCCATTGCGGGCTTGCCGGCCAACCAGCCTGAGGCACACCTTTTTCATGCGGGCACGCGCCAGGAGGGCGATCGTCTTGTGACCTCCGGCGGGCGGGTGTTCTGCGCAACGGCCCTGGGCGAGAGCATCAAGGAGGCGCAGGCCAATGCCTATCGCCTGGCGGAGCAGGTGCGGTTTGCGGGCTGTCAGTATCGAAGAGACATTGGCCATCGCGGGATCGCGCTCTCCTCATGACGAGGGCAGATGAGGCCCAAACGGGTCTACGGGTTGCGGTCGCTGGGGGTGGAATTATCGGCGCCTGCGCGAGCCTGGTGTTTGCCCAGGCCGGGCATCGGGTGGTCTGGTATGCGCCCCAGGAGCCGCCGCGCCGTAACGATGGCGCCCAGGCCCGGGCGTACGCCTTAGCCCCCGGCAGCGTGCGACTCCTTGAGCGCCTGGGGGTATGGTCGCAGGTAAGGGCCCGGGCACGGCCGGTGGTCGCTATGGAGGTCTACCCGAGGCCCTCTGACTCTGAGCCCGTTACCCTTTCTGCCCAGGACGTTGGTGCCGGAGAGCTTGCCCAGATACTGGGTCATGCTGAGCTCTTGCACGCCTCTGAGCAGGCTGCCCAGGCGGCTGTTGATATCGTGCGTGACCCCCGGTTTCCTTCTGATATTCAGGTGGGAAACTCCCGAAGCCCGGCGGTCTTGGTTTTTGCGCAGCCGAGTGCGGAATCGTTTCCGCAGTCGGCAGACCTGCAGCATCGCAAGGCCTTGGCCGACGAGACACCGAATTACACCCAGACCCGCGAAACCTTTGACCTGATCATTGCTGCTGACGGCGCCAGTTCTTTTTTGCGTCGGCGTGCCGGTCTGCTCTGGGGCCTGCGAGACTACGGGCAGACGGCACTCGTTATGGCCCTGGAGTCAACCCAGCCCCACCACGGAGTGGCATGCCAATGGTTCTCGGAGAATGCCGTACTGGCACTGCTGCCCTTGGAGCATGAACGGCAGCTCTCTCTGGTGTACTCCCTGCCCAGCCGCGAGGCGGCGCAGTGGATGCAAGAGCCCGCGCAGGCCATTGCGCAGCGTGTCAGCGCCGATTCGGGCTTGCGATGGGGCGACTTGTCTGCCTTGAGTGTTGCTGTTGCCAGCCCGTTGGCGATGACTATCGTTGAGCAGTTCAGCAGGGGCAGGCTTCTGCTTGTGGGAGACGCCGCCCACACCGTGCACCCTTTAGCGGGCTATGGCCTGAACCTGGGCATGCAGGATCTGCAGGCGCTGCAGGCGCGTCTGCAGGCTGCCCCCCGGTTAGCTTCGTCACAGATTCCCGACTGGCTTGCGCGGCTTGGCCATCAGCGGCTGCTGGCCGATCGCGCAATACAGTGGGGCTTAGACGGACTATGGCGGGCGATGCGACTGGAGCTGCCTGGGCTACAGGCCGCCCGCAGCTTAGGGGGCAAAGGCTTGCGATCGCTGCCATGGCTGCGACGCTGGCTTATTCGTCAGGCCTTGGGCCCAGGCGTGAATAATGTTGCCTAATCACCGGCAGTTACCTTCAAAGGATTTTTCGATGGCGCGATTTTTTCTCAGGTCTGTTGCAGTCAAGGCAGTCAATGGCCTCTCGTTCATGGCCATGGCATGGGGCCTTTTGCTGACAAGTGAATCGGTACTGGCCCAGAGAGCCAACGAAACCGCGGTGGCCCCCGGCGTGCAGCAGGCCATTACCAAGGGGGTTGAGGGATGGCTTCAAGGCCGGTTCAAGGTTGATGGCGTGCGCCGAACGCCGATGCCTGGAGTCTACGAGGTGCGCATAGGCACCGACCTTATTTATGTCGATGAGAAGGCAGGATTTGCCATTGTTGAGGGGCAGATGATCGAACTGCGCACGAGTAAAAACCTAACCGCAGCGCGTCTGGAGGAGATCTCGGTCATTGACTTTTCTAAGCTTCCCATGGAACTCGCCCTCAAGACTGTTATTGGCAACGGCAGCCGGCAGATTGCTGTCTTTGAAGACCCTTATTGCTCCTTTTGTCGGCGGTTTCGCAATACGCTGATGTCACTGGAGAACGTAACCATTTACACTTTTTTCTATCCCATCCTGCGCCCGGAGTCGACCACCGTTTCTCGCAATGCCTGGTGCGCTAAGGACAGGCAGGCTGCCTGGGACGACTGGATGCTCTCGGGAAAAGAGCCTGCCGCGGCTTCACCGCAGTGCGACTTCCCAAAGGATAAGATTCTGGCCTTAGGCCGGTCGCTTAATGTTCAGGCAACGCCGATGTCCTTTGTGAGCAGCGGCAAGCGCCTTCAGGGCGCTGTTTCTAAGGATGCTGTGGAGGCTGCCCTTGCAGGGCGTTAGTAGGGCTCTGGCCCGGCGTTGACCCGACCCGTAGTGCACGCCGTATGAGCACCCCGTATGTACTCCCGGTATGTACACCCCCCCGTTAGAGCAGTAGCAGCCGCTTTTCCAGCCGGTCGATCCGTTCTCGCAAGGCCCGCAGTGCCTGGGCGTGCGCGGTTACCTCGGGCCGGGTGACCAGAATGCCCGCATCATAGACCGCGTAGTGCACGGCTTTTTGCGCCAGTCGCGTAACAGGAGATCGGGCAATCAGCAGCTGCAAGGGCGAGACCCGATCGGCCAAGACCTCGAGCAAAGGAACCAGGTTCTGCGCCAGAGCAGCATCGCCCTCGATGCGTATTCCCTGCAGCCGCGCTGCTCCGGAGGGTTTACTTGCCGTGGCTTCTGTTGAATCGCCTGTTTTTTTCAAAGGCCAGAGTGATGCTGCCGCCCCTCTGGCGGCATGACCGAAAAAGGCGCTGCTAAGCCATAGGGTGACATCGGGCGAGGCAGCAGACTGTTGGGTATTTTGGACTGGTCGAGGCGCGTGGCTGCCAGTGGCCTGCTGCCGTGGGCCCGGCTCAGCAGCGACTTCGTGGAGCAGGCCATCTTTGGCAAAACTGCCAATGAAGGTGAGTCCATTGAATACGCCTGGCATGTCGAGCCGAAAGGCAATGGTTTTTCCTGCAAGTCCTTGCATGGCGAGATGCAGTTCCTCATCGCGCTCGATTGAAAAATTAATCGCTGCAAGCACCCCCTCAGCGCCATAGGAGAAGAGGGGGTTGAGAAAGGCCATGGGTCTGGCGGACTGCCGGGTGTCTAGCTGTGCTGAGAGATACCGGCAAGCAGCCAGCCGTCACTGCCGTCTTTGGGTTTTTGCAAAAGCCATACCTCGTGGAAGGGCTCGGCAACCCCATCAGCAGACTCCTGCACAAGACCATGAAAGCCCACATAGGCCTCTTCGACGGCACGCCCCGAGTCGTCGTAACTGTCTTGGCTGCCCATCCACTCGACCTCAAGCTCAACCACGGAGGTGTAGTTCACGGCATGGCCTCGGCTTGCCAGCTGCACAGCAATCTCCTGGGCCATCTGCCGGGTGCAGAACCCTTCGATGGTCTTGAGGTCGCCAGAATCCCAGAGCTTTTGCAGGCTCAGAAACTGGGCGCGAGCCACCTGCAGAAACTGGTCGATGTCGGCCTGGGACATGGCAGAACCAGAATTCGATTCCTGCCCTTCAGTATCCGTTTGGCTACTTGGCCCGTATGCTGAAGACGGCTCGGAGTCGCGATGGTCCCATGCCGAAGTTCCGCCACCAGGAAGCGTTCTACCACCGCCAACAGGCCCACCACCGAGCCCCGACCGGGCCATGGCGGGCTGCATTCCGTTGTCGGCTGCCGCTGCGCCACGTGACCGGCCCATGACCATTCTGAGGATGAAAAACCCCAGGCCAACAAGCAGCAGGATCATGAGCAGGCCCATGAGCTCTTCACCAAGCCCGAGGTGGGAGGCGAGCGCCGCAAGGCCGAGGCCAGCTGCCAGGCCAGCAAGGGGTGCCATCCAGCGACCTGCCCCAGAGGCAGCGGCAGGCGCAGCCTGTGCAGCACCCGCAGGCGCGGCAGAGGCAGCATTCGCGGGGGGCTGCTGGGCAGGGCTTGCCTGCTGGCTTGGAGGGGTTTGCTGCGGGGCTGATTTTGCGGGAGGCGCGGCTCTTTGCATGGGGGCTGCGGGCTTGCCCACGAATCCCCCGCCCCCAAACCTTTTGGCCTGGGCCTCTGATAGGCCGCTGGTGGCAAGAATAAACAAAACCGAGACCAGTGCCACGCCCAATTGCCTTGCGCGGCGCGCCGAGTGGCCATGACCCGAACGGGCATGAACCAAATGGGCATTACCCCAAAGGGCTAGCGGAGAACGAAGGGACATAGATGCCTCCTGAAAGAATCGTGAATCTGACAATGATGGTGAAACCTGTTGCCAGGCGCATCGGGTTATGGGGGTGCTAGAGCAGACTATGGGATTCTGGGCTAACCCAGCCGAACCCCTTGATGCAGCGCCACCACCCCGCCCGAAAATCGCTCAAACCTTACCACGTCAAAGCCCGCAGAATGCATCAAGTCTTTAAGGGCTTCGGGCCCGGGATGCATGCGAATCGACTCCGCCAGGTATTGGTAGCTCTGGGCGTCTTTGGCGATTTTTTCGCCAAGCCAGGGAAGAATCCGAAATGAATACTGATCGTAGAGCGGCCGCAGCGGGGCAATAACTTCGGAGAACTCCAAGATGAGTAGTTTTCCTCGGGGCCGCAGCACTCTACGCATCTCTGCCAAGGCCTGGTCTTTGTGGGTCATGTTTCGCAGGCCAAAGGCCACCGAGACCCGGTCAAAGGACTGGTCGGCAAACGGAAGATGCTCGGCATCGCAGACGACAGCGGGCACCGGGTAGCCTGCATTGATCATGCGATCACGACCCTGATGGAGCATCTGCGCATTGATATCGGTCATGACCACCCTGCCGCTGGGGCCCACCCGCTTGGCAAAGGCAAGGGCAAGGTCACCTGTGCCGCTTGCCACATCCAGCACGTCGTGGCCCTCGCGCACCTGCGCCTGGGCGACTGTCAGCGCCTTCCAGATTCGATGCAGACCCAGCGACATGACATCGTTCATGACATCGTAGCGACGGGCTACTGAGTCAAACACGCGGCGGACATGCCGAGCCTTGTCCTGCTCAGGGACCTGTTGAAAACCGAAGTGGGTCTGGTTCATGGTGTGGGATTACCCTTCTCGCGATCCGCCGGCAGCGGCAAGTTTTTCCAGATAGTGGTTCCAGAGCACCTCTTGATTCTCTGCCAGCCAATACAGGTAAGACCATGAATACAGCCCGGTGTCGTGGCCATCGGAAAACCGAGGCTGAACGGCGTACTGGCCAACGGGCTCTAGGCTTGCAATCCCTACATGTTTCTTGCCCACCTGCAGAACCTCCTGGCCAGGCCCGTGCCCGAGAACCTCGGCAGACGGCGAGTGTACCCGCAGAAACTCAAAGGGTAGGCGAAATGCCCGCCCATCGGGATAGACCAGTTCAAGGGCGCCAGAGGCCTGGTGCACCACGACAGACGATGGCACCGGTGCCGCATCATTGTGGCGAAACGAAGGAATTCCCTGAACTGTCATTGACTTGTCATCTTCATGGCATAAATTAGCGCTATGGCAAGCACCATTTTAGTCGTAGAAGACGAGCCGGCGATCGCTGAGTTGGTGGCGGTGAACCTAAGCTTCGCAGGCCACAAGGTACTTCGGGCCACTGACACCCTGGCCGCAGACCTCATGATTCGGGCAGAGCTTCCCGATCTTGTGCTACTTGACTGGATGCTGCCTGGCGCCAGCGGAATTCAGTACGCCCGCCGTCTTCGCGCTGATGAACGCACCGCCGCGATTCCGATCATTATGCTCACGGCACGCTCCGAAGAAGGCGATAAGATCGAAGGCCTCGACAGCGGGGCTGACGACTATGTCACCAAGCCCTTTTCTCCCAAAGAGCTGCTGGCCCGAATCAAGGCGGTGCTGCGACGGCGCGCCCCGCAGCTGACAGATGATTCTGTGGAAATTGCTGGTCTGCGGCTCGACCCCCAGACCCATCGTGTCCTCGGGGGTGGGGAGGCCTTAGAGCTAGGCCCCACCGAGTTTAGGCTGCTGCATTTTTTTATGACCCATCCCGAGCGTGTCCATAGCCGCAGCCAGCTGCTCGACCATGTCTGGGGAGACCATGTTTTTGTCGAGGAACGCACCGTCGATGTCCACATTCGGCGGCTTCGGCAGGCCCTGCTTTCTTCGGGTCATGACCGGCATGTCGAGACGGTGCGCGGCAGCGGCTATCGGTTTACCGCCCAGCCCTCGGGGTAGCCAGCCTAGGCGGGCTCGCAGGGCCGGCCCTCCGGACCGGTTCTCAGGGCCCATAATTCCGTTCTATGGCAGGGCTCTGGTTTCGCATCGTTTTTATTCTTCTGGCCATTGGCTTAGGCTCTGGGCTGGTGCAGCTTCTGGCCGGTGGCAGTTCCGGCCTATGGGCTTTTGTTTTCGGCCTAGCCGCCTGGGTGGGATTTCAGGTCTGGCACCTGGAAAAGATGGTGCGATGGCTAAACGACTTTCGACTCAGCAATGCGCCGACCGGCCTGGGTACGTGGGATCTGCTCTATGCAGCAATCTATCGGCTTGCCCGGTCCTACGAGCGGCAGCAGTCGCAGCTGCAGGAAATGTTAAAGAGTTTTCGCAGCGTTACCGATGCCATGCCCGATGGGGTGGTCTCTTTAGACGACCATCACCAGATCACCTATGCCAGTCTTCGTGCCGAGCAGCATCTCGGGCTTAAGGCCCAGGCCGATCTGGGTCGAAATATCCTGAACCTGCTGCGGCATCCGGAGTTTGTGCGGTATCTGGAATCGGGCAGCTGGACAAGCCCGGTGGTGCTTCGGGGGGTTCCGCAGCCCGACCGGATTCTGCAGTTGCAGCTCATTCCTTACGGACAGAGCGAACGGCTGCTCCTCACCCGGGACATCACCCAGATCGAGCGGCTTGAAACCACCCGTCGCGACTTTGTCGCGAACGTGTCGCATGAGCTCAAGACCCCCTTGACCGTACTCTCAGGCTACATCGAGACCCTTAGGGACCTTCCTCTTGATGCCTCGCAGCGCGGGCAGGCGCTCTCCACCATGGGCGAGCAGGCCGAGCGGATGCAGCGGCTGATTGATGACCTTCTGACACTGGGCCGGCTAGAGACTGAGCAGACACCCCCGGGCGATGCGCGTGTTGATATGCCAACCATGCTGGCGCGGCTGTTGCGCGAGGCCGAGGCGCTAAGCCAGGGCCGCCATAGCATTCGGCTTTTGGATACCTCGGGGCCTAGCGCCGTGCTCGGCGAGGACCGCGAGCTCTACAGCGCCTTTAGTAACCTTGTGAATAATGCGGTTCGCTACACGCCAAAGGGCGGCTCGGTGTCGATCCAGTGGCAGTCGCAGGCCGATGGATCGGCCTTGTTTCAGGTAGAGGATAGCGGCCCCGGCATTGACAAGCACCACATTAGCCGCCTGACAGAGCGTTTCTATCGGATTGACAAAGGCCGGTCACGGGAGACAGGGGGTACCGGGCTGGGTCTGGCGATTGTCAAGCATGTGGCCTCGCGCCATGGCGGAGCCTTAGAGATTCAAAGCACGCCTGGTCAGGGAAGTGTCTTTAGTCTGCGATTTCCAGTAACCCGGCTGGCGGGGCAAGTGCAATGAATCCCATTGCGCAAAGCGACGTTCACGATCTCTAACCCCAGCGTCTTCGGCGCATGATCGAGCCAGAGGTCGTCCCCCGCATGATAGAAAAAGGCATCGTTGTCCACGATGCGAACTTCCAGGTCAGAGTGGGTCAACGGGTAGTCTCGGACTTCTGTTCCGTGACGTACACGTAGGAAGTACCTATCGCCCGCCGCGGAAAATAGCAGCGTACCGTGGATACCCTTGGCCGACTCTACTTCCGCTTCGCGGCCGGACCGCAGCTTCACTCGCGTCTTCACGGAGTTAGACTCCTTCCCAAGTGGCGTCAGGAAGTTCAGCATGCCGTTGACGAAGTAAGCCGAGAACTCGGTGCACTGGATTTCGCTGACGTAGCAGTAGAAGCGAATCTCACCGGTAAACGGCACAGGCTCCCAGCGCTCGTTGACGCGGCCTAAAATGCCAAACAGGCGAGCGATCCCCTGCGCATTTGGATCGCTCCTGTCTTCGATGTCGTAATTCAGATGCCACAGAGAGCCGTCCGCGCGAATCTCATAGTGGTCAATCATTTGCGCCGGCGTGTCCTTGGTCTGGTATTGCAGATCGTTGTCGCCGACACCGGGCAACGGATACTTACACTTTAGATAATCGAACATTCCCATGATTTTGTCCTTTTCTTTAACTACCCGGGCCTTGAAAAGCACAAGGCCCGGAGTCCTTTCGGAGCATCCGGGCTTTGAGGCCTGAGACCTTTCGGTCTGTCGGGCTGGTGCCCTGTGATGCGCTCATGTACCACACTCAAGGCGCAGTAATACTGCGTAATATGTTTGGAGCGTTGCCTATGGCTTCCACCACACTCAGAGCGCCTTACACGATCGCAGCGCCTATCTTGCAGCGTTTCAATGCTGTCGTGCCGCACGGCGAGCGCAGTCGTGTGATGGAGGGGCTCATGAAGCAAGCGCTGGCAGCACGCGAAGCAGAGCTCGAGCAAATAGCGCAGGTCTTCATGACCGATCCGGTATTTTCCGAGTGCCGCAAAGATGAAACACTCTGGGATGTCACGGTCAGCGACGGTCTGGAAAACCCCTGACCCGGCTGGACTATGGATTTCCAACGCGGTCGTATCTTTCGGGTCAATCTTGAGTCTTTACTGCTCACCGTCACAACCTAAAGCCGACTGCGGTGAAAGGGCTTTGGAGCCAGCGTCGATCATTTTTACGCTCTCGCTGCCCTAAATTGAGAGCTGTGGAACCACGATGGGGGAATGGTGGCCAAGGGCGGAATCGAACCACCGACACAAGGATTTTCAGTCCTCTGCTCTACCGACTGAGCTACTTGGCCAAGACCGCTAGTATAACTTCAGTAGGCCCGGTCGTCGCTGTGCCTTTGTGAGGCGGTGTCTGGCGCCCGCATTGCCCCTTCCACTTTTACAAATCAGGGGGGAGCCCCTATAGTTTAGGAGCGTCTCGCCGATACTTTGTGCATCTGGCATGAGAAATGCTCTGTTTCTTGTTGTCTTTTATGGCATTTGTTGATTTAGGCCGATCATGATCCGAATTCTTGTTACCAATCAGAAGGGTGGGGTGGGCAAAAGCACCATCACGGCAAACCTTTGCCGCTATTTCGCTTCGATTCGGAACAAGAAAACCACGCTGTTAGACTTCGATAGTCAGGCCTCCTCTAGCCGCTGGGTAAAGCAGGTGCAACAAAAAGACTCGCCCAAATCAATCCGCGTCCTGCCCTTTGAGGTCCCCCGCACCGGAGGGGTGAACCGGGCCGTGATTGAGCTGCGCCGGGTGATGCGGCAGCTTGAAACCGACACCGATATTGTCGTTGCCGACCTTACCTGGAACGACTTTCTCGATAGCGAGATATTTTTCGAGTTCGACCTGGTGGTGCTGCCTTCAGCGATGTCTGAGGTAGAGCTGGTGACCACCATTGAATTTGCCAAGAAGCACCAGTGGGTTTTTGAGTCAAAGCGCTATCACCCAACGCTGGTGCTTGCTCCTAGCCGGGTGCGGTCCGACCAAAATGGCGCAGTTCATAAGACCTCCGAACGGTTCCCCTTTTCTTTCGTACTTACCCCCCCTATCCTTGACTCCATCGATGCCAAGCGGGCGTTTGGTAACTACTTCCTGATCGGCCACCGCAACAACCGGCTCGCCTCTTCGTTTATGTCTTTCTGCCGCGCAATGGACCAGAGCATTGAGCTGCACCTCAGTAAGCACGGAGCACGCAGAGACCAAGCCGAGGCAACGAATCCATTCCTGCACAGCCTCTTGCGTTACAAAATCGAGATGGCCGCAGCCCAGGACAATGCCGAGTCCGAAAAAACCGTGGTCCGAGCAGGATTCCCTACCGCACTACCTGGGGCGGGCGCCAAGAAGAAAGACCATCGACCCTGGCTTGAGCAGATCAAAGAGCATCAAAAGTCTGTTGCCAGCGCGGCAGTTTCCAACGGCGATACCACCACAACGGTATCGCAGTCGGCAGGGCCTGCGCCAAGAAAGCCCCCGCTTGCGTTAGTGCCCAAGATCTTTGCTGTGAGTGTTACAGGCGCAAAGCCTATGGATGCTGTTTCGCCCTCTTCTCACTAGCCCAGGCTAGTTCTCACCCGATTCCGCAAAACGTTTGGCAATCACCTGGGCAGCGACCGAGCTGATGCTCGCGCGCATCGAGGCTGCCTGAAGGTTTTGTTGTTCATATTCACTGAGGGCATTGAGGGTGTAGAGCAGGTCCTGGCGGGTCTCACGAATTTCCTGATCGACCGCTCGCAGCTCCTTTAAGAGCTCTTGGCGATTGTTTAGCCGCTCTTCGAGCTGCCGGCTGATATCGGCCACATCTCTCCAGCTTGGCGCATTGCCCTCAATGACCTGGCTTACCGTAGACCGCTGGATGGCGTTAAAAAGGCTCTCTAGTGAGTCTCCCACTTTGGCGAGTGCTGCCGCCTGGGTCTGCGGAACCAGGGCCGTGCCTGCATCGGCGCCGCCGGCAGGTTCGCTGTCTTGGGCAACCGTAAAGGACGACTTTGGAAGGCTATCGACCGTACCCTGGCCTCGTGCGGTGTAGGCCTTGCTCGTACTGCGACCACGCCCACGAAAGGAGGGTGCTGGCCCAGTAATCGGTGTGGCTGTTGCCGTTAACGGCTCAGGCTCTGCCTCGTTTGGAATCGGCCGGGGGTTGGGGTCTTGGTCTTCGGGCAAGGGCGGCTCCATTATGGGTTCCGCACGGGCGATGATGTCAACGTTCTCGACGGCGACCTCTGACTTGCGGGCCTCGTCTTGTCCTTCGATGGGGTCCCATGTCTCAGTCTGATCGATCTCGTCGATATCGTCGGTCTCGTCGATCGGGTCTGTCTGGTCTGTCCGCTCTTTGCGCCGGTCTTTTTCCTCTGAGTAGGCTTTCGCGCCCGGCCCAGACTGCCATCCTGAATCCGGGTTGTAGATCCGCAGCCCCTCCTTGGGGAGCTCAAACTGGTTATCCATTCGTGTCCTGCCTTATGGGTCAAATTACAAATTGATGCTACTGTATTCGGTGAAATGCTGAATGTCACTCTCTTATTCATCAACCTGGTTGCACTCCTCGTGGCATTAGGGCAGCGCGCATCTGCCGAAGCCTCAGGTATGCAGTGGCTTGCCTCTACTAACTGGGCGGGTCTTGCCCAAGACTTCTGGCTGCTTACCCAGAACGACCAGCTGCATAGCCATACGGTGATTGCCGCCTGGCTGGTTATAAGCCTGCTATGGGTTTTTGCAACCGCCTTTGATGCCTGGTTACGCAGGCGCCGCGCAACACAGGCTTCGTCGATCACTGACGGTAAAGACCAGGCCCGTGAGCCCAAAATAGTGAGCGCAGAAACTACCAGCGACTCTGAACAAGGTGTTGCTGGGCCAAGCGCAGCACCACTACAAGCTGCGCCATCGCCAAAGGCTGCGGGCATTGCGGCGGCGGCGCTCACCGATCCTGCTTTGGGGCCCCTACTCTCGGATCTGGAAAAACAGGTGAGCAGCCTGCCCCCCGGGGCCCAGCAGGAAATCGACCAGCTCAGGCGAGCTCTAGAGGCGCTGGTTACAAAACCCTAGCCAGCGGGGTTTCTATTGCCGCTTTTGGCCCCTATTGCAGTCCCCGCGGCAAGAGCACCACCATCTCTCCGGCATACCGCATCCTGCCGGCCAATTCGCCGGCCTCGCTACCCGACCCAAAATAAAAGTCGCCCCGGTGAATGCCCGTAATGGCCGACCCGGTGTCCTGGGCCATCATCAGGCGCGCTACTGGACGTGACCGCGGGGCGCCTGCCGCTGGCTCCCGAACCGGAACCTCTGTGCGCAGAAACACCGGGAGACCAAGGGCCACATATAGAGGATCTACTGCTAACGAACGCCCTGCGGTTAGAGGTACGCCAAGCGATCCCAGAGGTCCTTCGGTGGGGTCCTGACTGGCCGGCAGCTCCCGAAAAAACACCACGCTGGGGTTCTGGTGCAAGAGCTCTTGCCTGCGCTGCGGGTTGGCAGCAACCCAGTTTTTAATTCCCTGCATGCTTGCCTGGGCCAGAGTAAGTTCGCCTTGCTCTACCAGCCAGCGCCCAATTGATCGGTAGGGATGTCCATTCTGATTGGCATAGCCCAGTCGCATTACCTGCCCATCGTCGAGCATGACCTTTCCGGACCCCTGCACCTGAAGAAAAAACGCCTCGATTGGATCCTCAAGCCAGGCAATCTCCAGACCCTTTAAGAGCCCACCCCTATCGATCTCTGCCCGTGAAGGGTAGGGCATGAGCTGATCACCCTGGGGTGTCTTGACGACACGTCCGCGCAGGCGAAGGTTGCGCAGCTCGGGGTACTGGTGGCCCAAAGAAACAGTGATGAGATCGGGAGGCGGACGATAGAGTGGTGTCTGAAAGGGGCCGCCGCGGTTACGCGCACCTCTGACCACAGGCTCGTAGTAACCGGTAACCATGTTCTGCATAGTTGGGCTGGCGGCAGGCTTGTCTGCGGCTGGTGTGGCTTCAGTCAGACGGTGGGGCAGAAATCGGTCTTCAAAGAAACGACGTATGGCCTGCGGATTGGACGACGAAATCTGCACAGATTCTCGGCACAGGCCCACGAAAGGCTCACCCTTTCGGGCCATGGCCTGGCAGTTACGAAGCCAGGCGGGCCATGCCTCTTGCAGGGTGTCTTCCGACCAGCCTGGCAGCTCCGAGAATCGCATAGGGGTGAGACGTCCTACGGTAGGGGGTAGCCGGGCGATCTGTCCGGCAGGCGCCTCTTGAAAGCCAGCCGGCCCGGGCTCTTGGGCCGCGGCAGAGGTTGCAGGTGGCACGGCGGTCGCGGAGGCTGCAGGAGCTCCAGGTGATTCAGGTGCCGTAGCTGCCGAGGGCGCCTGAGGAGCCGAGGCAGCAGCGGGGGCCGCTGCTGTGCCCTCTGTCTCTCCGGGCACCACAATAGGTGCAGGCGCCTCGCGAATCGGGGTTAAGCTACAGGCTTGCAGCAGGCAGAACCCAGCGCCGACAAGCCCAATCTTGCCTCTCTGCCACACCCATGAGAGGCCAAGACTACTTGCAGAAAGACGAAAAGACATGTGGCTAATTTTTCTAGAAGCGGGCATTGCTTTGGCCTTGTTACTGGGAATTGTCTATTGGACCATGCGTGGTAAAAAGTAGCACCTAGGAGACCGGTTATGAATAAATCTATGCAGAAGTATTGCATTGCCCCCAGTATTTTGTCGGCCGATTTCGCCCGCCTGGGAGAAGAGGTGCGTGCTGTGGAGGCGGCCGGTGCCGGGTTCATTCATTTTGATGTGATGGACAACCACTATGTGCCGAATCTCACCATAGGCCCCTTGGTATGCAAGGCGATACGGCCCCATGTGAAGATTCCCATCGATGTGCACCTGATGGTCTCGCCCGTGGATGCCCTGATTGGCGACTTTGCCAAGGCGGGCGCTGATTACATCACCTTCCACCCGGAGGCCACGCAGCATATCGACCGTAGCCTGCAGTTGGTAAAAGATGCGGGCTGCAAGGCGGGCCTGGTGTTTAACCCTGCCACCCCGCTGGAGCATCTCGACTGGGTGATGGACAAGATCGATATGGTCTTACTGATGAGCGTGAACCCGGGATTCGGCGGTCAGGCCTTTATACCGGGCACGATAGAGAAGGTGAAGGTGGCGCGCCAGAAAATCGATGCCCATATCGCCCGGGGCGGGCAGCCCATCCGGCTTGAGGTTGATGGTGGCATTAAGACCGACAACATTGCTGCGGTGGCCGCGGCCGGTGCAGACACCTTTGTGGCGGGCTCTGCGGTTTTTGGTTCCCCCGATGCCGACCGTAGAGGGTATAGCGGTGTTTTCAATGCATTTTATAAGGCCCTGGCGCAGGCCTAACCGGGCCCTGCGGTCTCAGTCGTATCTGGGATGTCGGTGCTCCCCCTTCCGCTCTAGTGGCTCCTCTTTCATGGACTACCGGCGTGACCTTTGACGAATTTGCTGCCCTGGCCGCGCAGGGCTATAACCGAATTGCCCTTAACCGCAGCCTCAATGCCGACCTTGACACGCCTTTATCGGCCTACCTAAAGCTAGCAGGGTCTGCTAACAGTTTCCTCTTAGAGTCGGTGGTGGGCGGTGAGCGGTTTGGGCGCTATTCGTTTATTGGCCTTCCTGCCCGCACCCGTATTGAGGCGCGTGACACCACGGTACGTGTCTTGTCCGCAAAGACTGCCCACGAACCTCTTATAGAGCAGCTGCGCGCCGAAGAAGATCCGCTTTCTTTTGTTGAACGTTACCTTGGGCAGTTTCGTGCTGCCCCTGTGCCTGGGCTGCCCCGGTTTGCTGGGGGCCTGGCAGGGTATTTCGGCTACGACACGATTCGGTACATTGAGCCGCGGTTAAATCGATCGCAGGCCAAGGCGCGGCCAGACCCTATGGGCGTGCCCGATATCTTGTTGCTGCTCACAGAAGAGCTTGCCGTGTTTGACAACCTTGCGGGTCGGTTGTCGGTCTGGGTCTATGCCGAGGCGGGGCCGTTTTCTCAAGGGCATCTGCGGCGCGCCTACGATGCTGCCCAGTGGCGCTTAGATGAGATCGTGGCCAAGCTCAAGGCGCCTTTTGAACCGCCGGAGCCAGAGCTCTTCTCCCAGGGCTCCACCACCCGTGACTTTACGAAGGACGAATTTCTGCAGGCCGTGGATCAGGCCAAGGACTATATCGAGTCGGGCGATGTTATGCAGGTGGTGCTTGCCCAGTTTCTGACCCGCGAATACAAAGGCTCACCGCTCACGCTCTACCGCGCCTTGCGTGCCTTGAACCCTTCGCCCTATATGTACTTCTACGACATGGGTGATTTTCAAATTGTCGGCGCCTCGCCAGAGATTCTGGTGCGGCAAGACCGACTCTCGCCCCCGGGTGCGCCACCGCAGACCCGGGTGACCATTCGTCCGATTGCCGGCACGCGGCCCCGAGGCAAGACCCGTGAGGACGACCTTAGGCTGGAAGAGGAACTCAAAGCCGACCCAAAAGAGCGGGCCGAGCATGTCATGCTCATCGACCTCGCCCGCAATGACGTGGGCCGTATCGCGCAGATTGGTTCGGTGAAGGTCAATGAGCAGATGGTGGTGGAGCGCTACTCCCATGTCATGCATCTGGTCAGTGATGTGGAGGGCATGCTCAAGCCAGAGCTCACCGCCATGGACGTACTGCGGGCGAGCTTTCCTGCCGGTACTTTAAGTGGCGCCCCCAAAATACGCGCCATGGAAATCATCGACAAACTCGAACCCGTGCGCCGAGGGCTCTATGGCGGTGCCTGTGGCTACCTCTCGTTTAGTGGCGAGATGGATCTGGCGATTGCGATTCGTACCGGGGTGCTTAAAGACCAGATGCTCTACGTGGCCGCAGGGGCGGGCGTGGTGGCCGATTCGGTGCCCGAGAGCGAGTGGCAAGAGACTGAGACCAAGGCCCGTGCGGTGATTCGGGCTGCCGAGATTGCCGAGCGGGGGTTGGAGCCTTAGGCGCAAATGACCGTTTCCACCGAAGCGGCCGCTGCACCGGAAAGGTCGGCGCTGGCGAGACGGCGGCATCCGGGCCTGAGTTGGGATCAGGTTGGGACCAAGTTGGCACTAAGTTGGCACCAGGTTGAAATCCTGCGTAAATGCTTTTGTTTCCCATGAAAAAATTACTATCTACCTTAAAGCTGCTTACCGCTGGCAACGCGTCGATTCCAGCGGCAACTGCCTGGTACCTGTCTGATCTCGGCGAATTCCGTGGCAAACAGGAACTCTACACCCGGCAGTCCCCGCAGCGCCTCAAGGCACTGCGTGAACACGCGCTGATCGAAAGCGCAGTCTCATCGAACCGCATCGAGGGCGTTACCGTGGAGCCTTCGCGGGTGCGCGATGTGCTGGTTTCACCCAAGCCGCTGTTCCGTGACCGCGACGAGGAAGAGGTGCGCGGCTACCGAGATGCCCTCACTTGGATTCACCAGGACGCCCAGCGTATCTCGATTTCCAACGAGACAATCCAACGCCTGCATGCCATGACGCGTGGTCAGATTTGGGATTCCGGCCTGTATAAGGAGAAGGATGGCGACATTATTGAGCGTTATCCCGATGGCAGCGAACGCGTGCGTTTCCGTGCCGTGTCAGCGAAACAGACTCCGGCGGCCATGGATCAGTTGGTGGCTGACTGGCAGGCCTGCCTGCAAGAGCGCTGGGTTCCACCGCAGATTGCCCTGGCAGCCTTCAATCTCGATTTTCTGTGCATCCATCCATTCCGAGACGGTAATGGCCGGGTCTCCCGATTGCTTTGGCTGTTGCAGAGCTACCAGCTGGGTTTGGAGGTCGGCCGCTACATCAGTCTGGAACGCCTCGTCGAACAAAACAAGGACCGCTACTACGAAACCTTGGAGCAAAGCTCGCAGGGGTGGCATGAGGGCAAGCATGATCCTTGGCCGTACATCAATTACGTGCTGTCCATTCTGAAGGCTGCCTATCGAGAATTCGTCGAGCGCATTGGAGAGACCTCAGAACCGCGTGGGTCGAAGACCCAACTGGTGCTCGAAGTTATCGGCAAGATGTCTGGCACCTTTTCGCTGGCTGATCTCGAACGTGCCTGCCCGGGCGTGAGTCGCGACATGATTCGGCGAGTCCTGACAACGCAAAAGGGCCAGACGGTCGACTGCATCGGCCGTGGCCCCGGCGCGCTTTGGCAAAAGAGGTAATTAGCGTGAAAGAGTGTAATAAAGAGGGCAATGTCTCCCGGGGGTTAGCGAAACGAGTAGTTCGCTCAACATCGTTTATCTTCCTATCAAAACCAAACGGGTAGACCTACCATGCTCCTCATGATCGACAACTACGACTCTTTCACATACAACCTGGTGCAGTACTTTGGAGAGTTGGGTGCAGAGGTGGTGACCGTACGTAATGATGAACTCTCGGTAGCAGAGGCTCTCGCCCTTCAACCGCAGGCCATTGTTATTTCTCCAGGGCCGTGCAGCCCCGCAGAGGCAGGAATATCGGTGCCGCTGATTCAGGCGGTCGCCGCCATGGCCCAGCCGGTGCCGCTTCTGGGGGTCTGCCTGGGTCATCAGTCGATAGGCGCCGCCTTTGGCGGCCAGGTGGTGCGGGCCAAGACCCTCATGCACGGCAAGACCTCTTTGGTGACCCATCACGGCCAGAGCGTCTTTTCGGAGCTGAACAACCCGCTTACGGTCACGCGGTACCATTCGCTTGCAGTGTCTCGCACAGGGCTGCCCGAAGACCTTGTAGTTACCGCCTGGACCGAAGACGGCGAGATTATGGGTCTGGCGCACAGGCGCCTGCCGGTGCATGGCGTGCAGTTTCATCCGGAGTCGGTGTTGTCGGAGCAGGGGCATGCGCTTCTGCGGAATTTCTTGGATCGGCTGCCTGCGGACCAGTCTGTCGCGGCCTAGAGTGTTTGGCCTGGGGCCTAGTGCGCAGCGCTTGGCACCCCTGGTACCTGTAGTGAGTTACGGAGGATTTATGGGTTTTTCTATTCCGCAGGCCTTAAACCGGTGTATCGACCGGCAAGACCTCACCCGCGAAGAGATGCTCGACATCATGCGGCAGATGATGTCGGGGGCGGTCTCGCAGGTGCAGATGGCCGCACTCTTGGCCGCGCTGCGGGTAAAAGTCGAGACCACCACCGAACTTGCTGCCGCGGCCCAGGTGATGCGCGAGTTCGCCACCCAGGTAAAGACCAATATTCCCAACCTGGTGGATATGTGTGGCACGGGGGGAGACAACGCCCACAGCTTTAACATCTCCACCACGGCCATGTTCGTGGCCGCCGCCGCAGGCGCCTCGGTGGCCAAGCACGGGGGGCGTTCGGTGTCTTCCAAGTCGGGCAGCGCAGATCTTCTGGAGCATCTCGGCGTCAACATTCATCTGCCGCCCGAGAAAGTGGCCGAGTCGATTCGCCGATGCGGTATTGGTTTTATGTTCGCGCCCGACCACCACACGGCCATGAAGCACATTGCTCCGGTGCGCAAAGAGCTTGGCGTGCGCACTATGTTTAACATCCTTGGGCCGCTTACCAACCCCGCGAATGCGCCCTGCCAGCTTATGGGCGTCTTTCACCCCGATCTCGTGGCCATTCAGGCCGAAGTATTGCGCAAACTGGGCTCTGACCATGTGCTCATTGTGCATGCCGATATGGGCTTGGACGAACTGAGCATTGTGGGCGACACCCGTGTGGCGGAGCTGCAGTTCGCCCATATTCAGCAGTATTCGGTTACCGCGCAGCAATTCGGCTTTCCCAGCTACACCCTGCACGAAGTGCGTGATGCCTTGCATTCCGACGGCCTCACTCAGTCGGCCGAAAAGATGCGGATTGCCTTGTCTAACGAAATGGGCCCAATTCGTGACATCGTGGCCTTTAATGCGGCTGGGGCCTTACTCGCCTCTAATGTAGTGAAGACCTGGCAGGAGGCCGTGGATAAGGCCATGGCCACCATTGCCAGCGGTGCGGCACAGGCCAAGTTCGATGCCTTTGTAAAGACCACACGGGCCTTGGAAGCCGCCTAGTGTCCGGCCGATAGCCCTCTCAGGTAGGCTCCCGCCCAGGCCGCATCGCTCCAGTTCCGAATTTATTTCTTTCTCGTCCATGGCCGACATCCTTCAACGCATCCTGCAGGTCAAGGCCCGAGAGCTGGCGGCCGCCCGGGCTACTGTCTCGGAGGCCGCGCTGCTTGCGCAGATAAAAAATCAGCCTGCAGACAAAGCCCCGCGGGGGTTCGCCCAGGCCCTGCGCAACAAGCAAGCAGCGGGTATGCCCGCGGTGATTTCTGAAGTAAAGCGGGCCAGCCCGAGCAAGGGATTGTTGCGCGATCCGTTTGTACCAGCAGATATTGCCAAAGACTACGCCGCCCATGGCGCTGCATGCCTCTCGGTGCTTACGGATGTTGCGTTTTTCCAAGGCGATCCGCAGCATCTCACCGAGGCACGCGCCGCCTGCAGCCTTCCGGTGCTGCGCAAAGACTTCATGATCGACCCCTACCAGGTGCTGCAGGCACGGTCTTGGGGTGCCGACTGTATCTTGTTGATCGTGGCCGCGCTCTCCAACGACCAGCTGCGCGAACTCGAATCTGCGGCGTTTTCGCTGGGTATGGATGTCCTGGTTGAGGTGCACGACGCCGACGAATTTGATCGAGCGCTCAGCTGCTGCCGCTCCCCTCTGCTGGGGGTGAATAACCGCAACCTGCGTACCTTCGAAACACGGCTAGAGACCACGCTCGATCTCTTACCCCATCTGCCTGCCGACCGTATGCTGATTACCGAAAGCGGTATTTTGTCGCGCGCCGATGTCACCCGCATGCGTGCGGCGGGAATCAATGCCTTTCTGGTGGGCGAGGCCTTTATGCGAGCCGACTCCCCAGGCGCCGCACTCAACGCCCTTTTCTTTTAGAACGGCACGCTCACTTAAGCTACTTAAGCCACTTAAGCCAGCTGTTGCATGGGCGCCCTAGCCCTACGGCCTTATCGGTAACCCAGCGTATGGGGGGCCGCACCTTACATGGACACGGGGTGCGCTGGCCTCAGCATTCGTTCCGCCACTTGAAACACACGCGAGCCAGGGGTGGCAAGCGCATCGACAACACTGAAATGGTGCAGGCCCGGCAGCTTCTCGCAAATCGATTTGCCCGTAAGACCCCAGGCCTTGATGATCGCAGTATGCTGATCATGGAATCCCTGAAGCTCATTCGCACCCACAAAAAGCGCTAGTCGATCATGAGTAAGAAGCGCAGGAAAGGGTGCCCGATGGACCGGCGAGGCCCCAGCAATAACCGCCTCACGTAGTCGCAGGTCGGCATTCATGCTGGTCTGGGCAAGCGGGGCGAGGTCGAACACCCCGGAGAGACTGATACAGCCGCTTATAGCGAATTCCCGATCGGCCGTTTCCCCAGCCCCCGCCGTTTGCCTAGCATCACTGATTAAAGACGCCACCGATGCGGGCGCTGACGCAAGCATCGCCGCCAGATGCCCCCCCGCCGAATGGCCCGAAACCACCACCCGTGTGAGGTCAACGCCAAGCGACGCACCTTCAGCAATCAGCCACCGCATAGCCGCGCTGCACTGGGCTGCTATCTGGTCGATCTCCACGTTCGGGCAGAGGTCATAGCCCAGAAAGGCCACATGCACCCCGCGTGCGGTCCATGGGGGCGCGATGAAATGAAAGACTTCCGGTCCCAGAGACCGCCAGTAGCCCCCATGCAAGAAAACCAACAGAGGCTTTGTGCTATCGCCGGCCGCCGCGAAGAAATCAATCCGACACCGCGCGCTGCCCCAGGGCGGGCCGAAACTTTCTTCGTTGGTGCGCCCCTCGTTACAGAGTTCGTTGGTGTGAAAGTGGCCCTGCCCGAGGTACGGGTGCTGCGAGAACTGCCCGGGGGCGGCTGCGGCCTGGGCCCGGGCTGCCTGGCTTGCCGTATTCCATCGTGAAAGAAAGTCTGCAAACTCCGGAACCGCAGCGCGGTTGTCGTAATGCGAATCGAGAGACATCAGCACACCCCCCTAGGGTTAATCAGGATAGGCTTAAATACTTTAAGTTTAAAGAATCCCACTATGAATCTACTCTCAGCTTCACCCCAATTGTCGCGCGTCCTGTCTATCGGCGGTGGGCCAGCGGGTCTCTACGCGGCCCTGCTGCTGAAGAAGCGCAACCCAGCGCTCTCCGTGACCGTTCTGGAGCGTAACCAGCCCAACGATACCTTTGGCTGGGGGGTGGTCTTCTCTGACCAGACATTGGCCAATCTGCGGGCAGCCGACCCCAGTTCCGCCGAAGAGATTCTGCAGTCGTTTAACCACTGGGACGATATCGAGGTCTTCTTCAAAGGCCGCTCGGTGCGGTCCACCGGCCATGGATTCTGTGGCATCGGTCGCAAGCGACTGCTCAACATTCTGCAAGACCACTGTCGCGCTGCCGGCGTTGATCTGGTCTTTGGTAGCGAGGTCGACGACGACCGTGCCGCCATTGCCCAGTACCAGCCCGACTTGGTAATTGCCAGCGATGGGCTTAACAGCCGCATTCGCAGTCGCTACAGCGATGTCTTTCAGCCCGACATCGACACCCGTAAATGTCGTTTTGTCTGGCTTGGCACCACCAAGACCTTTGAGGCCTTCACCTTTGCCTTTGAAGAGACGGAGCATGGCTGGTTTCAGGCCCATGCCTATCGTTTCGAGCCGGGTCTGTCCACCTTTATCGTCGAGACGCCCGAACCGGTATGGCGGGCCCATGGGCTAGATCAACTAGATCAAGAAGCCTCCATTGCCTTTTGCGAGAAGCTCTTTGCCAGGTACCTTGATGACCATGCGCTTCTGTCTAATGCGCGGCACCTGCGGGGCTCGGCATTCTGGATTCAGTTTCCCCGTGTCATCTGCAAAACCTGGCTGCACACCCTTGCGGTGCAGGGGCGTCAGGTACCCCTCGTGCTCATGGGCGACGCCGCCCATACCGCGCACTTTTCAATTGGCTCTGGCACCAAGCTTGCTCTGGAAGACGCCATTGAACTTAACCGCGCCATGGCACAGACCCAGAGTCTTTCCGAGGCGCTTGACCGCTATCAGGCCAGTCGCTCAGTAGAGGTATTAAAGATTCAAAATGCGGCGCGCAACTCCACCGAGTGGTTTGAAAATGTGTCGCGATACACGGGTATGGAGATCGAGCAGTTTGCCTATTCACTCATGACCCGGTCGCAACGGATCAGCCACGAGAACCTGCGTCTGCGTGACAGCGCCTGGCTGACGGGCTATGAGGCATGGCTGGCCGCTCGGGTTGAAGGCTCTGGGGCCAGAGCTCATCGCCCCCTGGAGCCAACATCCATGGAAGCAGGCAGTCGGGGTGGGCTGCCTCCGCCGCCTCCCATGCTGCTGCCTTTGCAGGTTCGTGGCTGCCATCTCCCCGCCCGCACGGTGGTCTCTCCTATGGCCACCTACATGGCGGTCGATGGGGTTCCGCAAGACTTTCATCTGGTGCATCTTGGGTCGCGGGCCTTGGGCGGGGCAGGCCTGGTCTTTGTGGAAATGACCGCTCCCACGCCGGAGGGCCGCATAACGCCTGGCTGTACAGGGCTTTGGAACGATGCCCAGGAGGCCGCCTTTGCCCGCATTGTGCAGTTTGTGCACCAGCAGACGCCCGCTAAGATTGGCATTCAGCTGGGTCATAGCGGCCCGAAGGGCTCGACCCAACTGGGCTGGCACGAGGTGGATGCCCCGCTGCCAGAAGGCAACTGGCCCCTGATGGCTGCCAGCGCAATTGCCTATGGGCCGCAGAACCAGGTGCCAAAGGCCATGACCCGCGCAGACATGACTGCCGTCCGCGATGCCTTTGTGGAGAGCGCCCGCCGCGCGGTGCGTGCTGGGTTTGACTGGATAGAACTGCACTGCGCCCATGGCTATCTGCTCTCCTCCTTTCTCTGTCCGCTGACGAACCAGCGCACCGACGACTCTGGCGGCAGCCTGGAGAACCGCTGTCGATATCCCTTGGAAGTCTTTCGGGCGATCCGTGCCGCCATTCCTGACAGCATGCCGATGAGTGTGCGCATATCTGCCCACGACTGGGCCCCGGGGGGCAACACAGATGAGGATGCGGTGGTAATGGCACGGCTCTTTAAAGAGGCCGGCGCCGATTTCATCGACGTGTCATCGGGCCAGACCACGCGGCAGGCACGGCCTGTGTATGGCCGCATGTATCAAACACCCTTTGCCGACCGTATTCGCAACGAGGTGGGTATTCGCACGATTGCCGTTGGCGCCATTTTCGAGGCCGACCATGTCAATAGCATTATCGCGGCAGGTCGTGCCGACCTCTGTGCCATCGCCCGCCCGCATCTGGCCAATCCCGCCTGGACACTGCACGAGGCAGCCCGCCTTGGAAGCCCGCATGCCCAATGGCCCCTTCCTTACCTTGCAGGCCGAGACCAGCTGGTGCGCAATAGGCAACGGGCCGCCGAGATGGCCGCAGAAGACAGGCAGGTATAGCCCATGCGCGACGACTACGAACGCCGTGGCCGGGAAGACCACCATGCCTCACTGCGTCTCTGGCTGCGACTGCTGACCTGCCAGCAGATGATCGAGCGAAAAATACGCAGTGAATTGCGCATCCGATTTGCCACCACATTGCCCCGGTTTGACCTCCTGGCCCAGCTCGAGCGCAATCCCGCAGGGCTCAAGATGAACGAGCTGTCTCGCAGGCTAATGGTGACAGGCGGCAACGTCACCGCCATTACCGATCAGCTGGAGCAGGAGGGTCTGGTGGCGCGTGTTCAGGTCGAAGGTGATCGTCGAGCCACGCGAATTCGGCTTACGGCTAAGGGCGCCCAGAGCTTTCGCCGGATGGCCCGCCAGCACGAGCAGTGGGTGATTCAGGCGTTTTCGTCGCTCACCGATACCCAGATGCAGCAGCTGCACACCCTTTTGGGCAAGGTGAAGACAGGGCTGATTATCAGTGATGCAGAAAGGCAGGTGGCATGAGCGCTCTCTTGTTTGAGATTTCAGCCGGGGTCGCCACGGTGACATTGAACCGGCCCGAGAAGAAAAATCCCCTTACCTTTGAATCGTACGATGCCTTGCGCAACTGGTTCTGGGGCCTGCGGCTGCGGTCGCAAGAGGTTAAAGCGGTTGTGGTCACCGGTGCCGGAGGAAACTTCTGCTCGGGGGGCGACGTGCACGAGATTATTGGGCCACTGACCAAACGCACGCCCGAAGGGCTATTGCAGTTCACCCAGATGACTGGTGACCTGGTCAAGGCCATGCGGGCCTGCCCACAGCCCATTATTGCCGCCATCGACGGGGTCTGCGCCGGTGCGGGTGCCATGATTGCCTTGGCAAGTGATTTTCGCTACGCCACGCCTGCGTCCAAAACCGCCTTTTTGTTTGTGCGGGTGGGTCTCTCAGGTGCCGATATGGGCGCCTGCGCCCTGTTGCCGCGTGTCATCGGGCAGACCCGGGCGGCCGAGCTTCTCTACCTGGGCCGCACCATGACTGCCGAAGAAGGCCTGGCCTGGGGGTTTTTCAATCAACTGCTTCCAGCAGACGCGGTACTGGCCCATGCCCAGAGTCAGGCGCGGCTGCTTGCCCAGGGCCCCAGCCTGGCGCATGCCATGACCAAACGCATGCTGCATGCGGAATGGGCCATGGGCATTGATGCCGCGATTGATGCCGAGGCCGTTGCCCAGGCCGAGTCGATGCAGACACAAGACTTTCATCGGGCCTATCACGCCTTTGTGGCTAAGACCAAGCCGGTCTTTGAGGGCAACTAGGGCTACAAGGCCTGCAAGGACCACTAGGACTACAAGAACCACGAAAGCCTACCGCCCGTAAATCCTGACATGCGCTATCCCGCCGAGCACCTAGCACTGCCCTTTTTCGATGAGGTTCATCGCCGGCTGGTGGTGGACCTTTCCGACTGGGCAGCCCAACAAAAGATTGACGAAGCCGATGTTGATCAGGCCTGCCGTGACTGGGTGCGGGTGCTTGGTGCGGCGGGATGGCTGCGCTACTGCGTACCCGCCTCGCATGGCGGGATCTTTCCGGTGCTCGATAGCCGCTGCCTTGTTCTTATCCGTGAGGTGCTGGCCTTTCATTCGGCCCTGGCCGACTTTGCCTTTGCCATGCAGGGCCTGGGCAGTGGCCC